>SOKA01000043.1 GCA_004376105.1 Dehalococcoidia bacterium
CTTCAGCCACGGCATCATCTGGCGCAGCTCTTTGCCCACCAGCTCAATGGGGTGTTCGGCATCCAGGCGTTTTAGGGCATTATAGACCGGGCGACCAGCCTGGTTTTCTAAAATCCACTCCTTAGCAAAACTACCATCCTGAATCTCAGCCAAGATTTGCTCCATCTCATCCTTAACCATATCATCAATAATCCGCGGTCCTCGAGTATAATCACCATACTCAGCAGTATCACTAACTGAGTAGCGCATATAAGATAAGCCTCCCTGATATATGAGGTCAACAATAAGCTTGAGCTCGTGGCAGACTTCAAAATAGGCTATCTCTGGCTGATATCCAGCGTCAACCAGCGTCTCAAAGGCAGCCTTCACCAGGGCAGAAACCCCGCCACATAACACTGTCTGCTCACCGAAGAGGTCAGTCTCAGTCTCCTCAGCGAAGGTTGTTTCTATAATGCCGGCTCGGGAGCAACCGATACCCTTGGCATAGGCAAGGGCCACATTCTTTGCCTTACCTGAAACGTCTTGATGAACCGCCACTATCGCCGGCGGTCCTGCCCCCTCGATATAAAGTTGCCTCAGTATATGACCCGGGCATTTAGGAGCTATCATGTTAACATCAATGTCGGGTGGCGGGATAACCTGTCCATAATGGATATTAAAGCCGTGAGCAAACATAAGGGTATTGCCCGGGGCTAGTCCTTTTTCAATTGATTGATAATAGATGTCTCGATGCAGGTTATCAGGAGCCAGCATTACAATAATATCGGCTTTTTTTGCCACTTCAACCGCCATCAGCACATCAAAGCCAGCATCCTTAGCATTCTTCCAGCCCTCACTCCCCTCAGCTTCAGCTACTATCACCTGGCAACCACTATCTCTGAGGTTTTGGGCTTGAGCATGTCCCTGACTTCCATAGCCTATAACGCCAATTACCCTCCCCTCAAGCAAAGTTAGGTCGCAATCACTTTCATAATATATCTTAGCCATAATTTATCATCTCCTTTATTTTAATTTATTAACGCTAACTAGTGCTCTGAAGTAAGGGAAGATGGAGAAATACAGGTTTTAGAGAGGATTTTCACCTTAATTTTAAGCCCTTTCAAGCTTCCCCCGATAAATGAGCTTTAAGTTTTTTGCCTTTTGGCCTGAGCTTTGGATGACCTTTTTCCCACTGGTAGCCGCCCTGGACTTCCCCTGGTCATAGCTATACGGCCAGTCCTAGTCATTTCCTTAATACCAAAACCACGAAGCAAATTAAATAAAGAATTAATTTTCTCCTCATCACCGGTAACCTCAATTATTACCGAATCAGAGGCGACATCTACTATGTTTGCCCTAAATACATCCACAATCTGAATAATCTCGCTTCGGGTAGAGGCAGTGGCCCCTACCTTAATCAAGGCTAATTCCCGAGCCACTGTGTCATCTGCGGTAATATCAGACACCTTGACCACATTTATAATCTTATCCAACTGCTTTCTAACCTGCTCCACCATCGTGGTTGACCCATCAATTACAATAGTCATGCGCGCTAGATGAGGCAGTTCACTACGCCCCACAACAATACTCTCAATATTGAAGCCACGCCTTCGGAAAAGGCTTGCCATCCGGGTAAGCACCCCTGGCTTATCCTCTACCAAAGCAACTAAGGTGTGCTTTGTCGTGGTCATACTGCTACCTCTTTCCCAGGTTCTTCAATAATCTCAGCTAAAGCCGCCCCCGGCGGCACCATAGGATAAACATTCTCCTCTGGTTCTACCATAAAATCAATTAGGAAAGGACCTTGTTCCTCCATGGCTTGCTCAATAGCTGAAACTACTTCCTCCTTACGTTTAACCCTCAGCCCAGGAATTCCATACGCCTCAGCCACCTTTACAAAGTCTGGGCCAGCTAGTGGTGTAGCTACATATCGCCGTTTATAAAAGAGTTGCTGCCATTGCCTCACCATTCCCAGATAACCATTATTGATAATAGCTATCTTAACCGCCACTTTTTCTTGAACTATAGTGGCTAGCTCCTGAATAGTCATCTGGAAACCCCCATCACCAGCAATACACCAAACAATATTATCAGGACAGCCTATCTTAGCCCCCATAGCCGCTGGAAGCTCAAACCCCATAGCCCCCAAACCTCCTGATGATATCAGGCTATTTGGCTTATTATACCAATAGTGCTGAGCTGCCCACATCTGGTTCTGCCCTACTCCAGTAACAATTATTGCCTCGCCCTGCGTTACCTCATATATCTTGCGAATGACAAACTGAGGCGGAAGCCCTTCACTGTCTCTAACAAATGTTAACGGGTGTTCCTTTCGCCAATCATCAAGCTGCTGAAACCAATCAATATGCTCAGTAGAGATAATTAGTTTATTTAATGCGTTTAGAACAAGCTTCACATCACCAACTATAGGCACATCTACACGCATATTTTTACCGATTTCGGCTGGGTCTATATCAATATGAACGATGCTGGCGTGAGGAGCAAAGGCACTCACCTTACACGTAGCCCTATCACCAAACCTCATCCCAACAGCAATAATGAGGTCAGCCGCCTCAACCGCCATATTAGCATAAGCTGTACCGTGCATACCCAACATACCAAAACTTAGAATATGGCTCTCAGGAAAACAACTAATGCCTAATAAAGTAGTAACCACCGGTATTTGTGCTGTCTCAGCTAGCTGCTTAAGCTCAGCATAGGCTCCGGAGATAATTACCCCCCTACCAGCAATAATAAGAGGTCGCTGAGCCTCATTTATAAGCTTGGCTGCCTTCTTAATCTGCGTCGGGTGCCCCTGAAGTGTTGGCTTAGAACTAGGTAAATCCACTTTGCTCGGGTAGTGAAACTCCGCCTGCTCTATAAAAACATCTCGTGGTATATCAATAAGTACTGGACTCGGCCGACCATTCCTAGCTAGATAAAAAGCCTCCTTAACTACTTTAGCCAGGGAACCCACTTCGAGAACAAGATAGTTATGCTTGGTAATAGGCAAAGTAATACCGGTAATATCTACCTCCTGGAAAGCATCTTTGCCAATAAGGGATCTGACTACCTGACCGGTTATAGCTACCACGGGGACTGAATCAAGGTGAGCATTGGCAATACCAGTTACTAGGTTGGTGGCTCCCGGACCAGAGGTAGCCATACATACCCCTACCTTTCCTGTGGCTCTGGCATAGCCATCAGCAGCGTGAGCAGCCCCCTGCTCATGACGCACTAGAATGTGGCGAAGCTGAGGATATTGAGGTAAAGTATCATATAGGGGTATGACAGCCCCCCCAGGGAGACCAAAGATAACCTCTACCCCCTCTTTTACCAAGCTCTCACATAGAATCTGGGCACCTGTCATCTTCATAATAGCCTTGTCCTCTTTTTAAGACCTTCGTCGAGCTTTATTTCCGCACCTGTTCACACGGACGTGTCCTTTTTTATCAACCACCAGCCCTGCTTCTCTCAATTTTTCTTTTCCCTCTTCACTCATCCTTGAGATTTAGCCACTCCTTCTTACCACCTACAGGCAACAGCGGCTGTTACCGACCAAACACAGCTCCGGTGCTAGCTGAAGATACCATCTCGGCGTAGCGCCTGAGATAGCCTGTTTTCACCCTAGGCTCAAACTCAGCTAACTGGGTCAAACGCTCAGATACTTCTTTGTCACTAAGCTCAACCTCAAGCTTATGATTAGGGATATCAATCCTAATCATGTCCCCATCACTTAAGGCAGCAATAGGTCCCCGGCTAGCTGCCTCAGGGGAGACATGACCAATAGCCGCACCACGAGTTGCCCCGGAAAAACGCCCATCAGTTATAAGGGCTACCTCTCTATCCATACCCATACCGCTCAGAAGTGCGGTAGGGGTGAGCATCTCTCTCATCCCAGGCCCTCCTTTAGGTCCTTCGTAACGAATAACTACCACATCACCCGACTTTATGCTGCCACCCATAATGGCTGCTGTGGCTTCCTCCTCAGAGTCAAATACCTTAGCTGGACCTCGATGAACCATCATTTCAGGAACCACCGCTGCTCTCTTCACCACGGCACCATCCGGCGCCAGGTTACCAAAAAGTATAGCAATGCCCCCTGTAGTTGAGTAAGCATTGGCAATAGAGTGAATCACTTCTTTATCCACAAACCGGCTGCCAGTGATAATTCCAGCCACCGATTTTCCCGATACTGTTCTTGACTCTAGATTTAATAATCCTTCTAGCTCCTTCATCACTGCGACTATGCCACCAGCACTGTCCAAATCCTCAAGGTAATGGTCACCGGCAGGACTCAGCTTACACAGATAAGGAGTGCGCTTACTTATCTCATTTAACATCGGCAGAGGGAAATCAACCCCTGCCTCGTGAGCTATAGCCATAAGGTGCAAAACTGAATTAGTGCTACCACCTAATGCCATATCAACAGCAAAGGCATTACGAATGGAATCTTTATTTATAATATCCCGGGGACGAATATCACTAGCTAACAATTCTATAACCTGCCGTCCTGCCTCTTTAGCTAACTGCATTCGCCTGGCATCAATAGCCGGGATAGTGCCGTTACCTGGTAGTCCCATTCCCAGGGCTTCGGTTAAGCAATTCATAGTATTGGCGGTGAACATTCCAGCACAGCTACCGCGACCGGGGCAAGCAACCTCCTCCAACTGCTCCAACTCCTCCTGACCCATTTCTCCTTTGACTACCCTACCTACTGCCTCAAAGACAGAACTGAGATCAACATGCTTAACCCCACTGTTACTACTCAGTCGCCCCGCCAGCATGGGACCACCGCTAATGAAGATAGCCGGTAGGTTCAGCCTCACCGCTGCCATAAGCATGCCAGGGATTATTTTGTCGCAATTAGGGATAAAGACTAAGCCATCAAAGGCATGAGCCTCAGCTACTATTTCCACCGAGTCAGCTATTAGTTCTCGGCTGGGCAGACTATATTTCATACCTGGGTGGTTCATAGCAATGCCGTCACATACGGCAATGGTATTAACCTCAAAGGGAACACCCCCTCCACTTCGCACCCCTGCTTTCACTGCCTGGGCAATATCTCGCAGATGTATATGTCCAGGGATGATCTCACTAAAGCTATTAATAATGCCTATAAAAGGCTTATCCATTTCCGTACTCGCCCAGCCTACAGCGTGTAACAAAGACCGGTGCGGAGCCCGCTCCACGCCCCTCTTAACCACATCGCTTTTCATACTTTCGCCCATTCCCTTACCTCAATAATTAAAAACCGCCCCTCTGGGGACGGACTAAAACTCTAAAATCCTAGCTTCAACCCCATTGACAAAACATAACATAGCACTCATTTATTGTCAAGCTAACTCCCATATAATTAGCCTTCCATAGCTCTTATCTTATTTAGCCTCGGCAAGTGTCTTCCACCCTCAAACTCGCTGGTAAGATAAGCCTCAACGATTTCAGGTATTATATCTTGCTCCTGCTCCACCCCCAAACAAAGGATATTGGCATCATTGTGCTGACGAGCTCGGCGAGCGCTGAAGGCATCACGACATAGAGCAGCTCTTATTCCCTTAACCTTATTAGCTGCCATACTCATACCAATACCAGTATCGCATATCAAAATACCTTGCTCAAAATAACCCGTGGTTACCGCTTCAGCTACCTTTTTAGCAATGTCAGGGTAGTCTACCGACTCAGCGGTATAACAGCCAAAGTCCTCATAAGCATACCCCATTTCAGTAATTAGCTTCATAATAAATTGCTTGAGATTCAGCCCCTTGTGGTCACAGCCAATAGCAATACGCACTACTCAGCCTCCTTTCCTAAACACAATGCTCCCGCATACCTGCTTGAGCTCTTTCCTGGCTATAGCACCTTCCCGCAAAACTACAGGCGTTTCCTTGGTTACATCAACTATGGTAGATTCCCTACCACCTGGGCACCTGCCACCATCAATAACCAAATCTATTTTATCACCAAACTGAGAATAGACCTCGTTAGCAGTCGCTGCACTTGGCTTACCACTCAGATTAGCACTTGTGCCGACAATAGGTGCCCCCAGACCTTCAGCCAGGGCAACAGGAATAGGATGAGCCGGAATGCGAATGGCTACAGTTATACCCCCGGCAGTGATAATATCGGGGACTGAGTTAGACTTATGTAAAACTAAAGTCAAGGCACCAGGTAGGAATTTTTTAGCCAAGAGCCAGGCAATTTGCGGCACAGGCTCAGCAACCTCACTTATCTGTGATGTACGAGCTAGCAACAAAGGGAGCGCTATATTCTGCGGTCGCCCTTTCACTCGATAAACCCGCTCCACTGCCTGTTGATTACTAGCGCAAGCCCCCAAGCCATAGACGGTATCGGTAGGAAAGGCAACTATCCCCCCTTGCTTAAGAATAGAAATACCCTCCTCAACCTGTTTTTGGATATCCGAAGGCAGTTTATCTAACATTACCCTGACTACCTACTAAGGATGGTTTTCCTCTTGACGATAGTATATCACAGTGTTATGTCAGCCCCAAACACCCCAGCGACTACATACGGCAACTCGGCGAGGCTTTGAGTTTAGCTTCTCAAGCGCTCATGCTCTTAACGGCTTGTGGCTCACTGAAGGATGAGTTCATTGTTTATTCTCTGGTTTTTGGTGGGTTACGAGTAAGCGAGCTAAAGCATCTTCGAAGAAGCTGGTAAATTAGAGGAGAGGACGATAACCGCCCCTTCAAGGGAGAGGGATTTTATACGACATTATGGGGGATACTATAATAACAATATCCTATTTTTCCACCCACTTTTCAACCTGGAGCAAAGTAGTGTTGGTGCAGAATGCACCAGCTGGTGATTTGGCATCCTTGGTCAGTACATTGGCGCAGCCGCCGTGGTCTATCCCTTTTTCATCGGGGTCATACCAAGCACCCTGCGGGATATTCACTACACCGGGCATTATCCTTTGTGTAACCTCAGCCGGGAGAACCGTTTGTCCCCGGTCATTATAGACTCGAACCAAGTCCCCGTTAGAGATGCCCCTAGCCTGGGCATCAGCAGTATTTATCTGTACGCTTTGAGGAATCAGCTCTCTAAGCCAAGGTATATTGTCAAACTGACTGTGTGCCCGTCTACGAGCATGGGTGGTGACCAGTTGCAATGGATACTTCTTTGCCAGAGGGTCGTTCCGGCCCTCCCAGACCTCAATATACTTTGGAATGGGTGGAAGCTGAGGGTTATCCCAGTCGGCTAACTCTTGAGAATATATTTCGATCTTCCCTGAAGGAGTAGGGAAAGGGTGATTCTCCAAGTCTTCGATTTGTTCCTTAAAAGCCACATAGGGCTCATCAGTTGGGAACCTATAAAGGGCCTTCTTCTTAAGCGTTTCGTAATCGGAACCTTCTCTGTCCTTGGCAAAGACCTCTCTAAATCCCTCTACTATGCCCTTTAGCCATTCCTCTTCCGTTTTATCGTTATAATCATCGATACCCATTGCCTTGGCTATTCCGCTGGCTATCTCGAGGTGAGACTTAGATTCATAAAGAGGTTCTACAGACTTGTTTACCATACCATACCAGGGAGTAGCCCCACCACTGGTAAAATCATTTCTTTCAAAGTAGGTATTGACCGGGAGCAATATATCGGCATACTTGGCGGTAACTGTCATAAACTGCTCCTGAACAGCAATAAACTCTAGAGCCTTAAAAGCTTCTATGGCCTTGTTAGTATTTAGAACCTGGTTGACATAGTTAGTATTTGCCAGATAGAGAAGCTTGTAATCGGCAGGATAGCCACCGGCCTTGCCTTTTAATACGGCATCGGCTATCTGACCAACATTTATTTTTACACTGCTATTCGCTTTAGAGCCGCGTGCTTTAACGGTATCCCGGCGCGTCGGCCATCCCTCCTCAACCGGATTCCTGGGAGCACCCATCCGCCCCTTGGTGCGGGCTAGAAAAGGCATCTCCCCACCCCAGTACTCGCCACCCCATGACCTGCCGCCGGAACTTCCCCCGCTGATACCTATATTGCCGGTCATAGCCGATAAGGTAATAGCAGCGCGGTGATACTGCTCCCCATAGGCAGTACGCCCCGGCGCGATGCCGGTAATCAAGGCTGCCGGCTTGGTGGTAGCGTATTCTCGGGCTAACCTTTCGATGGTAGCTGCCTTTGCGCCAGTAATGGCCTCAGCCCAGGCGGGCGTCTTTGGTTTACCGTCGTCAATGCCTAATACATAGTCCCTGAATTTCTCGAAACCTACGGTATATTTGTCGAGGAATGCTTGGTCCTGGAGGTTTTCTGTAATAATCACATAAGCCATGGCAATAAGCATGGCGGCATCAGTACAGGGGTAAATAGGTACCCATTCATCAGCGAAGGTGGCTGCGGAATCTGTATACCTTGGGTCGATAGCAATGATTCTGGCGCCTGCTTCCTTAGCCTGGGCCAAATAGTATGGAGTATTGCAACGGTGGATTGAAACCGCCGGGTCCCACGCCCACATTATTATCAGTCGGGAGTTGAGAAGGTCGTCCCTGGTACTGTTAGTCATATGCGTTCCGTAGGTAGCGCATTCGGCAAAGACGCCACCCTCGTAGGAAAAAAAGCCCCAAAGTGGAGTATAACCTCCGGCCATGCAGAGTAATCTGTGCATTGGTGCCATGGTATGGAGAGTATGTACATCAGCCAGTGAACAGAAATAGATAATAGATGCTGGGCCATAGGTATCTCTGACCCGTATTAGCTCTTTAGCCACCGTGGAAAACGCTTCGTCCCAGGAGATTCGCTCAAACTTGCCTTCGCCCCTGGCCCCCACCCTCTTCATGGGATACTTGAGGCGGTCTGGAGCATACAGCCGCTGTCGGTAAGCACGGCATCTTAGACAAGCCCGGAATTGAGGCTCTTCTCCATCATCAGTTTCGATCCTAATAACTGCACCGTCTTTAACGTGAACTCTGAGCAGGCACGCTCCCCCGCAGTGGCTATTACATACAGTGTAGATAACCGTTTCATTATTCTCTGTTTGTTGGTTATTTTCGCTCATTTTTCCTCCGATGAAATTGCCTTGTCTGGCAGATGTTTCGGTTTAAATATAATGGAAGGCTTGGTGTTTGATGAATATGTAAAACCAACAGCCTCTTGAATATCTCCATGTTTTACCTTCAGTTCTTCTATCGAACCCCAGTCCAAGGCTCGCATAATGCAGGCATCCACGCAGATAGGGTTTTTGTTCTCTTCCAGCCTGTCCAGACAAAAGTCACATTTCTCCATCTTTGCCCCTTTTTCGGCTCCAAACTGAGGGACATCATAGGGACATACTCTGAGGCAAAGCCTCCCGGCACAGTTCACGCACCTCTTGGCTTCGGTAATGGCCTGCTCCTCACCGTACCCCAGCGCTATCTCGTTAAAACTATGAACCCTTTCCTGTACAGAAAGAGTAGGCATTTCCTGCCGTTCGGCTTTAACAAGGTCAGCGGGTATCTCAACTTTAATATCTGAGGCTATGATGGGAACATCTATGTAGCTCTTTCCCAGAACCTCCCCCTTCAGATAGCGGTCGATGTAGTATGCAGCCCTCTGTCCAGCCGCAATAGCGTCGATAACCCAGGCCGTTCCTGTAACTGCATCTCCCCCGGCAAAGACCCCAGGACGACTGGTTTCCAGAGTTTCGGGGGCTACAGCGATGGTGCCACGTTTGGTTACCTTGATGTCGGTGCCCGCCAAGAGGGGGTTTAGCTCTGGAGATTGGCCGATTGCGAATATAATCGTGTCTGCCGATAAGACATGCTCGGATCCTTCAATGGCCTCGAGGTGCAATTTCCCATTCTTATCAAACTCCATCCAGCGCAGTTTAAGGCACTCTACACCAGTAGCATATCCATTTTGGCACACAACTCTGTTGAAGGTGAGTGAGGGGTAAATGATTATTCCCTCCTTCCCAGCCTCAGCAATGTCATAGTCTAGCGCTGGCATCTGCTCTCGGGACTCCAGGCATGCCACTTCCGCTTTTTGTGCTCCTAGGCGGAGAGCAACACGGGCACAATCAATGGCTATACCGCCACCACCGAGCACTAGGACTCTCTGGCCCAGCTTTATCTTATTACCCAGATTTACGTCGCGCAGGAATGAGGTACCCACCAATACATTATCAGCTTCAGTGCCAGGAATAGATAGCTTATGGCCATTATGGGCCCCCACCGCAATGAAGATGGCTTTGTAACCCTGTCGAGATAGGTCATCCAAAGTCATCCCCTTACCTATAGGTGTGTTGGTCCTGATTTCTATCCCCAGACCTTTAAGATACTCAATGTCCCGGTTCAGGACTTCTCTCGGCAGGCGGTAATCAGGAATACCGACCGCCATCATGCCTCCTATAACAGGAAGTGCTTCAAAGATTGTAACCTTATAGCCTTTTCTTATCAGATCGTAGGCTACGGAAAGCCCTGCCGGCCCTGAGCCAATAATGGCCACACCCTGCTCTTTTGTCCTGGGAAGAGGAGCCGTCTTTTCATCAACCACGGCATCATAGGCGAATCGCTTTAGGTCTCTAATAGCCAGGGGCTTATCAACTTCACTTCTTTTGCACTCACTTTCACAAGGCTGAGAGCATACCCTGCCCAAAACGCCAGGCAAAGGTAGTTTCTCTCTCATCAAGTCTAGTGCCTCCTTAAACCTACCTTTACTAATTAGAGCGATATAGCCTGGTACATCCACATGAGCTGGGCAGGTTACCTCACAGGCAGACACATTTATCTGGCCATTTCCGTTGGTGACAGTGATACCACAGCGTGCATTCTCCTGACACTTTTCCCTGTCCACTACGACTATGCCGTCCTCTTCTCTTCTGGTTATCGCTTCGGCAGGACAAACCACGGCACAGAGAGGGTCCTCACAATGATAGCAGGCAGCGGAAAGGTAGGCCAAGAAAGGCTGAGGGAATTTCCCTTCTTCAAGTGGGGTTACCCTCCGCCAGTGAGCCGGCCCGGCGGGTATATCATGCCAGTCTTTACATGCTACGCAGCAGGTAAAGCACCCGATACACCTAGTCTGGTCGAAATAAAAGCCTGTCTGCATCACTACTCCTCTTCGACTTTTTCAATTTTGAGCCCAAATTTGACACTTATCAGTCTGTGGTGTTATTGGTTCGCCCCTTCACCTACAGTAGGGAATCCTTCTAGCTTCCATCCAATACACCCGCCCGTCATATTATAGACTTCCCAGAAATCAAGCTCCTCCATTATAGCTAAAGCGTTCCAGCCAGGACCATCACCACATGCGGAAACAGAATAAATGAGATACGCCTTATTCTTATCCAGCTGGTTAAGCTCATCCCTGAAAGTTTCAGAATCCAAATCTATGTTGATAGCATTTTCTAAATGCTCATAGGCAAATTCTTCCGGGGTTCGCAGATCAATAATGACAAAATCGGGATTAACCTGGTTTTCCTGGACTAAGGTAAACGCCTCTTGTGGGGTAACATTTTCAATTATCTGGGCTTTGCCAATACAACCACCAGCTAACACAGCTACAATAACCAGCGATACCGAGAGCACCAACATCACTAATTTTTTTAGACTCTTTTTTGCCAAGGTTATCACCCCCTTTCTTTTCAATTATATTCCGGCGTGCTTGTTAATCAGCCCTCCCTATTTCCAGCATCTTGTCCACAGCCAATTTTGCCTTGAGACGAATCTCTTCAGGAACCTTCACCTCAGGAGACATCTCCTCCAGAGACCACAGTATCTTTTCTAGGGTGATTCGTTTCATATTAGGGCAGACTGCTTGCTCAGAGGCAGGAATAAATTCCTTGCCCGGGTTTTCCTTTTTAAGCCTATATATAATCCCAATCTCTGTGCCCACAACTATCTCTTTAGCTTCTGTCTTCTGGGCGAACTTGATCATCCCGCTGGTGCTCAATGCCTCATCAGCAAGAGCAATCACCTCGGGCCTACATTCCGGGTGAACTATTATTTTGGCTTTTGGGTATTCTTGTTTCAGCCTGGTTATTTCCTGTGGCAGTATTCTGGCATGAGTGGGGCAATACCCAGGCCACAGTATCATCTTCTTATTGGTCTTGGTTGAGATGTAATTACCCAGGTACTGGTCAGGAACAAATAGTATCTCATTGGCATCAAGACTTTCGATGACCTTGAGTGCATTGGCCGAGGTGCAGCAAATATCTGATTCTGCCTTAACCTCAGCCGAGGAGTTGACATAGCAAACTACGGTAGCATTTGAGAGCTCCTTTTTCCTCTCTCTGAGTTTATCGGCAGTAACCATATCGGCCATAGGGCAGCCGGCATTTATATCCGGAAGTAAGACTATCTTATCCGGGCAGAGGATAGAGGCTGTTTCTGCCATGAAATGAACCCCACAAAATACAATTACCTCGGCATCTGTCTTGGCAGCGTTTTGGCTCAAGCCTAAAGAATCACCGACAAAATCAGCTATGTCTTGGACTTCGCCCAATTGGTAGTTATGGGCGAGGATAACAGCCCCCCTTGTTTTCTTGAGGCTTAAAATTTTCCCAGTTAGTTCGACATGCTTATTTTCCATCAGTAACTATCCTCCAGCCCTCTCCAATACCCTTATTGTGTCCCCCACCTTCACCAATCCCCCCCTGATTACCTTGGCAAATACTCCCTCTTTGGGCATGATGCACTTGCCTATCTGACGATATATGGCACATCCGATATGGCACTCTTTGCCAATTTGGGTGAGTTCCAAGACAATCTCTTCTTCAATACGTATGTGTGTGCCAACAGGAAGCGAGACCAATTCTATCCCCTCAGTGGTAAGATTTTCGGCGAAATCCCCAGGGCCTACATCAAAGCCCAGACCTCGCATCTTGTTGATGCTTTCAGTTGCCAACAGGCTTACTTGACGATGGGTACAGCAATCGGCATGAGCATCACCAACAAGACCATAATCGTCCTTAAGGACACCTTTAGCTACAGGTTTCTTCTTAGTACCTTTTTTCTTGCTCTTACAGACGGCAATTATTTTAGCCATGTCATCATTACTCCAACCAGCCAGTCAAATGCTTTTCTGGCGCTTTATCGAAGGCGTCTTTTAGCCTCATCAGGCTAGGTTTTACCTGGCGACTAGGAGCTAATAGCTCCTAGTTTCGGCTACCCCGGGTCTTTGTTCCTAGACCTCTTTATTTATGATTTTCTTCTTCATTCACTTTACTCATCCCCCTGCTATCACTGGGATTAATGTTACTTTATCCCCTCTCCTTAATCTTCTGTCCTTTATCGCATCTGGATAGAAAATCTCCCCACTCACCTCCAGCAGGATGGGAGCAGAGGAAAGCTGGAGTTCATCCATAAGCTCCTTTATTGTCTTATCTTCCTTGACCTCTATCTCCTCAATGCCCACTTTCATTTTCCATGTAAACTGTCTAAGATTCTGGCATGCTGCCCACAAAGCTCATATCCGCTCCCAAGCTGAGCAAAGATGAGTTCCTCTTGCCAGTGTGCATTATAAAGTCTACAGCCTTTATCCTTGCAAAAGGGGTCGCCGACAAGATAGTAGAAAAGCGCCTGCATTGCATACCCCTTCACAACCTCGGTCAGCCGCTCATCCTCGTAATCGATGAAACTCGCCTTCAATCTCTCTTTGAGTTCCAATAGGTCCTTTCCCAGCATCTCGTACTGTTGCTTAACAAGATAGTACTCCCTCGGCTTGGCCGGTGCCTCTACGAGCCCTGTGGTTGAGATAACCGAGGGGACACCATACACGCTTGTCCTGGCGTGGTACCGTTTGTCGCTCTCCTCCCAAGTGGCAAACAAACGGTTGGTAAAGAAGATGTGAACAAACCCAAGACAACGCTCCTCCCGTGCTACGAGCTCCGAAAAGACCCTTTGAAGTTGAAACCCGTCGTAGACGACTCCGAAGGCCTTTGTTTTTCCCAGAATTCTTCTTTTTTCATACTGGACCTCGCCATAGAGAGGTTCCGGCTCGGGTGCTATCTTTCTGCTCGCATCTCGAATCTTGATAGATGCGAGCTTTCTTGCATAATCTGGACTCTTCTCTAGCCGAAAAGCAAAGGGATTCCCCCTCACCTTGACTTGTACTTTCTTCAGCTTCTCTCTTAAATATCCAGCGATCTCCCCTATATCTAGCGTCTCAACCGCACCTTCATCGTAGACGAGAACCTTCTCTATCCTGCGAACTTTCATCTCAAATTTTCAAGAGCAATCTCAGCCGCCACCTCCCCTGATAGGAGCATAGCCCCAAAGGTTGGCCCCATCCTGGGCAATCCATAGGTTGTTGATACCGCCATGCCGGTGACAATCAACCCCGGGTGAACCTCTCCGGTGTGCTCAACAACTAGGTCTTCCGACCTCTCTACCCACATGGCACCTTGACCCTTGGTTTTGATTAGTCCCCTCTCCTCCAATTTCTTCACTACCTGAGCATCATGACCGGTAGCGTCGATAACCACTCTTGATTCGAGGGCAATGGGATCAACACACGTTATCTCTCTAGGCAATGCCGAGATGGGTGTCCAGTTAATCACGACTCCGGCAACACGATTATCTTCTCTTATGACTAGGTCATCGAAGTTCGTCATATTGAGAAACTTAACGCCGGCATCACAGGTTGAAGCAATAAGCTTTGAACACGCATGAGGGCCATCGGCGATCAATAGGTTCTCATTGACAGCCTTGTACGGTATACCAAGCTCGTCCAAGATCCTCTCTCCCGGATGTCTTATGGTTACCGTGTTCATCAGGAAACCTCCAATCCAGAAGCCACCCCCCAGGTAGTTATTCCGTTCGACGATAAGAACCCTCTTGCCTGCTGTTGCCAAATTCCTACCTGCCATAAGCCCACTGGGACCGCCGCCGATGATGATGCAGTCGCTTTCCACATGTTCTTGAAACTGGGCGGCAAATTCAGCGACTATGGCACTACTTATGTCTTTTTCACTCACCGGACCGAACTTCTGCGCCACTTTAGCACCTCCTTACCAATACTAACCCGTGGGTCTTCCACTCTTAGCATGTCCATCCTCCATTCTCAAAATGTCGATGAGAGATTTTACGGACTTCAGGGATTTCATAGGCTAACGTTATTTTTTCCCCTCCGATTCTTAGTCAGGTAATCATCTATAGCTGATTTAAGCGCTTCCTCAGCCAAAACCGAGCAATGCATCTTAATTGACGGCAGCCCATCCAGGGCTTCGGCAACTGCCCGATTGGAGATTTCCAGCGCCTCTCCTATGCTCTTCCCTTTTACCATCTCGGTGACCATAGAGCTCGTAGCGATGGCGGCTCCGCAGCCGAAGGTCTTGAATTTGGCATCAGCGATGGTGCCATTATTCACCTTGATGTAAAGCTCCATGATATCACCGCACACCGGGTTCCCCACATGTCCGACGCCATCAGGATTTTCTATCTCGCCCACATTCCTGGGGTTCTTGAAGTGCTCCATCACCTTATCACTGTATAGCGACCATACATTACGCATCTTTTCGTCTCCTATCTGTGGCTTTTTAGTAGCGGCGACATGGCTCTGAGTTTAGCTACAATTTGGGGTAATACCTCCAGAACTCGACCTATATCCTCCTCACTGGTCCATTTCCCTAGAGTAAACCTCAACGAGCCGTGGGCCTGTTCATGGGAAAGCCCTATTGCCAAGAGAACATGAGATGCTTCAAGGCTTGATGAGCTGCAGGCTGAACCCGTAGAAGCACAAATGCCCTCCAAGTCAAGATTCAGGACCATTGATTCCCCTTCTACATAATCAACGCTTACATTGACATTGTTGGGCAGCCTCTTTTGGGGATGACCGTTTAAACGAATGTGGTCAATCCGCTCCAGAAGACCCTTAATAAGCTGGTCACGAAGATAAGTCAGCCGCTCCGCTTCTTCACTCATTTCCTGCTGAGCAAGTTCCACGGCTCTGCCAAAACCCACAATTCCAGGGACATTCTCAGTGCTGGCCCGTCGCCTTCTCTCCTGCTCACCCCCATGCATAAAGGGAATTAGTTTTGTCCCCTTTCTGATATATAACGCTCCAACCCCCTTAGGACCGTAGAGCTTGTGGGCTGAGATAGAGAGTAAGTCTACCTCAAGCTCATTCACATCTACCGGGATATGCCCTGCCGTCTGCACAGCATCGGTATGAAAATAGATTCCTGCGCCCTTGGCAATCCTTCCTATTTCGGCTATGGGCTCTATGGTGCCCATTTCATTGTTAGCGTGCATCACCGAAATGAGAATAGTCTTATTAGTGATAGCCCTCCTGACATCATCAGGGTCAACCAAGCCATACTCATCCACCGGGAGATAGGTTACACTGAACCTCCTTCTCTCCAAAAACTTGCACGTCTCTATCACTGCATGGTGCTCAATGGAGCTAGTAATAATGTGATCCCCTTTTTTCTCATTAGCATAGGCCACACCCTTTAAGGCGAAGTTATCTGCCTCGGTGCCGCCACTGGTAAAGACGATTTCCTCATCCCGGGCACCAATAAGCTCAGCAACCCTGACCCTTACCTCCTGAATAGCCCCCTTTGCCTCCTGCCCACAGGAATAGAGGCTCGAAGGATTGCCGAAGCTACCGGTGAAGTATGGCAACATAGCCTTCACCACCTCGGGATGCGTGGGCGTGGTGGCAGCGTAATCAAGGTATATCCGCTTCATTGCTTATCCCTCTACAATATCGCCAATGACTGGGTCGACCCTTACCCCCTTGCTCGTCACCCAGGCGATGCCCTGCTCGATTTCTTTCTCCTCCCCCTCCAGCTCCAGCACTACCCAACCTCTATTTTCGGATACATCAGCCCGGCGGATATTGGTCACTACCTTAAACTGGTGACTAAGGTTATAGATGATGGGCTCCCTAACCAATTCCTGGGGAAAGGTAAACATTACTTGTCTCTTGGCCATCTTATCCTCCTTCTTTATATAGCCCAGGTCGAATATCGAGTTTCAAGCTCGCGCACCGAGCACCTCCTCAAATGATTCTAGGCTGGGCTGGACAGTAAGTGGTCGAACGATGTCTGACACTATTTCCTGTGTCTTGGGTCCCGCCCCAGTGACAAAAGCCACTGTAAGTTCGTTCCTTTTAATTACCCCTGAAGCTGCTAACTTCCTTAGTGCGCCTACTACTACCCCACCCGCTGCCTCAGCAAAGATACCCTCAGTTTGAGCCAGCAGCTTCATCCCGGCGATGAGTTCCTCATCGGTGACGGCGCAGGCACCACCGCCCGACTGCCGGGCGACCCGCAGCGCATAGTAGCCGTCAGCCGGGTTCCCAATGGCTACGGACTGGGCAATGGTGTTCGGCTCTACTGGGTGCACATGGAGAGTGCCCGCGTGAAAGGCGTTGACAATGGGCGAGCTACCAGCAGCCTGGGTGAGATACATATGAGTATTAGCCGGTTCGATTAAACCAAGCATAGATAGCTCATCCAGGCCTTTCCATATTCGGGTAAAGAGGAGTCCCGAGGCGGCAGGAGCCACCACACAATCGGGGGCACGCCACCCTAGCTGCTCGGCTACCTCATAGCCCAGAGTCTTGCTCCCCTCGGCGTAATACGGTCTTAGGTTAATATTAATGAATCCCCAGTCATATCTTTGCACCAGCTCAGTACAGAGGCGGTTGACATCGTCATAGCTTCCATTAACCGTCATCAGGACCGGCTTGTAGATTGCTATCCCTACCAGCTTGCCCGGTTCTACCCCAGCGGGAACGAAAACATAAGCTTTCATATTTGCCTTGGCGGCGTGGGCAGCGACACTGGCGGCCAGGTTGCCAGTTGAGGCACAGGCTAAAGTATCAAACCCGAACTCACGTGCTTTGGTGGCAGCAACTGAGACCGGCCTATCCTTGAACGAGTAGGTTGGATTAAGGCAGTCATTCTTAATATAGAGCTGGTCTAACCCCAGCTCACGGCCGAGGTTATCGGCTTTGAGCAGAGGGGTAAAGCCAGTGCCAATATCCACCTCCTTGCCTTCCACGGGCAGCATATCGCGATAGCGCCACATGCTCAGCGGTCCCCTAGCCAGCTTCTCCCGATTTAAAGCTCTAGCCATAGCCTTGTAGTCATAGCTTACCTCCAACGGGCTAAGGCAGAAATCGCACAGGTTGAGAGGCTGCACAGGATACTCCTGCCCACATTTTCGACAACGCAAACCTCTGGCATAAGACATATCTCACTCCTTCAGCTAGGCTCAAGCGCTTGACCCAAATCCTCAATCAAATCATTAATGTTTTCCAAACCTACCGATAACCTGATTAGCTGGTCAGTAATTCCCACTTTTTCTCTATGCTCTTTGGGCATTGAGGCGTGGCTCATTGTCGCTGGATGTTCAGCAAGAGAGGCGACACCGCCTAGTGACTCCGCCAAGGAAAAGACCTTGATTCTTTCTAGAAAGCTGTTAACCGCCTCAGTCCCACCTTTTAATTCAAATGAGACTACCCCTCCAAAGCCCTTCATCTGCCTCTTAGCGATTTCATGTCCAGGATGGGACTTGAGTCCAGGATACATCACCCTCTTTACCATAAGATGCCCTTTGAGATAGTTTGCTACAGCGATGGCGTTTTTCTCGTGCTGCCTCATTCTGAGCGGGAGGGTTTCAATTCCCCGGATTACCAGCCAGCAATCAAAGGGAGAGGCACAGGTTCCCATAGCATTGAGGAGAAATTGAACCCGCTCAGTTAATTCGTCGGTAGTGGTTACCACGGCACCCCCGACAACATCGCAGTGCCCATTGAGATACTTGGTTGTGGAATGGACAACGAGGTCAACCCCATACTCGATTGGTCTTAAAAAATAGGGAGTGGCAAAGGTATTATCCATCACCGTCATCAGGTTGTGCTGCCTAGCAATACCAACCGCCATCTCAATATCAACGATATTTAGCAGGGGGTTGGAAGGGGTCTCCAGCCACAGCATCTTGGTATTTGGCTTTATCGCCTGTTCAATCCTCCTTCGGTCGTCCATTCTCAAGAAGGTGAACTCCAGCCCAAAGTCACGCATCACATTCTGAAATAGCCTATAGGTTCCCCCATAGACATCATCCCCCGAAATTACGTGATCACCAGCCTTAAGCAGGTGCATAACCGTGGCTTCGGCAGCCATCCCGGTGGCAAAGGCAAACCCTGCCTTCCCACCCTCAAGCTGAGCAATGGTATCCTCCAGGACCTTCCTTGTCGGGTTTGCTGTGCGGGAATAGTCATAGCCTCTCGTCTTGCCTACATCTTCAAAGACAAAGGTCGATGTCTGGTAGATGGGTACTGAGACAGCGCCGAATGTCGCATCCGGCCTCTCCCCAGCATGAATGGCTATTGTTTCAAATCTCATATTCCTCCTCCTAGGCTGAACTCACTCTCAATTTTCCTTCTTCTCTCTTCTCTCCCTCAATTCATCTTCAGGGGCTACTAGTCCGCTTAAACTCTCAAGCCTTTCCAGACGCTCTCCTAACCTTTCCTGGTCCTCTAGGACAAGCCTTATAGCTTCTGCTACCGGGTCAGGCAACTTCCCGTGCTCTAAGTCCGAGAGTGGCTTATGGCGATCCTCTATGATTCTTCCTGGGACTCCCACCACCGTAGCTGCGGGTGGAACTGATTTTACTACCACTGAGCCTGAGCCAATCTTGGCTCCATCTCCTATAGTTATAGCGCCCAAAGCCACCGCTCCGGTTCCTATTACCACATTATTACCAATTGTAGGATGGCGCTTCTCCTTCTTTAAACTGGTTCCACCCAAGACAACCCCCTGATATATCAGAACATCATCGCCTACTTCTGCTGTCTCTCCGATAACCACACCAGCCCCGTGGTCTATAAAGAAACGGCGGCCGATTTTGGCTCCGGGGTGGATTTCAATACCGGTTAGGAAGCGACTGATATGGGAGCCGAAGCGAGCCAGAAATCTAAGCTTATGGCGCCACAGGAAATGAGCCAAGCGGTGAAACCATAAGGCATGTAGCCCTGGATAACAGAAGATTACCTCCAGCGTACTCCTCGCTGCAGGGTCTTTAGTAAATACCGTTTGAATATCTTCTTTCAAGGTTTTGAACAAGAAACTATCCTTTTCCTCTTTTAAATTCCCGGTGCTGCCCGATAAAGCTCCTGGAAGAGCCAAGTGGATAGGTAGCGCTCACCGGTGTCAGGTAAGACTACCACTATAAGCTTTCCTGCGCTTTCCTGCCTTTTGGCTACCTCTAATGCTACCCAGGCTGCTGCCCCCGAAGATATGCCGGCCAGTATCCCTTCCTCTTTGGCTAATCGTCTAGCCATTTTTCCCGCATCTTCATTAGTAACCTTAATAATTTCATCAACCAAATCCATTCGCAAAACATCGGGGACAAAACCAGCCCCGATACCCTGAATTTTGTGGGCTCCTGGCTTCCCCCCGGAGAGAACTGGGGAATCGGCGGGCTCAACGGCGATAGCTTTAAACTGGGGTCTCCTAGGCTTGATTGCCTCAGCTACCCCGGTAATCGTCCCTCCGGTTCCTACCCCCGAGACCAGAATATCCACCTTGCCATCAGTATCTCTCCAGATCTCCTCGGCTGTGGTCAGTCGGTGTACCTCTGGATTTGCCGGGTTTTTAAACTGCTGGGGCATGAAGTAGTTGGGGTTTTCTGCCACCAGTTGCTCAGCTTTCCTCACCGCCCCGGGCATCCCCTCCACCCCTGGGGTTAGCACCATCTCAGCACCGAAAATAGATAGGAGTTGCCTCCGCTCCAGAGACATGGTATCAGGCATGGTAAGGATGAGCCTATATCCCCTGGCGGCGCAGACAAAGGCCAGGGCAATGCCAGTATTGCCACTGGTGGGCTCAACGATAACCGTATCTTTGTTGATGAGCCCCTTCTCTTCAGCATCCACAATCATTGACACCCCAATCCTGTCCTTCACATTCCCAATAGGATTAAAAGACTCAAGCTTGGCCACCACCTCTGCCTTCAACCCCTCGGTTATTCGGTTCAATCTGACTAGGGGTGTGTTTCCGATTAGCTCGGTTGAGTCCTTGGCTATGCCCCTGGTTAGCTTCGGTATCTCTATAGTCTTATACTGAAGCTTGTCCACTTTTGGAATTACCTTTGCCATGTTGGTTTCCTCCTCATCTTAATCTTTTGACTGGTTCTAAGCTGCTCTCTCTGTTTTGACGTGATAATTTTCCAGCCTTCGCAATCTTCCCCAAGGCGTGAAGAGTTAGATCAATCTCCTTCGCAGTATTGAAGTACCCCGGACTTAACCGTATGGTACCTAACGGATAAGTGCCCAAGGTCTTATGAGCCGCCGGGGCACAATGAAGTCCCGTTCTCACTTTAATGTCAAAAGCCTGGTCAAGAATGGCTCCTACCTCCCCTGGCTCATATCCCTCAATGTTGAAGGAGAGGATAGGTGCTTGCTTAAACCCATCTTTAGCCGGATAAAGAGTTACTTTAGGAATGTTGGCTAAACCTTCAATCAGCCTATCTATCAAGTATTGCTCATGAGCATGAATCCTCTCCAAACCTTCACCGAAAATATATTTCAGCCCGGCACCAAGCCCACTAATGCCGACGCTATTCACTGTCCCACTTTCGTACCTATAGGGCAGAGTAGCTGGTTGCTCCTCCAGTTCCGAATATGAGCCTGTGCCACCCTCACGCAATGAATCAAGGTCAACCCGGTTACCCACATAAAGCACCCCGGTACCTGGAGGTCCTAGTAGTCCTTTATGCCCGGAAAAGGCGAGCAAATCAATGTTACCCGCTTGGACATCAAGAGGATACTTACCAGCAGTTTGCGCCGCGTCTACCATGAAAATTAGGTTATACTTCCTAGCAACTACCCCATATTCTTCAATGGGTTGAATGACCCCAGTCACGTTAGAGGCATGAGTAACTACCACCAGTTTGGTTTCTTTGGTTATCGCTTCCTCAATATCCCGGGCAGACATAACTCCGGCCTCTGGGCAAGGCGGCAATCTGGTGACTTTGACACCCTGCTGTTCAAGTTTTCTAAGAGGGCGAACCACGGAATTGTGCCCGATACAACTGGTGAGCACGTGATCCCCTGGCCTAAGCAGCCCTTTTAACCCCAGGTTCAAGGCATCTGTGCAGTTGAGCGTGAATATAACTCGCTCCGCTTCTGAGGCGTTAATAAGGCGCGCTATAAGCAACCTGGTTTCCTCGACCGTCTCCCTGGCAGCTACAGCCATACTGTGGCTACTACGACCAGGATTACCGCCTTTTCTTCTCAAGAACTCGTCCATGGTTTGATAAACACTCTCTGGTTTGGGCCAGGATGTCGCTGCATTATCTAGGTAAATCATGGTATCACTCTCATGTTCCAATGTATTTGGCATAGAGCCCTCGTGCTAGTGACTCGTCGGTGGTGTTTTTAACGATAGCCCGTCCGTCAGGAAAGATAACCATTTCTCGACCATCAACTGTAAACTGTAGCATGAACTCGTTATAGGTAACCTCCCCCACCACTTTAAGGCGAGTCTCAAGCTCCTTGAAAGAGAGCTTTTCTATATCAGGATTTAGCACCTGCACCGCATTTTGACCGCAAAGTGAAGTGGTTCTTACTCCAAACTTCCCCTCTAAAAACTCGTATCTGCCCAAGCAAGCGGGGCAATCGTGGCGAGGAATTATTTCAAGCCGCTCAAAGCTCCCTGTCCAAACATCAATAAGTATAAGCTGTCGATTGATTTCCTTAGCTCCGACGAGTATCTTCATTGCCTCAGCGGTCTGCAGAGAGCCAATAATGAAAGGGGCAGGACCGATTACCCCTGCTGTATCACAAGTAGGCACTACTCTTGCAGCAAGCTCAGTAGAGCAGAAGCACCGGAAGCAAGGAGTTTCACCTGGGATTATGTTCATAGTCATTCCAGAAGAAGAGATGGCTCCACCGTAGACCCACGGGATTTTATGCTTTAGCGAGACATCATTGATAAGAAAACGAGTTTCAAAATTGTCCAATCCATCTAGGATTAGATCCGCACCAGTGATGAGCCTTTCAACGTTTGTAAAGTTCACATCGGCGACTATGCCTTCAATTTCAACCAAGGAGTTTACCTTCCTCAGATGCCGCTCGGCGGCTATTGCCTTCGGCAGTCCATTCCGTATGTCATCTTCATCGAAAAGGACTTGCCGCTGCAGATTGTGGTACTCTATGAAATCTCTGTCTATGATTCTGACCTTACCCACACCAGCACGCACCAGAGAGGTGGCAATAATTGTTCCTAGGGCTCCACAGCCAATAATCAGCACACAACTATTACCCAATCTCCTTTGTCCTTCTTCGCCTATACCAGAGAAAAGGATTTGCCTTGAATACCTCTCAATCATAGAAATGAATTACCTCCTTCGACACACCCTGTCCAAGCTATCAACCTAGCAAACTTATATGTAGTACATCACCTCGTTAGGCCGCTCTTTCCTTTTTTGTCGCTCGACCAAATCCTGCAAGGTTGTTGACTCCAAAACCCCATTCACTGCCTTTTTCAGCTCACCCCAGATGTCCCGGGTAACACATAGTTCAGAGCGAGTACATATCCCTGGGTTATTAACGCACTCCACCGGAGCAATTGAGCCCTCAAGAAGCTGAATGACTACGCTCAGCCTTACCTCCTCAGGAGGCTTGGCTAACGAAACTCCACCCTTGGCGCCTCGAGTGCTCCGGACTATACCCCCAGCTATGAGGGGAGCGATCAAATGCTCTAGATACCATGCTGAAATCTGCTGCCTTTGGGCAATATCTTTTAATAGAACCGGTCCCTCTCCCTGGTGAAGGGCTAAGTCCAAGAGTGCTCTAGTTCCATACCGTCCTTTAGTAGAAAGTTTCATTGACTTCGCTCAATTGTTGACAAATATCATCAACATAGTCTATAATATCATAGACGGGGAAGATTGTCAATACCCCTTAAGATGTTTAAAGGAACAACCTGGAAAGGGGGTGATAACTTATGGCAAAAAAGAGTCTAAAAAAATTAGTGATGTTGGTGCTCTCGGTATCGCTGGTTATTGTAGCTGTGTTAGCCGGTGGCTGCGTTGGCAAAGAAATCGAGACTCCAATTCAAGAAACCCCGAACCAAATAATTGAAGGTATCACTACACAAGAGGCATTTAGCTTAATACAGGAAAACCAGAATAATCCCGATTTTGTCATTATTGATCTGCGATGGCCAAAATTATTTGCCAATGGGCATATAGAAAATGCTATCAACATAGATATCGATTCTGAAACTTTCAGGGATGAGCTTAACCAGCTGGATAAGAATAAGACGTATCTCATTTATACCAGTTGCTCATGTGGAGGTATCGGCTGGAAAGCTTTACGTATAATGGAAGAGCTTAATTTCAGGGAAGTCTATAATATGTGGAGCGGGTTGGATCGATGGAAGGAGGAAGGATTACCTACCACAAAATAGAATCAATATCATACGAATCTTTGGAAATATATGGTCTCTTTCTAGGCTCCATCCTCTTTTTTGGGGGTCTCAGCAAGGCCACCTTCAATGATATGAAAAGATAGCGACCTAATGTGCCACCTAACACCGTCAAATAGCGGGGAGTACACAAGGTGTCGTCGGCCTCCTGCTCCTTCATATAGCGGACGCGGATGAATCGGGAGGGCATCAGTTCCTGGTTGGCGATAGCCTGCTTGGCCTCAGTGATAAGCCAGGGGAAAATAGTGCAGTGAGCTGATCTCTTCTAAAACAAGATTTACGACTCTTGGTATAGCTTCCTTTACCTTTTGCGTCATTTCTTCAGTAACCTTGGTTACTTCCTGAGTGCCTACGGCAAAGACTATAATTTCTCCTGGTATCTGCTCTGCAAAAAGCTTTTTCCCTATTTCAATCGTGGTAGCAAGATTTAAATGGTGCGGTGAGATAGTCAAACGTACAGGTTCACCAGTATTCTCCGGCTTAAGCCTATATATTTCCCCTACTTTTTCATCCTCAGTCATAATTGCATCAATTACAATCAACTTATCGTATCCAACAATGAGCTCTAATAAATTTAAGCCGTCTATGCTGGTATCCTTTACATCAATGTTTTCATCTTTAATTTCCTTAGCTAATTCTTGCGCAATATGAAACCCTATACCATCATCTCCCAGGATTGGATTACCTATACCTAAAACCAGAGTCCTCACGCTAACTCCTCAACACTTGACGAATATTTCCATCTGGGTCATAAATAGTGATTTCTAGAAGCATCTGACCTAGGGCATGTGTGGAGCAAGAGAGACAGGGGTCATAGCAGCGAATAGCCACCTCGACCCGATTAAGTATCCCTTCAGTAACCTTCCCATCTTTGATAAATTCCCTAGCTACTTCATAGACAGCGCGATTCATTGCCAAATTATTATTACCGGTGGCTACAATCAAATTGACCTTGCGCATCTTACCACTTTTGTCTACCCAATAATGGTGGAAAAGTGTCCCTCTGGGAGCTTCAATTACTCCTATGCCCTCCTCGTTAATCTGGCTCGAATTGACCCATATTTCCTTTGAGCAGATGAGTTCGTCTTGTACAAGTGACTTTATCTTTTCAGCGGCATTGAGCATCTCAATCAATCGGGCATAGTGGTAGTATAACGACCCCTGCACTACGCCATTGTTGCTCAGTTTCTTGAAGCTAGCAAACTCTTTATTAGCTAGAGGAGTACTGCACCCATCGGCAACATTGAGTCGTCCTAAAGGTCCTACGCGGTACATACCACTGGGGTAACCCAGTTTCTTGTAATAAGGGAACTTAAGATAAGACCAATCCTCAACCTTTTCTTCAATGATGGAAAGGTAATTCTCAGGAGCTATATTATCTTCCAGGGTAACGCCTTTACTGTCTTTCAATCTCAGCTTTCCGTCATAATACTCAACGTTACCATTATTATCTATAAGTCCGAGGTAGCCAGTGCCAAAATTAGCAAAGCTAGCAGCCTCCTCACTATGTTGAGTATAATCCTTAATCAGGTTAACGGCGAACTGGCAGTCAGCGATAATATCATCCACTTGGCTTAGAATTTCATCACGCTTATCAAGACCAAGAGCCTTATTCATTCCCCCGGGGATAGCAGCATTGGGATGAACTCTCTTATCCCCGAGCATCTCTATTATTTTCTGACCGAAAGCACGAATCTTTATTCCCTTTCTGGCAATTTCCGGCATCTCGGCAATAAGACCCATGATATTTCGCTTAGCTGGGTCAGCAGCCATGCCGAAGAGCAGGTCGGGGCTAGCCAAGTAGAAAAAATGAAGGGCATGGGACTGAACAATCTGTGCCATGTGAATTAGCCTGCGTAGCATCTCTGCTGTAGGTGTCAGCTTCACCCCCAAGATGACATCTCCAGCTTTAGCTGAAGCGAGGTGGTGACTTACCGGGCAGATACCACAGATTCGGGCAGTAATGATTGGCATCTCCCAGAAAAGTCGCCCCTCACAAAACTTCTCGAATCCTCGCACTTGAGTAACATGAAACCTAGCTTTATCCACATTCCCTCTATCGTCAAGGTGGATGGTTACCTTGCCATGCCCCTCAACCCGGGTAACCGGCTCGATTGTAATCTTTCTAGTCATAATGCCTCCAGCGTTTTGAAATCTTAATCAAACCTCATCATCTCGCTCGGGAGCACTGGAATTCTACCCTCCAGAAGTTCGGTCAGAGCATAGTGAATAGCTTTAGAAGAGGGTGGGCATCCTGGGACATAACAGTCAACTTTAACTACTTGATTTACCGGCTTAACCTGCTCTAAAAGCGGCGGGATGTCTTCTGAGGAGGGAATCTTACCGTTTTTAGTGCTCTCAGTCTCAATATAATACCTACGAAGAACCTCTTCTTTAGTGAATAGGTTGCGCATACTATTTATGCCTCCGAAACAAGCACAATCACCCAATACCATCAGTATCTTGCAATTGGCACGCAAGTCTTTAGCTACTTCTTCATCATGAGGATTACTCACTGACCCTTCAATAATCCCAATATCAACTGATGAAAATTCTTTAATATCGGTTATGGGAGTGGCGGTGAGTTCCATTACATCTGCCAGATCAATAAGTGCCTCATCCAAATCCAGAAAAGACATATGACACCCAGAGCAACAATCTAACCACGCTGTAGCCACTTTTACCTTTGCCAACATTAGCCTCCCAACTTAGGATAACCGGTGTCCCAATTTTTTGGAAATCTCTATTAATATTTCTTGATCCTGAGGTAGACCATCTTTGGGCTGAAGCACCTGTTTTAATTCGAGAACACGCCCATCCGTAGTCACATATTTGCCCTCTCTTTCCGCCCATATCGGCGAGGGCAGAACCACATTAGCCAGAGATGTAACCGATGAGTAATAACTTGTCTGCACTACCAGGAAATCTATTCCCTTAAGCCAACTCAATAATTCCTCGCTCTCACGTTCGTCGGCGAGAAGGAGATAGAGTCCCTTCGGCTTGTCCTGCTTTATACCTTTGGCTAACCCTAACTCCCAGGCACCACGACTATTAGCGCAGGGCTTAAGCGAGATAACCCTTAGCTCACCTTCAACTTGATTTCCGGTTATATTAGCCAAGTTTAAGATAGTGGTAATCGAGCTGGCATCATTCCCCTGCAGCAGCCCTTCTCCATAGATGATGACTCCATGCTCAGCCCAGCCATACATCTCCGCCGCCAACTCCAGTCTCTCATTCTCTATGCCAGTGGTCCTGCTCACTTCGCCTGTTTCATACTGGCTAAGAGACTGAATAAGCTCGGCTTGTGCCTTTCCTGGCCCGACTAGACCCTTGTCAATAAGAATCTTGGCTAGGCCGTTAAGAAGAACTCCTTCACTACCTGCCCTCGGTTTAAGCCAGAGGTCAGTCCAAAGGGGAAAAACATCCCTAGATGAGTCTATCACTATCAACTTTGCCTTCCTTTGGCTCACTGCTCGGCGCACGAGAGTACTAATGATGGGATTGGTCTTCTCAGGATCGGCTCCTACTACAATAATGCAATCTGCCTCCAATATATCCTCAATAGGACACTCAATGTCCAGTCCCCTTCCATTATTCTGAAATAGCCTAATACCCTCGCTAATTATCCGATAGCTTTCTCCGTCCCGAGTATCAATCGAATCGCTACCTACTACCTCACCGATGAACTTATTAAATAAAGAAAGTGTCTCATTTGGAACCCTTGTAGATATCATACCAGCAAAGCCGTCTTTTGCCTCTGCCAGTCTCTCGACGATTACCTGCACTGCCTTATCTAGACTACATTCCTCTAGTTCACCTTGCTTACCTCGTACTAAGGGTGAGGTAATCCTAGGAGGAGTTGGCTCAAGCAACCTAAAGCGTCCCATTCTACACAGTGGCCCCCTTGGCTCTGTTAAGCTAGGCGCTTCAATCCTCACCAAGTTATTATCTTTCACCAGTACATTCAGTTCACAGCCTACTCCACAGGCAGGGCAAACGGTCTTTATCTGTTGACACTCATCCGTTTTGCCTTTGTAAAGATTGAGTTTACTGAAAATAGCACCAGTAGGACATGCCTGAACACAGGCACCGCAAGAAGTACAAGATGATTCGCCTAGTGGTTGCTCCAGGTCGGCAGACACCAGCGCTTTCCAGCCTCGCTGACTGAAATCTAGGGTATGACTTGCCGCTACTTCGCTACAGGCTCGAATGCACCTGCCACAGAGGATACAACGATTATGGTCAATTACCAAGTAATCGCTTAATGCATCCACAGGTAGAGAAGGAAAGGTATAAGGATAGCGCACGTTGTCCATCTGATATCGGTAAGCCAGTTTCTGTAGTTCACAATCCTCGCTTTGCTCACAGAACATACAGAAATGATTGTGCTCGGTAAATATGAGTTCCAATATCTGGCGACGATATCTCTCCAGCTGCTCAGTGTTGGTTTTCACCACCAGTCCGTCTCTGGCAAGATAGGTACAGGCAGGAACTGGGCTCCTCTCCTTTTCAATTTCTACCACACACATTCGGCAGGCCCCCACATCGCTCAATCCTTCATGATGACAAAGGGTAGGCACATCAATACCATTAGCCTGACAAATCTCAAGAACAGTGTCTCCCTCTTTCCCTTTAACCTGCCTATCATTGATGGCTAAGGTTATTTCATTCATTGCTTATCCTCCAACCTCAAGATCGCATCTCAGACATCGTGACGCCTCTTCTCTGGCTTCTTCTGGGCTATAGGGCAAAGTAACCTCCTTAAACGATGTTTTTCTTTTGCTCATGGCAATTTCTGAAGCCCTAATTCTGGCTTTTTCTTTTGTTTCTTCATCGCTAGGTGGTATAGAAGAGATGGCGATGGGTTCATAACCATTACGCTCTACCAAGGGTGCAAGCCCCTTCCCCTGCAGGTATCTTCTTATAGAGGAGGCTGCCCTCTGTCCGGCAGCAATGGCTTCAATTACTGTTTGAGGGCCACTGGCGGCATCTCCGCCAGCAAAAACGCCCTTTCTCCCGGTAGCCAGTGTCCGCCGGTCCACCGCTACTGTCCCACCCCTTCCTGTTTGAATCTCACCATCCTTGATAAAAGAGGTATCCGGCCTTTGCCCTATAGCTTCGATAACCATATCTGTGTTTACCAAATATTCGGCCCCCTCAACAGGATTAGGGGTTCTTCTACCGCTTCGGTCAAATTCCCCTAGCTCCATAGGGATAAGCTCAAGTCCGCTGACCCTTCCATCATTACCCAAAATCTTAGTCGGAGCCGTCAGGAAATGAAAATGGATTCCCTCTTCTTCAGCGGCTTCTGTCTCTTCAGCTATAGCGGGCATATCCTTCTTTTCCCGCCTATAGAATAGGTGTACTTCCTCAGCCCCCTTTCTTAGAGCCACTCTGGCAGAGTCAATGGCTGAGTTGCCACCACCAATAACAGCCACTCTCTTACCCACAGGTACTTTTTTGCCTAAATTGACCTCTCTTAGAAATTCAATAGCGTCATAGACTCCCTTCAGGTCTTCACCAGGAATGTTTGCCTTAGTCCCTTTATGAGCACCGGTAGCGATGAACACTGCTTTATAACCGTCCTTAAGCAAGAATTCAACATCACTAATCGGTGTATTTAGCCTTATATCCACTCCGAGATTTTCGATCTCCTGGATTTCCTTCCTCAGAATATCTTTAGGCAGACGATATTCGGGGATAGCCACCGCTAGCATGCCTCCAGCTACCGGGAGCGCCTCAAATATAGTAACTTGGTACCCCTCCAGGGCCAGGTCCCAAGCGGCTGACAGCCCGGCGGGACCAGCCCCGATGATAGCTACCCTTTCCTCTTTCCCCTCCCTTATTCTAGGAGTATATTTGACCCCCGAATTGAAAGCGTAATCAGCAATAAATCTCCTAAGATCCCTGATAGCTATTGGTTCATCAATCTGAACTCGATTGCACTTAAACTCGCAAGGATGGTTACATACCCGACCGCATACAGCCGGTAAGGGATTACGCTGTTTGATTAAACAGTAAGCCTCAGCAAACTTACCCTCCTTAATCAAACTGACATAACCGGGAATGTCCAACTGTACTGGACAGGTGTGCTGGCACGGGGCTCTAAATAGACCCTGGCAAACGGCAGCGGGGCACTTTTTATCTATAATATGAGCCTCATACTCCTCACGGAAGTGTCGTAGTGTGGTTAACACTGGATTGGGACTCGTTTGCCCTAGACCACATAGAGAAGCCGAGGCAACCATTTCCGCTAGTTCTAGTAGGGTGTCTAGCTCTTCCAATGTTGCTTCTCCCCGGCTGACCTTGTTTAGAATCTGCAGCATCTCGGGGATCCCTGCCCGGCAAGGGATACATTTACCACAGGACTCGTCTCTGGTGAATTGAAGGAAAAACTTAGCTACATCTATCATACAGCTATCCTCATCCATTACAACGAGCCCGCCGGAGCCCATAATTGCCCCTAGAGCAGTAACAGCTTCATAGTCAATAGGCGTATTGAGATACTCTATAGGAATAACGCCGCCAGATGGCCCACCTATCTGAACTGCCTTAAATTTCTTCCCCTCTGGTATCCCCCCGCCGATGTCGAACACAATTTTCCCCAGCGGTGTCCCCAGAGGAACTTCCACTAGCCCAGTGTTATTCACCTTTCCCACCAGGCATAGGGTTTTTGTGCCCTTGCTTTTCTCAGTGCCAACGCTGGCAAACCAATCAGCATCCCTCAAAATAATTTGAGGGATATTTGACCATGTCTCCACATTATTGATGGTAGTAGGCTTGCCAAAGAGCCCTCCCCCAACGTTTGCCGGGAAGGGAGGCCTTTGCCTGGGATTCCCCCTTTCTCCTTCAATAGAATGCAGAAGAGCGGTTTCTTCTCCGCAGACAAAAGCACCAGCACCAGGGAAGATGTCAAGGGAAAACTCAAAACCGGTGCCTAGGATATTCTTGCCCAGAAGTCCATATTCTCGGGCCTGGGCAATGGCGTGGCTTAGAGTCTCAATAGCCAGGGGATATTCAGCTCTGACATAGGCATAGCCCTGGCGAACATTCCCTATAGCACAGGCTCCGATTGCCATACCCTCGATTATGGAGTGAGGATTGCCTTCCAGAACCGCCCGGTTCATATAGGCACCCGGATCGCCTTCGTCACCGTTACAAACTACGTATTTTTCCTCACTAGGTGCACTACGAACAAACCCCCACTTCGTGGCCGTGGGAAAGCCGGCTCCACCCCGACCACGTAACCCCGCTTTCTTAACCTCATCAATGACCTCCTCAGGCTTCATCTGAGTCAAGACCTTACCCAAGGCTTGATAGCCACCTCTAGCAATATACTGTTCAATATCCATTGGGTCGAGGTCTTGATTATGCATTACTCTTATCTCTTGAAACTTAAGCAGAGGCTCATCCAGAGCTAACGTCCACTCCTTAACCGGTCTCCCTCCCACCAAATGCTCTTCAACAATTCGGTGGAGCTTATCCTCATCAAGGTCACAGTAGATAACCTTTTCCTCTCCGGGAGCAATGACTGTCACCACAGGCTCACGGCCACAGAGCCCTATACATCCTGCCCTCAATACGACAACATCTAATAGCTTGCGTAACTCTACCTCCCTAACAAAAGCATCTAAAATCTTATTTGCCCCCGAAGAGATGCCACATGTCCCCAAATGTACCTTGACTTGAATCTTCTTTTCCTGCTTTGCCAGTCTTGCTTTAGCTTGCCTCTCTAAATTCACTAGCTCTTCTACAGAACTGAGTGGACTCATCATCTTTGTTAGACCTTCCTATCGATAAGAATTCAGAATATCCTCTATCTGGCTGGGTTTGACCTTTCTATGGACATCTTCACCAATAGCCATCACCGGGGATAGACCACAGCAGCCTAGGCAGCGGACAGTCTCCAGAGAAAACCTGCCATCGGCAGTAATTCCCTCAGGTTCGAGGCTCCACTTCTTCTTTAACGTATCCAGAAGCCTCTGCCCTCCCTTAACATAGCAACTGGTACCCATACATACTTGAATAACATACTTACCCTTAGGCACCATAGAAAAGAAGTGATAAAAACTGATAATCCCATATACCTCGCTGAGAGGAACCTTTAGATCTCTGGAGATAGTCTTTATTACTGGTGCTGGAAGATAGCCAATTAGCCCTTGTGCCTGCTGCAAAACCCGAATGAGAGCACCAGCTTGCCCACCGGTATCGCCAATTATTCGCTGAACCTGGGCAAAAATCCTCCCCGCATACCCAATACCAATTTCCCGCCTTGGGGGCACATCAATCTCAATCCGGTCCATCTTCTGCCTCCTGCTGTGGTTAATAATTATTAGCTCGTTTGGTCAAGTTGTACTTTCTTACCACATCGTAACGTGGAGAGGGCATGTATCGCAAGCTGGTACGCTCCCCATTAACTGCCACACATGCCCTCGAAGTGAATGGTATTACACAACTCAGCGTTATTGTTATTATCTAATCCCAGCCCCCCGTTTCCAGTCACTTCGAAATTGATTTCAAAGAGGTATCAATGCCCTTACCAAAGAGCTTTATCTGTATCAGCTCGCCGTGGCCATATCTCTTGTAAACCCGGCATACTTCACAGATGCTGGTATCTAGGCCAGTGACCCCATAATCATCCAGCTTGCAGTAGGTTCCCTGTATCTCCCAGCAGGGCAGAGACCGATACTTAAACGCAGGGCACTCAATTTTTATCGCCTCCGGGCAACGGAACATCTCCCAGCAGGGTGTCTTCCCTTCCCAGAAGCCCAGAGTTGGCTCCGCCAGAATCCTCCCTTTCACTTCGTTAATGACCCTCCCTACCTCTACAATATCCTCTACCGTAGTAACGCCCTTCATGATCCCTTCCACCTGTTCAACCACCTTCGTCTTCATTGTCTTCCCCCTCCTTCTATTGCTCGTGCCCTGCGTCTCACCCGCTTTAGGTAGTATCTCCACCTCACCCTCCCGAAAACCATAAATCTTGCCTGTACGTTCGCCAGAGGTCATCTTGACCCATAAAGGATATACAGTATATTTTTCGAACTCTTGGATTTGCATATCTACTATCTCCGCATTTTCGCCAACCAGTTCTGGCAGTGAATTGCATTCCCTAATTTTGACTATATCACCTATTTTCATTTTCTCCCCTCCTTTCCTACCATTATTTGAGCCCTCTTTCCTTTACTACCATTCATCATTCTCTGCTTCTATTTATATTCAACCATATCGGAAATCTAGCGCCATCCGCCCTAATGCCTATTTCTCACTTTGCCTTAACGCAAACATCCCGACCGCCTATTAGGCATTTTTACCTAGGTATTTTCACCTAGATGATTACCTTCATAGCACTCACAATCACTGCGGTTGAACGTATTGCTGAAACGGCTTATACTGGTAGTAGAGAAAGTATGCTATGAATACTATCAGGATTCTACTTGCTGAAGACCACGTGGTAGTACGAGAGGGTACTCGCCAACTCCTAGAGCGTGAACAAGATTTTGAGATTGTCGGTGAGGCTGGTGATGGTGAGGAGACGGTCCGACTGGCCAGCCAACTCAAGCCCGATGTGGTCATTATAGATGTCGCTATGCCCAAAATCAGTGGCATCGAGGCTACCAAGCAAATTAAGGCTATCTTGCCCGCGACCACAGTGCTTGTCCTCACTGGTTATGATTATGATGAATATATTTTCAGCATGCTAGAAGCAGGTGCCGCCGGTTATCTACTAAAGAGTGTGAGTGGTGACGAGTTGATTAATGCTGTCCGGGCAGTCTATGCCGGAGAGCCGATGATTCATCCTACAGTCCTTCGCAAGTTGATAACCCGCTTCAAAACTCTAGCTGCTGAACCTGCGCCGGTTCAGCCTATGCAACCCTTGAGTGAACGTGAGATGGAAGTACTCAAGATAGCAGCCCAAGGTATGAGCAATAAGGATATCGGCAACATGCTCTTTATCAGTAAGCGCACTGTCCAAGCCCATATGAGGAGCATCTTCAATAAGCTGGGGGTAGGTTCCCGCTCTGAGGCAATACTATATAGTCTAAAAAGGGGGTGGTTTACCATTGAAGACCTCCCTTGAGAAGTCAGCATTTTTAGCTTCACCGATGAAACTTATACGAAATCGTAATTTTTGGCTTATCCTAGTCTTTTTTGCAGTTTTTAGTGTACTTCACTACGCTGAGCTAATAGGTATTAGCGGCACACTTTACCCCAGCTTCCACTTCGGACTGACCCGACATGCCCTGGACCGTATGCTTTTCTTGTTGCCCATAATCTATTCTAGTTTCACCTTCAGGCTAAAGGGAGGCTTGATTACGTCTTTTGCTGCGTTGGCTGTTATGCTACCCAGAGCCGTTTTTATCTCGCCCGCTCCTACAGATGCCCTTCTGGAGACCGGAGGCGTCCTTGCCATAGGTATACTAGCTTCCTGGGGGATTTGGACACGAGCAACGGAAAGGGATAAAACCGAAGCGGCTTTAGCAAAACTACAGTCGGCACACGAGATTCTTCAGCATTATGTCCGGTCAGCGAGGGAGAACGAAAAACGCCAGACCATACTTAACACCATCTCTACCCTACTAGGCGAGTCTCTGGAGCTTGAGAAGACCTTAGAAAAGGCCATTCGTATGGTATCGGAGTTAATGGAAGTAGAGGTCGCTGTGATATTTTCTCTAGATGAGGAAAACCAAAAACTGAAGCTTGTTGCCCATGAAGGTGTATCCGATGAATTCGCCCGGGCTGTAGATGGGCAAAAGATTGGTGAGGGTTTTTATGGAGAGGTAGCCAAGACGTGCCAACCTATGGTAGTGGAAAATGCCTCTCATGACCCCAGGCTGACCCTGCCTGAGGTTAAAAAGATGCGAATTCAAGTCCAGCTCATTGTGCCAATGGTTCTCAGAGACCAAATTAGGGGTGTACTTTGCGTAGCTATGCGCCGCCCCAGGCAATTTTCCCTAGAGGATATGGAACTGCTCACCGCCATTGGCGCCCAAATAGCCACCGCCATGGAAAATGCTCGCCTCTATGAGAAAGATCGCCTTGCGGCACAACGATTAGCTATGTCAGAGAGGAACTATCGGCAGCTGTTCGAAAATGCTAATGATGCTATCTGGGTTCACGACTTGCAAGGCAATATTACAACTGCCAATGAGGCAGCTGGAAAACTCGCCGGATACAGCGTAGAAGAAATGAAAAAAATGAACGTGAGGAAGCTTCTGCCAGATGAAAGCCTCAATCTAGCTGGCCAAATTAAGCACAAACTATTGGAAAAGGAACCTGTGGAACAACCCTACGAACAACACCTGCTCAGAAAGGACGGGACAGAGGCGACTCTGAAGTTGACTACCAGTTTAGTTACCGAGAATGGGAAACCTACCGGTTTCCAGCATATAGCCAGAGATGTAACTGAAGAGAGGAGGATGCAGGATGGCCTACGTTACTATCTTAGCCAGATTACTAAAGTTCAGGAAGAGGAACGCAAGCGTATTGCTCGCGAGCTTCATGACGATACAAGTCAAGTTCTCTATGCCCTTTCCCGCCAAGCGGACAACTTCGCCCGCAATAATGCGCAGCTGGCACCAAACACTGCTGCTTTCCTGAAAGAGTTGCGCCAGAAGTTGAACAATACATTGGAGGGGATACGTCGTTTTACCCAAGAATTGCGTCCACCCATGTTAGATGACTTAGGCTTGTTGGCAGCGCTACGATGGCAGGTTAACGACCTCGAAAAACAACCTGGGATAGAAGCAGATTTGACAGTGTCCGGCATTGAGCGACGCTTCTCGGCAGAGGTGGAACTAATAATTTTCCGCATCGTTCAAGAGGCATTAAGAAATGTCGCGAAGCATGCCCAAGCTTCAAGAGTGGAGGTTACGATAGAATTTGACGAAGGCAAAACAAAGGTATCTATCTGTGATAATGGTAAAGGGTTTGACCTGGGAGGAAGTTTGGCAGATTTACCTCGTGCCGGCAAGCTTGGGCTCGCTGGAATGGAAGAGAGGGTTCGCCTGCTATATGGCGGTATGAGAATTGAATCCGAGCCAAGTAAAGGCACTAGCGTGATGATAGAAGTACCAATATAAATATTGAATAGTTTCCCCGAGATGCTCCTTCTAACACGAGCCGTCGACACAGCACGCAGGGCACACACCCTGAGTCGCCGGCTTCCCGTTCTTCATAGTTATGGCCTTAGCACAACAAAGACAAAGTTTGAAGTAGAGCCAACCTTCTGCATTCTTTGCGGGCTATGCGTGCGTTACTGTGAAGAGGTGAAGAAGAAGAATGCCATTGGCTTTATTGGCAGAGGAACAGAACGAGAGGTAGTGTTTTTCCCAGAAATAGCTCGTGAGGAATGCCCCAACTGTGAGGAGTGCTATTCACTTTGTCCTACAGGGGTGCTTCCATCCCACTATGCCTTAGCCGAGGCGCGTCATTCTACATAGTCCCTCATGAGGAGGGATGATTTCTTATCCCATCTGCACTCAGAATAGAATGACTGCTGACGAGATTGCCAGACTTCAAATAGGGATACATCCCGCGCTCATGGCTTCACCAGTAGCCTACCAGCTCATCAACGCAGCGGAACTTGCTGTTAAAGCGAGGAAGTCGGTGAGCAAGAATCAGCAGTTTAACCCTCTTGTATCACTTGTTGATGACAGAATAACACCCGCTGGCGACAACATAACACCACTTGAATAAAAATTAACACAGTGGTAATCTTTGACAAATGGGCAAGCCAAAACAAGCCTTAAATGATAGCCGCCGCGTAACTACTAGCGGCGATATTGAAGTCTCCACCTATTTGGAGATTGCTAAGGAGCTTGGCGGTGAGCAGCCCTTGGCATTAAAAGAAGTTACACCTAGTGCTGAGCGGGAAGCCATAATTGTCATCGATTTCGGCTCACAATATAGCCTGCTCATTGTCCGACGAATACGCGAATGCCAGGTATACTGTGAGCTACTACCCTATGATACCCCGTGGGAAAAGATAGCCCCGTTGAATCCCAAGGGATTTATCCTCTCCGGAGGACCAGCTAGTGCTTATAAACCAGGCGCACCCCTGGCTCCAGCCTACATTTATGAAAGCCATCTACCAATATTGGGCATATGCTACGGGATGCAAGTCCTTACCAAGCAACTAGGAGGAAAGGTTACTCCGGGAGCAAAGTATGAGTATGGTCACGCTATCCTTCACTTGAGTGATATAGATTCACCTCTATTTGCCGATTTATCTTCCTCCTCCCCGGTATGGATGAGCCACGGTGACCAAATTGAAAAAATGCCACCTGGTTTCACTGCCTTAGCCTATACTGAAAATTCACCTATTGCCGTTATGGGCAATGAGAAAGGAATATTTGGTCTCCAATTTCATCCTGAGGTAGCCCATACCCCTCAGGGAAAAACTATCCTAAAGAATTTCGCCTACCGAATATGTGGCTGCCAGGGAAACTGGACGGTAGGCAACCTCATAGATGAGAGTATATCCAGAATTAGAAAGCAAGTAGGTAAAGGTAAGGTCATCAGTGCTCTCTCCGGCGGAGTTGATTCCTCAGTAGTAGCCACCCTCATCCACCGAGCTATCGGTGACCAGCTCACCTGTATCTTTGTAAATCATGGGCTACTACGTCGTGAAGAGGTAGAAAGAACCTTTAATGTCTTCCGGCTTAATCTAGGCATGAATATTATCTATGTTGATGCCAGTAAAAGATTCCTTAGCCGCCTAAAAGGGGTAACAGACCCTGAGATGAAGCGCAAGGTTATTGGTGAGGAATTTATCAAAGTATTTGAGGAGGAAGCTAGCAAGATAGGTAAGGTTGACTTTCTGGCTCAGGGAACCCTATACCCTGATGTTATTGAGAGTGCATTATCAGGCAGTGCCTCAGCCAAAATAAAAACCCATCACAATGTTGGTGGTTTGCCAGCCAAGATGACGCTCAACTTGCTTGAACCTTTGCGGTACCTGTTTAAGGACGAGGTGCGCCAAGTAGGGTTGGAGCTGGGTCTCCCCGAGGAGATGATATGGCGACAGCCCTTTCCCGGTCCGGGCTTAGCCATCCGCATTATTGGTGAGGTAACCAAGGAGAAGCTAGAGATACTGCGCGGTGCTGACTGGATTGTAATGAACGAGATTAAGAAGGCAAAGCTATACCGCCAGTTATGGCAGAGCTTTGCTATACTCACCGATGTCAAATCTGTAGGGGTAATGGGGGACTACAGAACCTATGGCTACCTGGTTGCTGTCCGTGCTGTAACCAGCGAGGATGCTATGACCGCTGACTGGGCACGCCTTCCTTACGACCTGCTGGCTAGGATTTCAAACCGCATCGCCAACGAGGTGCCCGGAGTAAACCGGGTAGTCTATGATAT
>SOKA01000012.1 GCA_004376105.1 Dehalococcoidia bacterium
CCACGACCAAAGGCTTATGAGTCCTCTGCTCTACCACTGAGCTACGCTGCCAGCAGGCAGAATATAACATAACTCAAATTTGGCTGTCAATTTTCCCTTTGGCCCCTCGGTGCTAGAAAGGCAACTTCCTTGGTTCAATCACCTTCCCTTCTTATTGTGTGAACTCCAGTGGCTTTAAAGGTGGCATAAATGCTTCTTCCGCTTTCCAGTTTTAACTCCTCTGCCGATTTTTTCGTGACCAAGGCAACTAATTGAAAGCCACAGTTTATTATAACCCGGGTGAGTGAACCAACTGATACTACCCTAGTTATTTGCCCAATAAATGAATTTCTAGCACTACTTGCCGATTTTGATAAAGCTAATGTTATATTTTCCGGTCTGATACAGACGCTTACCTTTTCTCCAACAGGATAATTGGAAACCGCCTCTATAACATTGCCACCAACATCTATAGTAGCTACTCCTTCCTCACTGGCTATAATTACCCCATCAATAATATTCTCAACACCTACGAACTCAGCTACCTCCCTATTTCTGGGAAAATTGAATATCTCACTTGATTCCCCTGTTTGGAGGATTTCACCATTTAATAGCACGCCTATCCTATCAGCCAGTCGCTGACCCTGGGACAGGTCGTGGGTAGCCATTATTATTGTGGTGTCATATTGGTGAATAATGTGTGATATTAGCTCCTCAATTCTTGATGTAGAAATTGGGTCGAGGTTTGCCGTGGGTTCATCCAGTAGCAATACTTCCGGTTCAATGGCTAAGGCTCTGGCTATTGCCACCCTTTGTGCTTCACCGCCGGATAATGTTCTGGCGTTTCTATTCCTATCGACTGAGAGATTGACCATCTCCAGAATATTGCTGACCTTTTCCCGAATGCTATTTTTCCCTGCCTGTCTCCATTTCAAGCCACAGGCAATGTTATCATAGACACTGGTATTAAATACTACTGGTTTTTGGAGCACAAATGCCATTCTTCTACGTGCCTCTAATCTAATCCTTCTGGATTCAGTGACATCAATACCATCAAAATATATTCTTCCTGAGGTGGGCATATCAAGCAGGTCTATTAGGCGTAAAAGCGTAGTCTTGCCAGCACCAGTAGGGCCAATCAGGGCAAGGACTTCACCCTTATCAATACTGATATTGATATTTTTCAATATCTCCCGCTCACCATACTTTTGGTGCAGACCTACAACTTCTATTAAGGGCATTATTACCTCTGCTGTATTCTATTTAAGGCTATATTGATTATGAGTGTCAGGGATATGAGGATTACGCCCAGAGCTATTGCCAGCTCTAGCTCACCCCTAGATGTTTCCAGTGATATGGCAGTGGTTATGACCCTGGTAAATCCCCTGATATTGCCACCGACCATAAGGGCTAATCCCACCTCTGAGATGGCTCTGCCAAACCCCATTACGATAGCGGCTACTACAGCATATCTTGCCTCCCTCAAGACGACAATCATGGTCTGAAAGTTGTTGGCGCCAAGCGAGATAGCGGTATCCAGAATCGCTTTATCTACGCCGCTAAATGCTGAAATGGTTAAACCGAGCAGTATTGGTGTGATTAGTATCATTTGCCCTATTACCATGACGGTCGGAGTGAACATTATGCCAATGCCACCCATGGGTCCAGCCTGGGAAAATAACACAAAAACAAAAAGACCAACACTGACAGTGGGAATACTAAAGAATGCCTGGATTATGTTTACCAAAACCCTTTTACCACGGAAACGGTGAAAGTGGATGAGGCTTCCAAGCGGTATACAAATAAGAGCGGCGAGGACAGTAGAGGTCACCGAAATCCCTAGTGACCTCCCGGCTATCTCCATAACCTCTGGGTCAAGTGAAACTATTAGCTCTATAGCCTTAATAAAGCCTTGCCATATTTCAGTCAATCGATTTCACCTCCGTCTGAGGTGTTGGTGGCTTAGCTGGCTCGGCTAAATATGTTACGCTACTATTTGGGTTCTGCCCCAGCACAAGGGGTAAATAACTGTATCCCATATTCCTTCACACTGTAATTGCCAATGAGCTTTTGTATTTCAGGCGAGGTAAGAAAATCTATCAGGTTACTTGCCATCTGTAAGTTGGTTTTAGGATTCTTTTCCGGATTTATGGCAATGATGGAGTAAACATTGAGCAGTATGTCACCCTTGTCCACCATGGGCACTAAATTCAGCTTACCCTTGTAGGATAAGAAAGTGCCCATGTCACTCAGAGTATAGGCTGATTTCTCACTTGCCATTAGAAGTGTAGGTCCCATCCCCATTCCAGTCTCTATATACCATGAGCCAGATTGCTGAACCACTTCATAGTCATAGCCGATGCTTTTCCAGATAGCTTTCTCCTTTTGGTGGGTTCCTGAATCGTCTCCCCGGGAAACAAAGCTTCCGCTCCCAGTCTCAATTAGCTTTTTGAAAGCCTCCTCTGGGCTCAGTCCTTTGATGCCTGCCGGGTCAGCTACTGGACCCACGATGAGGAAATAGTTATAAGCAAAGGGAACTCGCTGTAAACCGTAACCCCCAGCTATGAACTCTTCCTCCTTAGCTTTACAATGAATGGTAATGACATCCACATCTCCCCTCCTCCCATATTCCAGTGCTTTCCCAGTTCCGGCATAAATGATGTCCAGCTCAACATTATATTGCTCCTCAAACATAGGTTCCAGGTATTCCCAGAGGCCAGTGTCATAGAGGCTGGTTGTTGTTGCCACCCTTAACCTCTCCCGTGGTGGCAGTGGTGCCGCTGTTGAGGTTCCACACCCCAACATTCCTACAATTAGGCTAATAAGCATTATCACTGCTATTAAAGAGCTAATTACTTTATTTTGCATACTTGATACTCCTCGGTGAAGTCAGGCACTCCTACCGTATGAAGCATAAGAAAAGCACCTCCGAAAGGAGGTGCTTTTAATACAGGTCTATGGTTAAGCTCTCCTTTCCAAACACGGGAGGCACCACCGTTTCCGGCAATACCCTATCGGCCAATCTCCATAGGATACCTTTAGGAGAATAGGCTCGGAGAGAAATATTTAATTTATAAACTGAGCTGTGATAATATCACACCTCTAATATAGCTGTCAAACTTTCTCGATAAATGAGCCTTTTATTTTACCTTGACAGTAACAAAGCCCCTTGTTAGAATTCGCCATGGTGTTTCCCATTTGAGTTCAGCTATGGCAAAGCTAGTGCAGGAAGCATATCGCATAGACTTGGTAAATAAGTTGTCCTACCAGAACAACTTACGCCTACAGCTAAGGAGTGGGCTGAGGTTATCTGCCAGCGAGCCCCTCTGGCAGTGAAAGCAGCTAAAGAGGCTATGATTAGGGGTTGCAGCATGGCTCAGGAAGAGGGCTTACGACTAGAGAACTACTGTTTGGGCACAGAGGACTTTACTGAGGGAATTACAGCTTTCCTAGAAAAGAGAAAGCCTGTCTTTAAAGCAAAATAGCCTACATTAATACAAAAAAGGAATACTATGGAGATTAAAAAAGTTGGTGTAGTTGGTTGTGGAACAATGGGTAGTGGCATTACTCAGGTGTGTGCTCAGTCAGGCTACCAGGTGGTAGTCTCAGAAATAAATGATGAACTTTTGAATAAGGGGTTGGCAGCGATTAACTCGGTGCTGACTAAGAGCGTGGACAAGGGTAAAATATCTCAGCAGGATAAGGACACCACACTTGACCGCATCAAAGGCACCACCAATACCAAAGACTTCTACGACTGCGACCTGATAATAGAAGCTGCTATTGAGAATATGGAGTTGAAGAAGAAGATATTTGCCGAGCTGGATAAAATCTGCCCTAAACATGCCATCCTGGCTACTAATACCTCTTGCCTATCTATTATTGATATGGCTATGGCAACCAGTAGGCCAGATAAGGTGCTAGGACTGCACTTCATGAATCCGGCACCGATTATGAAATTACTGGAAATTGTCAAGACCATTGCTACCAGTGACGAGACCCTTGAGGTTAGCCAGCGTTTCGGAAAATCCCTGGGAAAGACTATTGTCATCGGCCAAGATACCCCAGGGTTTATTGTAAATCGCCTGATGATGCCTTTTTTACTCAATGCTATCCGTATGCTGGATGCCGGCGTTGCCACCAGAGAGGACATTGATACCGCCATAAATCTGGGCTTAAATCACCCTATAGGACCGCTAGCCCTAGCCGACCTTATTGGCATTGATGTCGTATTATTCGTAGCTAATGCCATATACGAAGAACTCAAAGACCCACAATATGCTCCACCTGTTCTACTGAATAAGATGGTTACCGCCGGCTGGCTGGGACGTAAGACGGGAAAGGGATTCTACGAATATAAATAAAATCATTATTTACTACTCCACAACCGCGCTTAAGCATTCAGCTTAAATAGGAAAATAAGTAGCTAACACTAAAAAAGAAAGGGGATTTTATGACAGAGGTTGTTATTGTTAGTGGTGTAAGAACGGCTATAGGTAATTATGGCGGAGCCCTGCGAGATACCCCAGCAGTAAAATTGGGTAGCATTGTCATAAAGGAAGCACTAAAGAGGGTTGGCCTACGACCCAAGAGAGACGCTGAAGTATTGAGCTACGCACCTGAGATGTTTAAAGATGCCGGTTTGATTGAGCTGGAGAAGAGATATTACGACTGGGATGATTCTCTAAAAGAGGTAAGGATAGATGAGGTTATAATGGGGAATGTTATCCAAGCGGGTCAAGGTCAAAATACTGCTCGCCAGGCGGCAATCTATGCCGGTATTCCCAAAGAGGTAACTGCCTATACTGTAAACAAGGTTTGTGCTTCGGGGATGAAATCTGTAGCTCTGGCTGCTCAATCGATACAGATTGGTGATGCTGAAGTGATTATCGCTGGTGGCATAGAAAACATGAGTGCCGTTCCCTACTATGTACCTAAAGCCAGATGGGGAGCCAAAATGTTCAATGCTGAGATGGTTGATGGTATGGTCTACGATGGATTGTGGGAAATATTCTATGATTATCATATGGGTGTAACATCTGAAAATATAGCCGAAAAGTATGGCATAACCAGAAAGGAGCAGGACGAACTTGCCCTGATGAGTCATCAAAGAGCCCTGGCAGCGACAAAGGACGGCACATTTAAACAAGAGATAGTTCCCGTTGAAATCAGGCAGAAGGGAGAAGTTAAACTATTTGATACTGATGAACACCCGAGGGAAACTTCTATGGAGGCCTTAGCCGAACTGCCCCCGGTATTTAAACAGGATGGAGGGGTAACTGCCGGTAATGCCTCAGGAATAACCGATGCTGCCGCTGGCCTAGTGATAATGTCGGCAGAAAAGGCAAAGGAGCTTGGTCTAAAGCCAATGGCTACTATCAGGTCTTATGCCTCTGGTGGTGTTGACCCAGCCTACATGGGGTTGGGACCTATTCCAGCAACAAAGAAAGCACTCAAGCTGGCTGGGCTCGGCCTAAAGGATATTGACCTGGTTGAATTAAATGAAGCCTTTGCCTCTCAAACGATTGGTGTGATTAGAGAATTAGGTCTAGATTTGGAAAAAACAAATCCACACGGTAGTGGAATTTCATTAGGACATCCCATAGGCTGTACCGGGGCTAGACTTATAGTTACCCTTATCTATGAAATGATGCGTAAAGACTTCCAATTCGGCTTGGCAACACTGTGTATCGGTGGCGGTCAGGGAATGGCGATGATTATAGAGAGGAAGTAATACTACCTCCCCCTTTTTTCATAGTCAGGGCACCAGGTGGCGTTGGGACGTGCTGGGTTATGACATGCCCCACGCCAATCCCATTTACAGCTATCACACAGGAAAACTTTCATTCCCAGTGCCTTCTTAATTCTGAGGGTAATCCTGTGTCTCCAGGGAGGCTTTGCAGGCTTCATCCCAAACCTCGATTAATTTGAAGCAAAAAATACTTTGTTAGTATATCAGGTTAGGTGTTATCTAGCAAGAATTGTGCTAAAATAAGTTAGTTATGTTGAAAGGGTAATTTACCATGACTATTCCTCAGGTTAGAAAAGAAGAGCAGCTAAATCTGGAGTCTCTTACCTGGGGTGACCTAACCTGGGTCAATATTGAGCGTCCAACAGAAAAGGAGACCGAATATCTGGCTCAAAACTACCCCTTCCACCCCCTAGATTTAGATGACTGCCTCAGCCGAATACAGCGACCTAAAATAGATGAGTATAAAGACTATCTATTTTTAGTCTTCCACTTCCCCGTATTCCATAAAGAGGCACGGGTAACTACATCCAGCCAGTTATCCGTATTTATTGGTCAAAACTACCTGATTACCCTTCATAAAGGGGAGCTTAAGCCATTAGTAAAGTTGTTCAAGGAGTGCCAGATTGATGAGGAATCACGGCAAGAGAATTTTAGCCAGGGCTCTGGCTACCTTCTCTACCGTATAATTGATAGGCTGGTTGACTACTGCCTGCCAATCTTGAATAAGATTGGTGACAATATGGAGGAGGTTGAAGACCATATGTTCTCCGACAGAACGCGCGGCGCAATTAAGGAAATCTCCAGTCTTCGGCGTGATATCATCTCCTTCCGTCGCATCATCTGGCCAATGAGGGCTGTTATTGGTAGTCTGGAACCTAAGGTTCGCCGCTTTAGCAAGACCGATTTGGCAGTTTACTTTGGAGATATGGTTGACCATGTGGATAAGATTTGGGATGGCTTAGATGAATATAAAGAAATAATTGAAGGGCTAAATGATACCCATGATTCACTGGCTAACAATCGCACCAATGAGGTTATGCGAATACTGACTATCGTGGCTACTATCTTCTTTCCCATTACTTTAGTGGCAAGCATTTTTGGAATGAACATCCCATTACCCTTCCAACATTCCGGCTACTCCCTTCTCTATGTTATCCTTATCATGCTAGCCATTATTGGTGGCATGCTCTACTTCTTCCGTCGCCGGCACTGGATTTAACAATGGATATTCAGATCCTGGGTGCCCATAACTGTGAATCACAAAGCTCAAAGTTCACCAGCCTGCTAATCGATAATGTTCTGGCTATAGATGCCGGTGGGCTTACCTCTAGTTTATCCCTCAAGGCACAACAAAAACTCAAGGCAATCCTGCTCACCCACCAACATTACGACCATGTTAGAGATATCCCAGCTCTGGGTATGAACTTTTACCTTCACCACGCAACTATCAATATCTACTCTACACAATCTGTATATGATGCCCTTACTACTCGCCTACTGGATGGCAAGCTTTATCCTAATTTCCTAGAACAGCCTCAACAGAATCCAGCAATTAAGTTCACCATAATAGAACCATACCGGATTGAGCAAATTGAAGGCTACAGCATCCTAGCCACCGAAGTAAATCACTCTGTCCCAACCATTGGCTATCAGGTTACCTCCTCGGAGGGTAAAATAGTATTTTATACTGGGGATACCGGACCAAGTTTAGCTGACTGCTGGAAGTATGTATCACCCCAACTGCTCATTACCGATGTTACTGCACCGAATAGATATGACGAGTTTGCTAAAGAGTCAGGGCATCTTACTCCCAGTCTGCTCAAACAGGAGCTAGTTACCTTCCAAGAGCTTAAGGGGTACCTACCGCAAGTAGTTGTGGTTCATATGAACCCCAATCTAGAGAAGGAGATAGAGGCTGAAATAGCCGCAGTAGCTAAAACCCTAAATAACTCAATCAGCTTAGCCTATGAGGGGATGCAACTTCACTTATAAAAATAACCCACTCACAAGGCTATAAGGGAAATCGGAAGGGTGAGATTAATAAACAATCTGAAATTTATAGTCGATAACAATGTGGGCAAGCTAGCCAAGTGGCTGAGGATAATGGGATATGATACCCTGTTCTTCAACGGCAGTAATGATTCCCGTATGATAGCTATTGCTCTGGCTGAGGAAAGAGTAGTATTAACCAAAGATACCCAGATTATGAAAAGAGGAGTAATAACTAGGGGACGGCTCAAAGCTATCTTTATCCAGAGTGATGAACCTGAGCTACAAATGCATCAGGTAATAGACGCTCTACACCTGGATTGCCGGTTTAAGCCGTTCACTATCTGTTTAGAATGCAACCAGCCCCTACTGGAAAAGAGTAAACAGCAGGTGAAAGAGCTGGTGCCACCTTATGTTTTCCAAACACAAAACCAATATATGGAGTGTCCTACCTGCCACCGAATCTACTGGAGGGGAACGCACTGGCAGGCAATGACCGAAAAACTGAGGAAATTGTCGATAGGAGAATAGGTAGATGGAAGCCCGAAGTCGCTATGGGGAGGTGACTGATAATCTGGTAGCCTTACTAACTGAGATAGTTGGGGCTAAGAATGTCCTAACCGGAGATGAACGAGAGAATTATGCTCGGGATGAGACGCCTAAGTCAAAACCGTTTCTTCCTGATGTAGTGGTAAAGCCTGAAGATACCAATTCAGTAGCCAAAATATTAAAGCTGGCTAGTGAGAGGAATATCCCAGTTACTCCCCGGGGTGGGGGAACCGGTGTTTCCGGTGGAGCAGTGCCCATTTATGGAGGGATTGTTCTCTCTTTGGAAAGGATGAATAGAATCCTGGAGATAGATGAGGATAACTTTGTGGCTACGGTTGAGCCAGGGAACGAACAAATCTGAAGACAAGATAAAAGAGCTTCTTAGGGAAATCTATGAGGTGGGAGTATCATTAGGCGGGACAATATCAGGGGAGCACGGCCTTGGCTTTGCCAAGAAAGGTTACCTTCATATGGCTGCGGATAAGAATAAAATGGAGTTAATGAAAAGAGTTAAGAGGGCTTTCGACCCCAACAATATTATGAATCCAGGTAAGGTCTTTGACCTAGAATAGCCAGGAAGCTATGTTATTAGCCATTGATATTGGAAATACTGATACCACTTTAGGCGTTTTTGAAGGCGAGGAGCTTTGCGCTACCTGGCATATGGCTACTAGTATTCACCGTATGGCAGATGAGTATGCTGCCCTATTGCTTAACCTGCTGCACCACCAAGGTCTAGACACATCTGCTATTAAAGAGGTAGCCTTGTGCAGTGTCGTCCCACCACTGATAGCCACTTATGAGGAGTTATTTGGGCGATACTTCCACATCTCGCCACTGGTAGTAGGAGCTGGGGTTAAGACCGGGGTACGCATCCGCATGGACAACCCAAGAGAGGTTGGCACTGACCGCATTGTGAATGCAGCTGCCGCCCATCACCTCTATGGTGGTCCAGTAATCATCACCGACCTGGGAACAGCCACTACCTTTGATACGGTATCCAAAGAAGGCGATTACCTGGGAGGGGCTATTGCCCCGGGTATAAATACCGCTGCTGAGGCTCTGTTTACGCAGGCATCAATGTTACCCCGAGTGGAATTAGTCCACCCTAAACATGCTATCGGTACCAACACCATTGCCGCCATGCAATCAGGGATTGTCTTCGGCTATGTAGGACTTATTGAAGGTATAGTGGCTCGCATCCAGCAGGAGTTAGGGGAAAAAGCTAAGGTGGTGGCTACCGGAGGCTGGGCTGAACTCATAGCTAAAGAAACACCGGTAATTGATGTGGTAAACCTCAATTTGACATTGATTGGATTGAGACTCATTTACCTGATGAATAAAGCTGATTAGGGGGCAATTATGCTAGCTAATAAGACAGTAATACTGGGTATAACCGGGAGTTTGGCAGCCTATAAAGCAGCTGACATTGCCAGCAAATTAACCCAGGCTGGAGCTAGGGTTGAGGTAGTTATGACCGAGTCGGCCACCAAGTTCATAACTCCGCTAACCCTTCGTAGCATTACTAGCCGACCGGTAGTAACTGATATGTTTGAGTTAGCCTCTGAGTTCAGTATTGAGCATGTAGCCCTAGCTGAGGCAGCCGATGTGGTGGTTATTGCCCCAGCTACAGCCTGCGTTATGGCTAAACTGGCAGCCGGTATCTCTGATGATGAGCTTACCTGCACTGTGCTGGCTACTGAAGCACCGGTTATTGTAGCCCCAGCCATGCATGCTAGTATGTTCCAGAACTCCGTCACTCAACAAAACCTGGCCAAGCTTAAGGCCAGAGGCTTTACTATTGTTGGCCCTGAGTACGGTCGCTTAGCCTCAGGCAAAGTCGGCTTGGGCCGTCTGGCTGAAACTGACAAGATCATAGACACCATCGGTCAAGTATTGAGCCAAGGCAGAGACCTGACGAGTAAGCGCATTGTGGTTACTGCCGGCGGCACCCAAGAGCCCATTGACCCTGTCCGCCATATTGGAAATCGCTCCTCAGGCAAAATGGGGTATGCTTTGGCTGAAGCAGCCAGGAATAGGGGGGCTGAAGTTAAGCTAATTACTGCCCCCACCTCCCTTCCCGAACCGGTTGGCACAGAGGTTGTCTCCGTTAAAACCGCTGCCGAGATGAAGGAGGCAGTAGCTAGAGCCGTTATTCAAGCCGATGCCCTGATTATGGCTGCCGCTGTAGCTGACTACCAGCCGAAAAGCGTAGCCGAAGCTAAGATTAAGAAAGAAACCCCCACTCTAACTCTAGAGCTAATCAGGACGCCGGATATTTTGACCGAAGTAAAGGGCAATTTCCTCAAGGTCGGCTTTGCTGCTGAAAGCCAGAATATAGTAGCCAACGCTAAACAAAAGCTGGAAAGGAAGCAACTTGACCTTATTGTGGCTAACGATATTACCGACCCAAGTAGCGGTTTCGGCGCTGATACCAATAAAGTAACCCTCATAGATAAACAGGGCAACGTGGAAGACTTGCCCCTACTAACCAAAAGAGAGGTGGCTGACAGGATACTGGATAGGGTGGTTAGTCTTTTAGCCAAGAGATAGGAAGATGTTACTGAACAAGCTCTGAGGTTGGGGACACAATGAATGAAGAGGAACTCAAAAGCTTATGGGAGAGGCACCGCCAAAGAGGAGGAATCATCCGCTCGTGGGAAGAGTGGAAAGATAAGGTAGGGAAGGCCTATATTGAGCTTATAAAGATAGCGAAAGAGATTCCTTACGACCTGATGCGCATTACATACGGAAAATTAGGCGCAAGGATAGGGCTTTATCCTTTGTCAGAGTTATTTCAACTTAAAATAGGTCATATAGTTGGTGCATGTAGTGTATATGAACATGAGCATGGGCGCCCTTTAATTTCAGCTTTAGTAGTCAATGAGGAAACGAATAGACCTGGGAAAGGTTTTTGGGGGCTACCCGGAATACCTCCTCATCTAAGAAAGAACATTGGGATTGAAGATATAACAGTTTTTAAACTTGATGAAGGCAGGGAAAGTTTTTGGATAAACCAGATAAAGCAAATTGATAAGTGTTGGAAAGCAAAAGAAAGCTAGAAAAATAGAAAAGGTAAATATGGCGGAAAAGACACAAACTCAATATGAGATGCCCAGAGCCTATGAGCCGGGTAAGGTTGAGCAGAAGTGGTATCAATTCTGGC
>SOKA01000077.1 GCA_004376105.1 Dehalococcoidia bacterium
AGCAATAACATCCGCTTCATCAGGAATGACCTCATACTTAACTACGCTGGCATCTAATAAAGACAGGCTATCCCTAATTGCCTTACCACTTTCGTCATAGCGCTGTCCGTGCCAGCCTTTATCACTAATGGTAAGTATGCCTATGTTAAGCATAACACCGCCTTTCTTAGAGGCATTTATTTTACCACCATATGAAACATATAGCAAAATCAGAGAATTTTTTTAAAAATTTATTCAAAAAGACTTGACAAATGAGGGCAATTGTGGTGTAGAATGGAAAATAGTGGTAAATAGTGGTAAACAAATGCAAGTAATAATGAGATTTTGGATTGACCGGGAAGATAAGGAACGGCTAGAAAATGAAGCAAAGATGCTTGGCTTAAATGCTTCTAGCCTCCTTCGGCTTCCCATCAAGCAATACTTCGGTGGGTTCCACCTTGAACGAGAGAAAGGCGAGGGACAAATAGAAAAGGTCTTGACCTATAAATTAAGAGATGGCTGAAGAGTTAAAAATGGTGAATTTGGGGGAATTAGTGCTGAAATATTGCCGTTTGTTGTCGGAGGAACGGTGATTATGATAGTAAAGACAAGAATTTTTGAACTACGCAACGGTAACTACCAGAACCTGTCTGAGTTAGCCAGGACTATGGGAATATCGGTAAGCCAGCTTTATCGGGTGCGTGGAGGCAAGCGCCACATCAACCAAAAATTCATTGTTGGGGCGGTAAGAGCCTTCCCTAATTGCAAACTAAACGAACTCTTTTATCTTGCCCCTAAGGATGGGAAAGCAGCGAAAAATGTTCTTCGGTGAGTTTGAGTATAAGATTGATGAAAAAGGCAGAGTGCTTATTCCCCCGAAGTTCAGAGGCGCACTAAAGGAGGGAGTGGTATTAACGCCGGGGGTAGAGAAGTGCATCACTGCCTACCCACTATCTGAGTGGAAAAAGGTGGCAGCTACTCTTACTACTGGTTCAATCACCCGCAGTAAGTTGAGAAAGCTAAATCGGGCTATTTTTGCTACTGCCTTTAGCCTCAGAATTGATGGACAGGGCAGGATAGCCTTGCCTATTCCATTACGAGACTATGCTGGGCTTGAGGATGAAGTAGTTATCGCTGGAGTTAATAATTATCTTGAGCTGTGGAATAAAGAGCGATGGGAAGCAGAGAAGGCTATTAGCCAGGAGCAAGCCGGGCAAATTATAGAAAGCTTAGAGAGGCACTGAGGAATCTAAAGATGTCAGCCCATATTCCGGTTCTAGTCAAAGAGACCATTGAGGCACTCGCTGTTCAGCCTGGGGGTCGTTATATTGATTGCACTCTTGGGGGTGGTGGTCATGCCGCTGCCATTTTAGAGCAGAGCTCACCCGGCGGGCAACTACTGGGCATTGATGCTGACCCTGAAGCTATAAAAATAGCCAAGGCAAAGCTCCAAGCCTATAGTGGCTCAACCCTTTTAATTAACGAAAACTTCGTCAATTTACAGGCTATTTGTATTAAATATGACTTCCACCCGGTGCATAGTATTTTGTTTGACCTGGGGCTTTCCTCCCTTCAGCTCAATAACAATAGTCGTGGTTTCAGCTTTCAGCATGATGCACCTTTAGATATGCGCTTGAGTCCCAGCCAGGAGATTACCGCCGCTGATATTATTAACATATCCTCTGAGGCTGAACTAGCTCACATTATAAAAACATATGGTGAGGAAGCTTATAGCCATCAAATTGCCCGCCACATCGTGCAGGAGCGTTCCATAGAAACTACCCTTCAACTGGTTCAGACGATAGAGCGGGCTGTCGGAGGTAGAAGGGGTAGAATCCACCCTGCCACCAGAACCTTTCAAGCACTGCGAATAGCGGTTAACCACGAACTTGAGCATCTGGAAGTTGCTCTAAAACAGGCGATTAACCTCCTTGGGTTTGAGGGTAGATTGGTTGTCATTAGCTATAACTCCCTCGAAGACCGCATTGTGAAACAGCTCATGCAGCGAGAATCAAAGGACTGTATTTGCCCTCCAGGTATACCGACCTGCATTTGTGGACATACCGCTTGCCTAAGGTTAATCAACAAGAGGGTTATTACCCCTTCTCCTACAGAGGTTCAACTTAACCCGCGTAGTCGTAGTGCCAAATTAAGAGCTGCTGAGCGCATTATTGCTCAGGATGAATCCTATAAGATGGCTGAAAAACTGAGCTTTTTAGCCGAGGGTAAAGCTAATGGGTGGAGAAGGCCAGCTTTGCTGAGAAAGCTCCGAATGGCCTTTTCACTATCCTAGATTACATAAAATTTTTGAGACTGCGAAGAGGGAGGTTTTGAAAATGTGAAAATGAATATAACTAAGGGGAATAAAATCTAACAAAAAGGAGGAGTAGATGAGAAAGCGGACTATTTTAGCTTCTATCGATGTTGGTACCACTAAAGTATGCACCACTATAGCCGAGGTCAACGATGGGGGTACTATTCGAGTTGCCGGCGTAGGTGTTGCCCCATCCAGGGGGTTGCACAAAGGCCTAGTGGTCAACATCAACGACGCCAGGGAGTCAATACGGGAGTCAGTGAGGAAAGCGGAGCAAACCAGCGCCTACAGAGTGGAATCAGCCTATGTCGGCGTGACTGGCAGGCATGTCAGCTCGCTGAATAACCGGGGGGTAGTAGCTATTACCCGTAATGACCGGCTAGTACGCCCAGATGACCTGAGGCGAGTACTGGCTTGTGCCCAAAATGTTAAAGTCCCTAGTGATAGAAAGCTGCTCCATGTTATTCCTCGGGGTTATGCTGTTGATGGTCAGGTAGGAGTCAGGAACCCGGTAGGAATGCATGGCTTCAGACTAGATGTGGAGACACACATCATTACTGCTGCAGTAACTTCCGTCCAGAATCTAATAAAGTGTATTCGTGGCATTGGCATAGATGTTGATGACCTTGTCCTTGAACCCTTAGCCAGCAGTGAGGCAGTATTGACCGAGGATGAGAAGCAAGTAGGCATTATACTAGCTGATGTAGGTGGTGGAACCACAGATATTGCTGTTTTCAGGGACGGAAGTATCTGGCATACCTCTATTCTGCCTGTAGCCGGTTATCAAATCACCAGAGATGTAGCTATTGGTTTGGGGCTCCCCTTTGATGTCGCCGAGGAGATGAAGAAAAGGTATGGCAGTGTTATGCCAGTTTACGAAAGCAAGATGGAAACCGCCAGCACAATATCAGAAGACGGGCATGGCGTTTCCTACCAAGACCTATGCGACATTATCAGGGCTCGAGTTGAGGAAATCATAAGGCTTATTCTGCTTGAGCTGCCACGCTCTGAGCCTGAAGCCTTGGTCCCGGCTGGACTGGTCCTCACCGGTGGTAGCGCTAACCTTTCTGGTATAGAGGCATTGGGGCGCAATATATTGCGACTCCCGGTGAGGGTGGGCATTCCTACCAATATGCAAGGCATCACTGATATCCTTCGTGACCCAGCATATGCCACTAGTGTTGGTCTTCTACTCTGGGGAGCAAAGCACGAGGGCAGGCAGATCTGGAAATCTCACGGATTCTTACGGCGGTTGATTTCCCGAATTAAGAATCTGTTCCGCTAGATAGTTACCAGGGAAAAGCACTAATAACAGTAAAGAAAGGAGGAGGAGATGGCAAAAACAAGTTTTGTCCCTAACCCAGCCAAGATTAAGGTTATCGGCTTAGGTGGCGGTGGCTGTAATGCTATAACCCGCATGGTTCAGGAGGAAATTCAAGGTGTGGAGTTCATCGCCATAAATACCGATGCCCAAGCCCTAGCCATCACCGAAGCCCCAACCCGCATCCAGCTTGGAGAGAAGCTTACCAAAGGATTAGGCGTAGGTGGTGACCATGTTCAGGGTCAGAAAGCAGCCGAAGAGAGCCGTGATGAACTTAAGGAAATCATCTCTGGAGTTGATATGGTGTTTATCACCTGTGGCATGGGCGGTGGCACCGGCACCGGGGCTGCCCCTATTGTTGCTGAATTAGCTAAGCAAGGTGGAGCCCTCACCATCGCCGTAGTCACCAGACCATTCACCTTTGAGGGTATCCACCGCTGCCAGGTATCAGATGAGGGAATTGTCCGCCTGCTAGGCAAGGTTGATACTCTTATTCTTATCCCTAATGACCGCTTACTCGGCCTTTGTGACCAGAAGACAGGTGTGGATAATGCCTTTAAGCTAGCCGATGATGTATTGAGACACGGGGTTCAGGCTATCTCTGAAGTTATCACTGTCCCCGGGCTGATTAACCTTGACTTTGCTGATGTCAAGGCGGTAATGAAAGATGCTGGTCCAGCTTGGATGTCCATGGGCATCGGTTCAGGTAAAAATCGAGCTGTAGACGCAGCTAGGGACGCCTTAGCTAGCCCCTTGTTAGATGTTTCTATTGATGGGTCAAAGGGGGTGTTATTCAATGTTGTTGGCGGTAGTAGCCTCGCCCTGTTTGAAGTTAATGAAGCTGCTGAGGTAATCAAGCAAGCAGTAGACCCTGAGGCTAATATCATTTTTGGGGTGGCTCATGACCCCAATATGGATAACGAGATAAGGATTACCCTAATTGCCACTGGATTCACTTCCAAGATAGGGTTAGCCGAAACTAGCCAGGAAGACGAACTTACCCAACTCCTCAAGGGCTTAAAGAGCGAAGAGGAACTGGATGTTCCTTCTTTTCTGCGTCGCCCACTATTTAGCCACCGACGCCAGGCAATAACTCCGTCTACCAAACTGGTTGAAGCACCCTTACGCACTCCAGTTCGTTAAAGCTCTCGGAGAAATTTATCAATTAAATAAGTGTCTTCTTAAAAGCCCCAAAAACAAGAAGGCTGTAGGTGCTTTATTGCCTACAGCCTTCTTGTTTTCATTAAGTAGCACAGCCCCTTCAAAGCTTCCCCATTTCTAGGTAACGACGCAGGGTTATGGCATTTCTCACCGCAAACGCTTCAGCGTCATTATTGAAGTAAATGTAGATTGCTTTCAGGTTCCGGGCTAAATTAGCCAGCCTCTTTGCCCAATCAGCTAACTCCTCATCAGAGTAACAACTCCAATAGAGACCGGTGCTACCATGAAACCTAATATAGGCAAAATCAGCCGTGGCTACCAGAGGGCAACTAGCCGATGGCATATCAAAGACACAAAATCCTATACTGTGCTTATGTAGAACTTCAAAAACCTTATCTTCGAGCCAAGACTGGTGCCGAAATTCAAATACATGCTTCATTCCCTGAGGTAAAGTAGACAAGAATGACTCTAATACTTCGTCATTGCGGTGCATATTGGGGGGAAGTTGATACAGAAGCGGACCTAATTTCTCACCTAAAATTTTAGCTCTACTAACAAACTTCTCTACTGCCTCTTCACTATTTCTAAGTCTCTTAATGTGGGTGATAAAACGACTTACCTTTACCGCAAAGGTAAAATTGGCTGGTGATGAGTCGTGCCAGGTAGTAAAGGCAGTCTCTGAAGGTAGCCGGTAAAAACTATTATTAAGTTCAACTGTAGTGAAATGGCTGGTATAAAATTCAAGCCACTTGGCTTTGGTCAGCTTTTTGGGATAGAACCTATCCTGCCAGTGGTTATAATGCCAGCCTGATGTGCCAATATAATAGTGCAATGCCATTAAATCCTTCACCCATATAAATCAGCCTTAAACACCTCGTATATTGGTTTCTGCTTCAAAGTGGGGGAGCGTAGAACTCAATAGTTTTTATTCAGGTAGCCCTTATTTCTTCGCGCATAAATTTAACATATGAGATGGCAAAGAGTGCAGCGGTTAGTCCTCCAATGGTCGCCAGATGGGGCCATATAGTTAGCAAACTCTGACCTAGCGAAAGAGGTCCAGGCATCCACCGGGCACCAGAAGCATGTAGTAGTTGAAGCATTTCCCCTGCTGTCCTTGCCCCCGGGGCGAGGAGAACAGTTGCCGCTTCCCCAAAGAGCATAATAGGCGAAATACGCGAAGCTGTGATTTGAATTCCGTAGTTCTTAAGCAACTCTGGTGCAGTTGGTGTTTGGCTCATAGGTGCCAGCACATTGGCAGCCAAGCCCGCAGCCATGGACATAAAGAAGGAAAAGAATATCCAAATTGACATCGAGGTTAGGGCTGAGGTAGCCACTCGCTGAAAGTATACCGAGAATAGCATGGCTAAGCCCAGCCAAAAGGCTCCGTAAAGAATACTTATCCCCCAGAATAATAGTAGCCTGGCAACTTCTTCCGAGCTTGGGGCAACTCCAAGCACTGTGAGCCCTATCGCCGACACAAGCAGGATTGTGGTCGTCAGCATAATGGCTATAGTAACTACGCCAGCCAAGAACTTACCGTTGATAACAGCATCCCGGTAGATAGGTTGAGACAGGAGCCGGCTCATCGTCCCGCTACTTTTCTCACTATTTATAGCATCAAGACCGAGGACTATACCTACTATGGGCACAAGAATTCTGGCAATGAACCAAATAAAGGGGTACATACCTTCACCAGAAGTAGAAAAAAGGTAAAGGAAGGCAAATCGACCAGCCCCATATTGAACCGGTGTAGCTAGCTGTTCCCTGATATTATCTATAGCCCCAGTAGGCCCAAGGACAGCAAATACTGAAACCAGCAATACCATAAGAAAGAGGATTATACCTCTCCAGCTAGTGAAATGGTCAGCCAGTTCTTTGTAGAATACTGTCATCAGTCCTTGCATACTAGGCCTCTCTAAAATACTTCCTGTAGATGTCCTCTAAAGCGTAGCTCTGAATTTTCATCTCTACCAGCAGACCATTAGCTCCTACAATTACCCTGGCTATCTGAGGTCTTAAGTCCTCTAAGCAGCTAATAAGCAGTAAATCGCCCGACCTTTCTACGCTGACTACACCGCCAATCCGCCTGATACAGTCAATAAGCTCTGAAGTGATTTCAGTTAGTTTAACCTCAATCCTAAGTCGGCCACCGCCCAAAGCCTCCCTCCCCAGTTGGTCTAATAAGCCTTCAACTACCAGTTGTCCCTTCGCCAGTATCCCGATACGGTTGCAGATTCGCTGAACCTGGTATAGTTGATGTGAGCACATGATAACGGTCATCTTTCTTTCCTTGGCTATCTCAGCTATCATGTCAAGCATTTGGGTGATACCCTCAGGGTCTATCCCGGACGTGGGCTCATCTAAGATGGCGACCTTTGGCATTTTAATAAGTATGTCGGCAATTGCCAGGCGCTGCTTCATCCCTCGGGAAAACTCCCCCACCTTCTGCTCGGCTACCTCTGACAGACCAACTATATCCAGTGACTCGTCTACTCTCTTTATAACAAGTTCTTCAGGAAGACCATTTAACCTAGCGGTGTAGGCTAAGTTATAGCCTGCGGCTAAATCCTCATAAAACCCTACCTTTTCCGGAACATAGCCGGTGATGCGTTTAACCTTGAGTGGCTCTCTGGTAGAGTTATACCCATATATATGCGCTGTGCCAGAGGTTGGCTCGGTGAGCCCAAGCAGCATTAATATAGTTGTAGTTTTCCCAGCGCCATTGGGACCAAGGAAGCCAAAAATATCACCCTCTTCTATACGGAGGTTTAACTTGTCGACAACGGTAGTGTTATCATAGTTTTTGGTCAGGTCTACTGTCTCTACAATCAATTGTTTAGTCAACTCACTCACCGCCTGCCTAACCGTCTGAATAAGATTGCCAAGCCGGCTATAACCGCCACGGCAATGCCGATACCAGCCCCTCCCCAAATTGTAGGTGTTACCACTGTTACCCTGAGTTCTATATTATAAGTTGCCTTTTCGGTTACAAACCTCAGGATAACGTGATAGTCACCAGCTATCGTTTTGCTGGGTGGGGTTATTACTACATCCACTTCCTGTTTAAGCCCGGGTTCCAGGGAGTCTATCTTGTAAGGGTTGAAGGTTATACTCCAGTCCTCTGATTTTGTTGATGAAAAGTGGATATTCTCAAGGGTTCCTGTCCCGAAGTTCTCCAGTATGACGGTTATATGGTTGTCCGCACCAGCCCTTGCCTCCATATTACGCCGTAATGTGGCGGTAGACGCATACAACTGATACGTAGGCGGTATCTCAGTTACCACTGCCGTAAGCTCAACACTGTCCCTGAGTTCGCCTGAACCTGCCCTGAATGTCGCCACATAGTCACCCGGCTCGGGTAGCTCCCATGGTGGTGGACTAAATATAACCTTGACTTTATCTGGGTATGTCTTTCCAGGCTCCAGTGTGATGCTCTCTATCATGAATTCCCCATACGAAGGCATAATTCCTCCGTCCCATCCAGGAGGTGCTGTAAGATCGAGGTCAAATGCCCTGGATTCACTACCCTGATAGCTCAATGAGACCTCAAACTCGAAGATTTGGCCAGATTGACCGCGCATGACCGGATACTGAGCACTAAGCTTAAGCCCTGGTTCAGGTGGTTCTTCAGGCGGGGGTTCCTCCTGACTCGGCGGCAACGAAAAAGAGTCATTACTACCTTCCTGGGCGGCGAGCACAACTGGGCTTCCCAGTAAGCCGCTGAGTACTCCGAAGAGTAGGACAAGACAAAGCAGATAATGAGTTAGTCTAAATCTATTCATAAATTATCCCCCTTTCTGGTTCTTGACGTGCTGGCTACTTTTATCATTCTTTCAAATTTGATAAGTAGTATATCTCTTGCTAAGAATTAAATCAAATTTGTCTTAGATTGAGCACCTGTGTAAAATAGGCTATAATTCTGGTGATTAGCATTATCGGATTCATGGATTTTACATGATCGATATTGTGTTTATCGGCTGACTTAGTCTCTAACTTCGGATAGAATGCACTATATTGGCGTAGATATAATAGAAATAGCCCGTATTGAAAAGGCTATAGCCTGTTGGGGGGAACGGTTCCTTCATCGCGTATATACTGATTCTGAACTTAAGCTATACCCCAAACAGCCTTTATCTCTTGCTGCCCGTTTTGCTGGTAAGGAGGCAGTAATAAAAGCACTAGGCGGGCGAAGCAAGGGTTTCAGCTGGAGAGAGATTGAGATATTATCCGACCCTAGGGGCAAACCTTTAGTTCATCTTTACGGTAATACTCAAAATCAGGCCGACGCCTTGGGCTTAGATAATTTCGCTATCAGCCTCTCTGATTGTGAAGAATATGCTATTGCCTTTGTGGTCGGTGAAACGAGTAAGGTTGATAAACAATCTCAGTAAGCCTTTTGACCATAGGTGGGTGAGATGATAAAATTAGAAAGGTTTTTAATTAGCCGACTAAGGAGCGCTAAAAATGTCAGGACATTCTAAGTGGTCTTCAATTAAGCATCAGAAGGGGGTAACTGATGCTAGGCGGGGTCAACTTTTTACTAAGTTGACCCGAGAGATTATGGTGGCAGTGCGTGAGGGAGGTAGTAACCCAGAGACGAATTTTCGACTGCGCTTAGCCATACAGAAGGCTCGTGATAACAGCATGCCCTTAGCTAATATAGAACGGGCTATTAAGCGGGGCAGTGGCACCATGGAAGGGGCGGCTCTGGTAGAGATGGTTCTTGAAGGCTATGGTCCCAGTGGGGTGGCTATCTTAGTCCAGGCGCTAACTGATAACCGCAATCGAACTCTGCAGGATGTTCGCAATATATTCTCCCGTCATGGTGGTAGTCTGGGAGAGAGTGGTTGTGTCGCCTGGCTTTTCGATTCAAAGGGATTGATTTCAATAACGACCAGTGATTTAGATACCGAGGAATTAGCTCTAGAGGCTATTGATGCCGGTGCTGAGGATGTTAACCTGGAGACTGCTTCGGTGGAGATTTATACCAGGCCTGAGGAGCTTGAGATGGTCAGGACGGCACTTGAGGAGAAAAGCCTACCTGTAACCTCTGCTGAGTTATCTCTGGTGCCCAAGACTATGGTTGAGCTTGGGGAAAAGGCAGCATTACAAACACTGAAACTGTTGGACAAGCTAGAAGAGCTAGATGAGGTGCAGCATGTGTCTAGTAATGTTGACTTTTCTGATTCTATTCTAGAAAAATATGAGTTGTAAACCTAGGTATGAGAATTTTAGGTATTGACCCGGGCACAGTAACTATGGGCTATGGGGTAATAGAGAGTAAGAACGATGAAATAACCCTTGTTGACTGTGGCGTCTTTGACTGTCCGGTGCGCTCCCCGATAGGGGAGCGCTTAAGTTATTTATATGGTGAGCTTTGCAAAATTATCTCACGCTACGAGCCTGATGCCGTGGCTATAGAGCAGCCTTTTGTTGCCAAAAATGTGAGGTCGACGCTGGCCATAGGTAAGGCTCAGGCAGTGGCTATCCTGGCAGCCGCCAACAAGGGAATCCCATCCTATGAATATACCCCAACTCAGGTAAAGCAGAGGGTAGCTAGTTACGGAGCTAGTTCAAAGGAGCAGATTCAGGAGATGGTCAGGCTCCAGCTTGGGCTATCTCAGGTGCCTCAGCCATCTGATGCTGCCGATGCCCTGGCTATAGCTATCTGCCATTTGCGTGAGACATATCTGGACAACCTGTTGGCTAAGCAGTGAGGGGAAATGATAGCTGGTCTTCGCGGCACATTAGAGTCGCTAGGTAGTGATTGGGCGATTATAAATGTTGGCGGTATAGGCTTTCAGGTATATATGCCGACCTCTACCCTGAGTTCATTGGGTAAAATCGGCGAGGAGGTCAATCTACATACCCACCTTCACCTCAGAGAAGATAATGCCACCCTCTATGGCTTTGCCTCGGCTGATGAGCTCAGGCTTTTTCAAACCCTGCTCGGCGTATCAGGATTAGGTCCCAAGCTAGCACTGGCCATGCTTTCGGCGATGAGCTTGGACAAACTGACCATGGCTATTGCCACCGGCAGTGTTGACCTGCTGACGGTAGTCCCCGGAATAGGTAAAAAAGTGGCTGACCGCCTTATCCTTGAGCTTAAAGATAAAATAGGTGCTGGTTGGATAACCACCGCGGGGGTTCAATTAGCCGAGGAAAATGCCGATGTGTTAGCTGCCCTGACCTCCCTGGGCTATTCCGTTACCGAAGCCACCCGTGCCGTAGCCACCCTCCCCCCATCT
>SOKA01000018.1 GCA_004376105.1 Dehalococcoidia bacterium
TAAGGTGCTTGGGACCGCTGGCATCAGCGGTGATAAAGGGAAGGTTTACCTCGGTCTGCTGGACGGTGGAAAGCTCACACTTAGCCTTTTCGGCAGCTTCCTTCAGTCGCTGCAGAGCCATTTTATCCTGCCGTAGGTCTATTCCTTGGTCTCGCCTGAACTCATCGCATAGCCAATCCATGATTCTCTGGTCAAAGTCGTCGCCACCAAGGTGGGTATTGCCGTTGGTTGACTTGACCTGGAAGGTCCGTTCAGCAGCAGGTCCTAGCTCAAGGATGGATATATCAAAGGTACCGCCACCGAGGTCATAGACGGCAATGGTCTCTTCACCCTTCTTGTCCAATCCGTAGGCTAGGGAGGCAGCCGTAGGCTCGTTAATTATGCGCAGCACCTCAAGCCCGGCTATCTTGCCGGCGTCCTTGGTTGCCTGCCGCTGTGAATCGTTGAAGTAGGCAGGCGCCGTGATTACGGCTTCGTTAACCTGCTCACCGAGGTAAGCCTCGGCATCCATTTTAAGTTTTTGTAGAATCATAGCTGAGATTTCTGGAGGGCTATACTCTTTATTACCCATCACTACCCAGGCATCACCGTTAGCTGCCTTAGTTATCTTAAAGGGTAATAGCTTCCTGTCGTATTCCACAGTAGGCTCGTCAAACTTACGCCCCATCAAGCGCTTTATACTGAAAATAGTATTTTCCGAGTTGATGATAGCCTGGCGTTTAGCCACCTGCCCTGTTAGACGCTCGCCGCTCTTACTTATAGCTACTACTGATGGGGTGATGCGACCGCCCTCAGCATTGGGGATAATCACCGGCTCCCCTCCTTCCATCACCGCTACCGCCGAAAAAGTTGTGCCTAAATCAATACCTATAACCTTTCCCATAATTTATTCCTCCTTTTTCTCCTCCTCTTCTTCGCCGTTGCCTACTACTACCATAGCTGGGCGGATAACTCTATCATGTAACATGTAGCCCTTTTGCAGCTCCTCAATAACCATTCCCTCTTTACCTTTAGCGTGCATGGTTGCTTCGTGGAGCTTGGGGTCAAATGGTTCACCCAGTGCCTTGATTTGGGACAATCCTTGTACCTCCAGGCTTACCTGGAGCTTACGCTCGATGAGCCTGATGCCATCTACCCAGGTAAGTCTAGCTATATGGGGTGGAATAGAGGTAAAGGCTCGTTCTAAATCATCAAGAATAGGCAGGAGGTTAAGCATAAGTATAGTATTGGCAAACTTGCCAATCTCCTCCTTTTCTTGCTCACTGCGCCGTTTGTAGTTAATGAAGTCTGCCTGGGCTCTTTGCCAGTTAGCTAAATAGCCTTCTGCCTTTTTCTTTTCCTCGGCCAGGGCTTGCTTTAATGCCTCTATATCCTCTACCTCAGCAACCTCTGGTTCCACTTCGTTGGTTTGCCTTTCTTCTGGCTGTTCTTGTTTCATTATTATCCTACCTCACCCCCTTGTTCCCCCTCTCCTTCAAAGGAGAGGGGGATGGGTTATGTAAGAGAGGCTTCGCCTCTCTTTAACTCTCCTTTATTATCTACCTCTTATCAATTGGTATTATACAGGGGTGTTTCTTTCCCGTATAGCTCAGCCACCAGTCCACTCAGCACTGAGGAGAGGTAGTTTACAGTGGAGATGGCACGGGCATAGGGCATTCGGGTAGGCCCGATTACGCCTATAGTGCCAACGGCTTCTTCAGGTAAACCATATCGGCTGATGACCACGCTGTAATCCTGGATAACCTCTGCCTTATTCTCCTTGCCTATAACTACCCGCACCCCGTGGCTGGTTAGTCGTTGGGGGGCAATAATCCTCAGCAGGTTTCTGTGGTCAACTAATTCCATTAAGGGTAGCACCCGCTGGTTATGGGCAAATTCTGGCTGGTTAAGCATAAAGTGCAGGCCATCAAGGTAAGGCTCCTCGTGCTCCTGTTCATCTTCAGCCTGCATTATCTTTAACAGGCAATCGGTTAGCTGTTGTTCAGTGGAGGAGAGCCTTATGCCTTTAGCTAAAATCTGCGAGCTGGTCAAGTCGGAATAAGCAGCATTTAGTTTGTTGGCGGTAGCCGTTAGCTTGGGTTGAGATATAACTTGGTCAAAGGCTATTAACTGTTGCTTTACCTTGGCTCCACGAAGGACAAGGACGATCAATGTCAATGAGTCTTGTAGGGCAATCAACTTCAGATGCTTGAATTGGCAGTTTGCTGGCTTAGGCATAGTAACTATAGCCATATTTTGAACCAACTGAGCTATAAGTTTTGCCGCTAGCCTTAGCCACTCCTCCAGTTCCTTTTCCACTTGGTGAAAGAGATGGCGTATCAAACGTTGCTCAGCTAAGGGGAGCTCGATGTCACTCAGAGACTCCACATAGTAGCGGTAACCTTTGTCTGAAGGTATGCTTCCGGCTGAAGGGTGACAGCGGGTAATATAACCCTCTTGCTCCAAGCGTGCCATCTCATTGCGGATAGTAGCTGGACTTACCCTCAGCTCATAGTCATTGATGATACTCTGTGACGGTACCGGTGCTGCCCTAACAATATATTGGCCCACTATAGACTTGAGTATTGTCTCTGTTCTAGGAAATAGCATCTCTACCTCAATTAGCAGTCTAAAGCTTAGACTGCTAATTACTATTTAATCTACCACTTCTAGCCTTTATTTGTCAAGAGAGCATTGTTGTGAAATGTTATTGGCAAAATTAAAGAATTATTAATGAATTATGCTTGACAAAGTAGTAAAGTAGTACTATACTTATTGACAAAGTAGAAAAGTTGTATTATACTTTTAGTAGAAATGATAAGGTCTGATACATAAAAGTAGGAAGTGGTGATTGATAACCAGGCGAACGGCTTGGTGATTTATTACCAAGCCGTTTTGTTATGTATATAACAGCACTTTAACAATTGAATATGAGGACTAATATCAAATCTGAAGCAGGTCAAGCGGTTAAGGCGCATGGTGGATGCCTTGGCATCAAGGGCCGAAGAAGGGCGTGGCAAGACTGCGAAA
>SOKA01000071.1 GCA_004376105.1 Dehalococcoidia bacterium
TGCCGCTGCATATTAGAGCCCATCAGGGCACGATTAGCATCGTTATGTTCTAGGAAAGGTATTAGTGCTGTGGCCACACTGACTATCTGCTTGGGTGATACATCCATTAATTGGATTTTATCTGGTACCTCCAGTAGATAACGCTCACCCTGCCTGACCTCAACCCTTTCTTCAGTAAATTGACTATTTTCATCCAGCTTGGCGTTAGCCTGGGCAATGGTATATTCTTCCTCTTGGTCAGCAGTTAGGTAGACGATTTCATCAGAGACAAAGGGCACCACCTTTATGGTTCTAGGTGATAGGCGAGATAGCTTGGTGGCAAGTTGAGGCGTAATAGTAGCCCCAGCTTCTACTATGGTATTACCCTTGTCATCAAACACTGCCTCTCGGGTTGTCTTGCTCAGCAGCCCATCGTGGCTATTACTTACCTCGGCAATAACCCTGCGGTACGGTGTCTCAATAAAACCATACTGATTAATCCGGCTATAGGTGGCTAGAGAGCCGATGAGACCAATGTTAGGTCCCTCTGGGGTCTCAATAGGGCAGATTCTACCATAGTGGGAAAAGTGGACATCGCGAACCTCAAAGCCAGCACGTTCCCGAGATAGACCCCCTGGTCCCATTGCTGATAAGCGTCGCTTATGAGTTAGCTCAGCCAATGGGTTGGTTTGATCCATAAATTGTGATAGCTGTGAGCTGCCGAAGAACTCTCTGATAGCCGCCACTACGGGGCGAATGTTGACTAGAGCGCTGGGAGTGACTACCTCAGTGCTGATAATGCTCATACGCTCTCTAACTACTCGCCCCAAGCGCAATAAACCGATACGAAACTGGTTTTGAATTAGCTCACCAACAGTGCACACTCGCCGATTCCCTAGATGGTCAATATCGTCAGGGGTATCAGTATCATTATTAACCATAATAATGTGCCTGACTATCTCTATAATATCTTCCTCATCTAGAACTCGCTTTTCCTTCGAATTGTCAAGCCCTAATCGCTTATTAAGCTTGTGGCGACCTACCTCTCCCAGGTCATAACGCTGAGGATCAAAAAATAGGTTTTTTATTAGTTTTTCGGCATTTTCAATAGTGAGGGGGTCTCCAGGGCGCAATCTTTTATAGATATCGAGCAGAGCCTCGGCTTTGTTCCTAACTAAAGGGTCACGCTCCATAGTTGACCTGATAAATTGGTGTTCCGGAGAGCTGTCCTCTTTAGAAAACAGGCTGAGTAATTGCTCATCACTATCGTAACCGATAGCACGCAAAAGTGTAGTAATAGGAATCTTCCGTTTACCATTTATCTTAGCTGAGATTATATTCCGGTTGCTGGTCTCAAACTCCAGCCAAGCCCCGCGGGCAGGAATTAGCTTAGCATGGCACAATGCACGACCACTAGTAGCATCTTCTTCAATAGTGAAATAGACACCCGGAGAACGGAGTAACTGGCTTACGACTACCCGTTCAGCGCCGGTGGTAATAAAGGTGCCTTTAGCTGTCATCAGGGGGATGTTGCCGAAAAATAGGTCTTGTTCCTTGATTTCCCCGGTTCCTTTAATCAGCAAGCGTGCCCTAACATAAAGGGGGGCTGAGTAAGTTAGGTCTCGGTGGCGACACTCTTGCTCAGAGTGACGAGGGGCACGAAACTCGTAGTTTACAAAGCTGAGTTCCAGCCTATTGCCAGTGAAGTCCTTTGTGGGGGATACCTCCTCTAGCAATCGCTTTAACCCCTTTTCCTGAAACCAGCGGAATGATTCTAATTGAACCTCAATCAGGTTAGGGACAGCTAGTATCTGGGGTAACTTGGTATAAGATTTTCTGGGAACAAGCAGCATTCTTTTTTCAGTGTGTGGTAACGTAAAAACCATCTCTAGCTCTATTCCTTAAAAACACGCAGAAATTCTTTGCATTACTACTAGTACTAATCTCACGTAAGACCGGTGGCTAATAATGAAGAGAAAATAATAAAGTGAGAGTTAAGAGGCATAACTACAAACCTTAATGTTACCACTACTTTAAATGTTTGTCAAGAGTTTTTTAGAGTTTTTTTATTATAAGGCGATTGTGCGCCCTGAGAAAACCTCAACACTAGAGTTGGCAACAGCAGATTAGTCATCGCTTGACACTAGGTATGTGGCTCTGCTTATAATAAGCTGACTTTAGTTGAAGTGAAGGTAGAATATAATGCGGATAAATGTATCTCAGCAGCTTAAGTCATCTATAGGGTTAATACGAAATTATGAGGTAAGTGATATTGTTAGTATTGCTGGTGGCGATAGCATGGTTGAGGGTAAGGTCTCGCTAGTGCGTACTGACCGGGGTATCTTGGCTAAGGCTACACTACATACTGAGGTTGAAGTCACTTGTAGCCGTTGCTTGAATTTTTTTAGTTCTCCTCTAGCACTAAATATTGAAGAAGAGTATTTTCCTATTGCAGATGTAGTTAGTGGTGATTCGCTGTCCTTGCCTGAGGAGCCGGCATGTTTCACTATTGATGAGCATCATGTTCTTGATTTAACCGAGGCGATACGCCAATATGCACTACTGGCTGTCCCTATGAAGCCGCTTTGTCGTGAGGATTGTGCTGGGTTATGTCCTACTTGTGGTCATAACCTTAACCAGGGACCTTGTGATTGTTTACCTCAAGAGGCAGACCCTCGCTGGTCTAAGCTAAGTAAGTTGGTAACCGAACAGAAAGGAACGGAGTAGCATGGGGGCTTTACCCAAACGGAAATATGCTAAGGCGCGTCAGGGTAAGAGGCGTAGTCACCTCCTGCTTTCCCCTCCTGCTATAGACTATTGCCCTCAATGTCATAGCCCTAAACTGCCTCACCATGTTTGTCCTACCTGTGGAAGCTATGCCGGTAGGGAAGTCATCGAGATTAAAAGCCCGAAAAAGAAAACTAGCTAAAGGGGGCTATTCTATGCTCAAAACTGCTATTTGTGACCTTTTTGACATTAAGTATCCGATTATTCAGGGAGGGATGGCTCATGTGGCTACGGTTGAGCTTGTCTCGGCAGTCTCTAATGCTGGTGGATTGGGTATTATTGGTGCCGGTGCCTTTGAGCCAGATTGGGTAAGGCAACAGATACACCTGACCCGGCAGCAAACGAATAAACCATTTGGTGTAAATATTCTATTAATATCCCCCTTTGCTGAACAGGTTGTAGATGTGGTTCTGGAAGAGAAGGTGGCTGTGGTTACTACTGGCGCTGGTAATCCTGGGCCTTACATCCCTAGATTTAAGGAGGCGGGGATAAAGGTAATGCCAGTGATAGCCAGTGTTGCCTTGGCTAGGCGTCTGGCACGAGCTGGTGCGGATGCCGTTGTGGCTGAGGGTATGGAGTCGGGAGGGGAGGTAGGACAAATAACGACAATGGCTTTAGTGCCCCAGGTGGTTGATGGTGTCCAGCTACCGGTAGTGGCGGCTGGAGGTATTGGTGATGGACGGGGCTTGGCGGCTGCCCTGGCTCTTGGGGCTCAGGGTGTTCAGATGGGGACGCGCTTCGTTTGTAGCGAGGAGTGTATTGCCCACCCTAATTACAAACAGGAGATTCTAGCTGCAAGCGACCGTTCCACAATACTTTCCGGTCAGAGCACCGGTTACCCTATGCGCTCTTTGGAGAATAAGCTAACGCGAGAGTTTTTGGAGAAGGAGAAGTCTGGTATCTCTAGGGAGGAGCTTATGGAGTTTGGCGTAGGGAGGGTGCGTTTGGGCTTGATTGAGGGTGATATTGAGAATGGCACCCTCTTGGCGGGACAGATTGCGGGGATGATAAAAGATATTAAACCGGTCAAGGTTATTATAGAGCAGATGGTAGCTGAGGCTGAGGCAATAATTGCTCAACTTAAGAATTCTACTGGGGTTAGTTAAAGGCTGAGCTGATGAAGGTAGCCCATATTTTCCCGGGGCAGGGTTCTCAGAAGGTGGGCATGGGTCGTGCCCTCTATGATAATTTTGCTTCAGCTAAAGCAGCCTTTGAACAGGCTGACGAGGCTTTGGGATTCCCTCTCTCCCGGTTGTGCTTTGAAGGTCCGGAGGATGAGCTTCGCCAGACTATCAATGCTCAACCAGCCCTGGTAACGGTCAGCTATGCTTGCTTGAAGGCCGCCTATGAGGTGAGTGGTGGTAATGGGTTACCACCACCGGCTTTTGTTGCTGGTCATAGTCTGGGTGAGTATACAGCACTGGCAGCGGCTAGAGCGCTTGATTTTTCCACCGCTGTTTATCTGGCTCGAGAGAGGGGGCGGTTAATGTATGAAGCTGGGCTGAGGAAACCCGGAGGTATGGTGGCAATAATTGGGCTTGATGAAGCTTCATTGGCTGAGGTGTGTGGTCAGACTGATACCCGTATTGCTAACATTAACTGTCCCGGTCAGCTGGTAATCAGTGGGGCGAAGGAGAATTTAGCTAAAGCTGCGGGCTTAGCTGAAGCCAGGGGGGCTCAGCGCACCATCCCCTTACCGGTAAGTGGTGCCTTTCATACGCCACTGATGCAGTCGGCCGTTGATGGCATGTCTGAGATTATAGCTACCCTCCCCTTTCATGAACCCGTCATTCCGGTTATAGCTAACACTACTGCTCAGCCGATGACTAATGCTGAACAGGTAAAGGCGGAACTGCTTAGACAGTTGTGTAATGGTGTCCAGTGGCAGCGCTCTATTGAGTATATGGTAAATGATGGTGTGTCTACCTTTATTGAGATAGGACCAGGGGAAGTGCTTAGTGGTCTCGTTAGACGAATAAATAAAAATGTTAGGACCCTGAATATAGGCGATGCCGAGGCTATTAAGAGTATAAGGACTGTTGATCAAGGGTAGATTGAAGGGGCTTCCCCCCTCTCCCTACAGGGCGAAAGCCCAGAGGGAAATCTAATGGGGTTGATAAACAATCTCAAACATAGCGGTTGCAAAACTGCTAAGCGGGCAAAATAGCACTAAATGGTATGGAGGCATGGCAGGAAGCTTGGCTGTGAACAATATTATTGATTCTTATCAGTTGGGGCTGATAATGGTTAATGGCAAGAAGTATACCTCAGATGTAATCATTTTCCCCGATAGGGTTAGGCATAACTGGTGGAGAAAGAGAGGTCACCAGCTATGCCTTGAAGATATAGCTGAGGTTATAGCTGAAAATCCTGAGGTGCTGATAGTTGGCACTGGAGTATCAGGTTTGGTGGAGGTACTACCTGAGGTAAAGCAAGTCATTGATGCCCGGGGCATTAAGCTTATTGTAGAAACTACTGATAAGGCTTGCAATATATATAATCAGTTGTCTCGTTTTCAAAAGGTAGTGATAGCTTTACATCTTACCTGCTGAATGAATTGAAATGTGGACCTGTGTTCATATTCTTTCGTAAATTTACTCTGGATAGGTTGGAGGTAATCTATGGCTGGGGCACGGCGAAAAGCAAGGGCGCTGGCTCTACAGGCACTTTACGAGGTTGATTCTGCAGGGCATGAAGCGGAAGAGGCGGTAACCCATCTTCTAGCTAACGAGAGATTGTCTGAGGAAAATGGTGCCTTCACTCGTGAGCTGGTTAGTGGTGTTATCCATAATAGGGAGAAGATTGACCAGAATATTCAAAGCTTTGCCCCTGCCTGGCCTATAGAACAAATACCGGTAGTCGATAGGAACATTCTCAGGCTTGCAGTATTCGAAATCTTGTTTGATAATAAGGTGCCAGTTAAGGTAGCTATAAATGAAGCCGTTGAGCTGGCCAAGAGGTTTGGCACTGATAATTCATCAAAGTTTGTTAATGGAGTTTTAGGCTCAATTAGCGCTCTTGCTAATAGATTAGAAAGCTCTTAAGAACAGAGGTAGAAATTGGCAACCATTTTTGAGCGACTAAAAAAGGTAATTGTTGAGCTACTGGGGGTAGAGGAAGAGGAGGTAGTGCCCACAGCTAGCTTTGTTAATGACCTGGGTGCTGATTCTCTAGATTTGGTAGAATTGATAATGTCTGTAGAAGAGGAGTTTAGTACCCCGTCCCAGAAGATTGAGATACCGGATGAGGATGCGGAAAAGATAGTAACTATCCAAGATGAGGTTGATTACATTAGAGACCTAGGCATTGAGGATGATTAGGTAAGGGGTAATATGATTAAAGCAGTATTCTTTGATTGGCTAGATACCGTAGCTCACCCTGAACCTGACAGGCACGAGCTATTTTATCAAGTTGCCCAGGAATTGGGCGTTGAGCTACCTCCCCAGAGGTTAAGAAAGGGTATCTATGCGGCTGAGAATCAAGCGCCAGCGGGTGCCCCACCGAGGTGGAGTGAGGGAAAAGATGAAGCGCCCTTTATCCGCTATCAGGAAATATTATCAGCCGAGGTTGGGGTGAAGCTGTCGAGGGAGGTAATGTTAGAAATTACACGGCGGGTAAGCCAGCTGGCTAGAAGCGCAACCTGGGTTCTTTATGATGATGTATTGCCAACCGTGAAAGCATTAAAGCAGAGAGGCTTGATTTTAGGCTTGATTTCCAATATCTACCTGGGCAGAGCTGGTCTGGAGACCTACCTTGACTTTGTGGTTACCTCTAAGGAAGCGGGGGTTGATAAGCCTGAGTCGCCCATTTTTCTGCTTGCGTTGGAGCGAGCTGGGGTAAATGCTTCAGAGGCGGTTTATATCGGTGACCAGTATCAAACAGATGTGCTCGGTGCTAGAGGGGTAGGTATTACTCCCATACTTATTGACCGCTATGATTTAATGCCCGAGGTCAGCGATTGCCCTCGGATTCACAGTTTGACCGAGCTGGCTCAATACCTTTAGTGGTTAAAGCTGCTCTCCCTTTAAGACTTTTAGTTGCCTTGCCAGTAGGGCATTATCAACCTTGATGTCTTTAATTTTCTCAAAGACCTTGCGGAAATGAAACCCCTGAGCGGCAAGGCTTATGGCTAAACTGAGACGCTGAGGATATTTCAGCAGGGTGGAAATAACTAGCTTCCAGTAATACACCCTGAATTTATCCTTAATACCTAAGATAAACACCGATTTAATGAGTCCCTTGATAAGGTAAGCCTCAAGTTTAAATTTGGAACCCACCTTTTCATTAGGCTTATACTCCTTGAAGAACGTTTGAATCCGCTCGTAATACTGCTTGGGGGCATAGATTGTATGCAGGATGTGCTTATAGCCATTGATGAGCACTTCAAAGTTCATTTTGGGAATGAAATTGGTTGTGCCATCTGTGTTATCGCCGGTAGCATCCGGCAATATGCGGTTCTCCTTCTCCAGGCGACGCCATAGCCTTGTTTCGGCTGGGGCGTTTAGCAGACCGACCATAGCGGTAACAATTCCACTCCTTTGAATAAAATTGATTTGGCTTTTAAAGATTGAAATTGGGTCACTGTCAAAACCTACAATAAATCCCCCCATTACCTCAAAGCCGTAGTTCTGGAGCTTCTTAACCGAAGCTACTAAATCACGATTCTTATTGGTGAACTTATTGCACTCAATTAGGCTTTCTTCATTTGGGCTTTCGATGCCAACAAATAGTCTGTTAAAGCCGGCGTCGGACATTAATAGCATTAACTCTACATCATCGACTAGATTTATAGATGCCTCGGTGAGAAACCTAAACGGGTATTCTTTCTCTTCCATCCATTGAATCATTGCCGGCAGGATATCTGTCTTTAACTTTTTCTTGTTGCCTATGAAATTATCATCAACAATAAACACACTACCCCGATAACCCTGATTATATATCGCATCTAGCTCGGCTAGCATCTGGTCTCTACTCTTGGTTCGTGGCTTATGTCCATCTAGGATGATAATATCACAAAACTCGCAGTTGTAAGGGCAGCCTCGAGAATATTGAATGGTGATTGAGGCGTATTTGTTCAAGTCAATGAGGGAATATAGAGGGATGGGGGTTTTGGTTATGTCTGGGTGTTCATTAGTCGTATAGACATGTTTGGGGCATCCCTTCTTAAGGTCTTCCAGGAAGGGTGGAAGTGTAATTTCAGCTTCATTAAGCACAAGATAGTCTATATCATTAAAATCAAATATTTTGTAGGCTGTAGTAAAAAGGGGACCACCGGCAACAACCTTGGTATTGAGTTTCTTACATCGGTTAGCAACTTCCCTGGCTGATTTTTTTTGCACAACCATAGCACTGAGAAACACATAGTCAGCCCATTTGATGTCTTCATCGGTTAGCCTTGTTATATTCATATCTATAACCTTTTTCTCCCACTCCTTAGGGAGCATGGCGGCTATAGTTAATACGCCTAGAGGAGGATTTAATGCTTTTCTGGGGGTGAATTTCAAAGCGTATTTAAAGCTCCAGAAAGTGTCTGGATATTGGGGATAAACCAAAAGTATTTTCAAATTACGTTCCATTCAATACAATTTTTCGGAAAATCAGACTATTATATCACCTTTGTCAAGAACTTGCACTGTTCAGTTGATTAGTGACACCTCACCCCCTTTATCCCCCTCGTGATATGGATATATATTCCTATCATGGGGGGAAGGATATTAAAAAAAGGGGCTTCGCCCCTCTTAAACTGTCCATATATTACTTGAGGGTAAAGGGTAATGTGAACTCTGTTGCCCTCATAATCCATACCCTTCCTGAGGTGGCTCAATACCTCTAATAGGGCTACTTTCCCACTAATAATTCAGCAATCTCTACCTTTCCCTTCTTGATGTACTCCGCTTGCTGAGGGTCAAGAATTTCCAGTAGCGCCAGAAATTCCCCTACATGCTCCTTTTCGTCGTCCCGAGCGTGAGCTAGCACTTTCTTAGCCCGCTCATCATCTGTAGCATCAATATGGGCTTGGTAGAGAGCGATGGCATCTAGCTCAGCGGCTATGTCTTGCATAATAGCCCGAGTTAGCTCAGCGCCAGTCATCTTTCGGGGCACCATAGTCCCAAAAGGATTACTGAAGTCCATTTCATACCTCCTTTATTTTGTTTCCTCGGGGTTGGTTTTAGAAGTGCAGTCTTTTAGCCAGATTTCCACAAGCCGTGGATATTGCAGTACTCTCTGGCCGCTACCTTTCGTGGTCCGATTTCAAACTCTGCTTCTGGCTTATCCCCTGGCATAAGGAACTTCCGGTGAATATTGCCGTCGGTGATTACCTCAATCCACTCTATGTAGTGCTTTTCCTCCATCGGGTGAGGAACATCGCCAACCTTGACTTTTATTCCTTTATCAGTTGTTTCTACCACAGGCACGTGCTTTTCCAGACCAATATCTGCTGTCTTCTCCTGGAGCAATTCCATGGGTTGCCCGCAACAGACCAGTTCTCCCTTTCCAGCATGTAATACTTCGACTATATTGCCGCAAACATTGCACCTGTAGACCTGCTTCTGTATGGTCATGTTTTCTGCCTCCTTTCCTGGATTTACTTACTGGTAATAGGTTATTAAGTGGTTAGCCAACCACCATCGATGACTATGGCAGCACCACTTATATAGTCAGATTCGTCAGATGCCAGAAACACGGCTAAGTTGGCAATGTCTTCTGGTTGCCCCAGTCTGCCCTTGGGAATTCTGAGCAGTAACTGCTCTAGCTGACCGCTCTCTTTAAGTACTTTAACCATATCGGTGTCTATCGCCCCAGGGCAAATAGCATTGACATTTATCCCCTGTGGTGTGAGCTCCAACGCTAGTGCCTCAGTTAGAGCCATAACACCGCCCTTTGACGCGGTATAGTGAGCTATTAAAGGAAAGGCAATGCCACACCCTCCCGAAGAGATCGAGGCAATGTTGATAATGCGGCCCCACTTATTCTTAGCCATCTCTTTGGCTACGGCCCGGGCACAGAGAAACTGACCCTTAAGATTCACGTTCAGGGTATTATCCCAATCCTCATCTGTCAGTTCAAGGAAAGGCTTAAAGCTTATAATCCCGGCATTATTTACCAGTATATCCACTTTGCCAAATTCTGCCACTGTTCTTCTCACCATGTCTTCTACTTCAGCCCTGGAAGTTACATCGCATTTTAGCGCCAGCCCTTTTCTGCCAAGGCCTTCAATTTCAGTAACTACTTTCTGACAATCCTCTTGGCTGATGTCGCTTACTACAACATTAGCTCCCTCTTTAGCCAGAGCTAAGGCTATGGTGCGACCTATGCCTCTTCTAGCTCCAGTCACAATGGCTGTCTTGTTGTCCAGTTTCATTTTATGTCACCTCCTTTATTCTATCTTTTCAAACTCGTCCTTACCCACCCCACATACCGGACACACCCAGTCATCGGGTATTTCTTCAAAAGGCGTCCCCGGTTTTACCCCGCCATCGGGGTCTCCTAGTTCTGGGTCATAGACATAGCCGCAAACGGCACATTCGTATTTTGCCATTTTGGGTGCTGCCTCCTTTTTCTCCTCAATATAGACCGGGGCAGTCTTGGGAGTGGTGCCCCGCTTGACCTGGTGATAATAGGCATAGGTCATAGGCTCGCCTTCTCTAATGACATCTGCCCCTACCAGCTCTCCTACAAAAATAGTATGGGTTCCCACGTCTACTTCTTGAGTTACCTTAGCTTCCAGATAAGCCAGGGCATTGTCAGTAACCACTGGAGCCCGGGTCTCACCTATTTTATAATTAATGCCCTCAAGCTTATCTATGTCTCTGCCTGACTTGAAACCGAAGTGACCGATAAAAGAGAGGGGTGTATCCTGGGAGAGAACTGAGACCGCCAATACCTTACTCTCCTTGATAAACTCATGGGTTAGATTGTTTTTGTTGATGCTTACGGCAATAGTTGGCGGCTCAGAAGTTATTTGAATCGCGGTATTGGCGATTTGCCCATTGAGCCTATCTCCTTTTCTTGAGCTTACTACATACAGACCGTAACCTAACTTATATAAAGCCTTAAGAT
>SOKA01000032.1 GCA_004376105.1 Dehalococcoidia bacterium
CGTTTGGAGTTCCTAGCCAGAATGTATGCAGCTAATAAAGACAAACAAGCCGAGGAAGAGACTGAAGAGGCTAAAAAAGTTAAACAAGCCAAGATAAAGAGAAAGGCGGAGGGTGCGCAGGTATCTGAGGAGGAGACTTAAGCCAAAGGCCGAGGAAGCTAAGGATACCAACAGGAGGTAATCATGACATCAATATAAAAGGAAGCACAACCGCTTGACTTATTAGCAGATTAATAGCTGAAATATAAAAATCCCAGACTAAAGGAGGTCTTCTGTGATGAATCAAAGAGAGCAAGCCTCAAAAGCCCGTGAACAAGCTGAACCACAAGCCGAGAAGGCTGGGAAGCAAGCTGAACCACAAGCTGTAAAACCCCGTGAAGAAGTTCGAGAGGAGGCTGCACCGTCCTTGAGTGAGATTCTAATGCGAGCTGAGAAAGCATATGCGGCCTATATGGAAGCTCAAAAGGAAGTGGCGAGGGCCTACAGGGAGAGTGAGCTGGAAGCTGAGAGGGTCTATAAGGATAATGAGCAGCAAGCCAAGAATACCCGTGACGGGGGTATAAGGCAAGCGTTGAGAGTCCGTGATGCGACCGTAGAAAAAGCCTTGAAAGCCCGTGAGGAGGTAATAGCCCAGGCCGAGCAGGCCTATAGGAAGGCTATGGAGCAAGCCGAGCAGGCCTATAAGGATAATGAGCAGCGAGCTAAGAATGCCTGTGATGAGAGTATAAGGCAAGCCTTAAGAACCTATGAGGGAGCTATGGCCCGAGGTTGGAAAAAGCATGAGGAAACTGTAGAGCAGGCTTGGAAAATTTATGCCAAGGAGGCGGAATAAAGAAGCGAGTCCAGAAAAACGATACGCTGTTTCTGACTGGCTTATTTAATTATAGTAATGAGGGTATATCTTTAAAGGCTTCTTCAAGACCTCTATGTTCGACTTCTATTCCTTCCCTTTTCTTTTTAATAGCGGTGATGAGGTCAATGGTTTGGGTGAAGTAGGCTACAATTTTGCTCACACCGCCAAGCTCAGACAGGATTACAGTAACATTGAGTGAGGCTTTTTCCCTGGGGTAATCACCAATCCTTATTATAGCCTCCGGAGCTATACGCTTCAGATGGGCTCCGAGGTCCTTAACTAGGTTCATATCCATTTCCTTAGGTGGTGCAGACACGAGATATAGCCCTCTAGCTGCATCTGCAGGGTTGCACTGGAGTGATAACTCACTTATGGCATTGTTCATTACTTGAACTCCCCTTTGGCTTTCACTGATTTTCTCCCTGAAATCAAAGGGGTTTTTGATTCGTGGTATTTGTGATTTGCTATAACCTATCACTGTCCACCCGGCTAGAGTCTGTATTATATCTCCACCATCAAGTATCCTTGACCCAATGTATTGGGGCTTTTTCTCTTCGCCGGCGCAAAGTAGATTATAAAATGGCTCAGCTATTAGGGCATTAATTTTAGCTAGGTTGCTTCTAATTGAGAAGTTCTTACTAATATACCTTTGATTATCAATAAGAATTACCGCATCGGCTACTAAGTAAGCAGATTTAAGGCAGGTAGCTGAATTATAGATAGTTCTTCCCTCTACTTCCTCCTCGTGCTGAAAGGGGAGGACAATAAGGTTATATAGCGGTTTTTCTATATAGCGCTCCTTTAGTTGTTGTGTTACTGTTGCTATTGCTCCGGAGCCGGTGCCACCAGCAGCACCAGCAATCAATAAGAAGGCGTCTGTCTCGGCGAGTTGTTCTGTTGTCCTGATAGCATCTATAATCTTGTCACTATCCTCTCTGGCTATCTCAGCACCCAGCTCATTAATTTTGCCTACACCGTGACCACCAGTCTTTTGACCCCCGATGAGTATCCTATGCCGGTAATCAGGCTTGATAGTGGATAGTCCGGTTAAATCAGCAACATCTGTGTTAACCGCGAAGGCGCCGGTAATTATGTTAATCTTACGCTCAACGCGTGCCCTTATACCTAGCCGGACAAACTCATCGGCAATCCTGCCGCCACATTGTCCGAAACCTATAACCAGTAATTTCATTTTCCGCCTCGGTATTAACTAATCTTTGCTATTTTAAGTATACTTATTTGTCAATGTCAAAACATCAATCATGAAGGTAGGGAACATCACCCGAATAATATGTTAGCAATCCAAGGTAGGCAGATTCTTACTGGTCTCCCGCAGCTGTTTAATTTGGTCTTCTGCCTCTCTATGTATCTCTGCTTGCTTTTTAAATAAATCCTCAGCTTGAAGATATAGTTTCTCCACCCTGGCTACTTTGGTTAACTTGGCAGCGATTAGGGTCACCGAGACCTCCCTTGCTCTTCGGGGGTAATCCCCAATCCTTACTACTGATTTAGGAGATTCGTTTTGTAAAAAAGTAGCAATTTCTTGTAAGCCATTCAAAGTGATGATATTTTTGGGAGCAGTAACTAAAACTAGAATCTTCCTAGCATCTTGCAGTTCAATTGGCAAGCTCAAATTATTCTGAGACTTCTGTAAAGCTGTAGCTAACGAAACACGTTGCTTTCCTGCTTCTCGGGCTTCTTCTTTTCTCAAAGGGTAGAAAGTGGAAAGATCAACCCCGCCTCTGCCAATAGTGCAAATGCCTTCCAAGGATTCCTCAATATCCCCGGCGTCTATCACTTTGTTTCCTAGGTATTTTCGTTTTCTCTCCTCTCCAGCACAGCAAAGGTCATAAAAATTCTTAGCCATTTCTTGGTTTATTTCTTTGAAATTTTGGGCTAGGCTAATATCCGTTCTTATAAACCGCTCATTATCAAGTAAAATGGTAGCATCAGCATATCGATTTACTGTCTTGAGACAGGTAGCGGTATTGGTTACTGCGTAGGAATTGTCTCCCAGTTCTTCGAATCCAAAGGGCAGTACTACTATAGCATATACTGGTTTTCCCATTCTCTCCTTGAGTTCCTTTATCACCCAGCCGATGGTTCCAGATCCAGTGCCTCCACCTCCACTGGCTATTACTATAATCCCGTCAGCCTCGTGAGACTTTCTCGACTGTAAAACATTCTTAGTGACAACCGAATGACTTTCTTTGATAATTTCGGTGGCAATGGCATTTATTTTGCCTACTCCGTGGCCAAAAGTCCTTAGAGCTCCGAGCAGTATTCTGTGATGTTTATCATTTTGAATATGTTTAAAACTTCCTAAATCTGCCTCGTTGGTGTTGACTGCGAAAGCATCGGTCAAAATTGCAATTTTCCGGTTAAGAAATGACCTAGAATAATGGTTAATAGCACAAAACTGATCAGCGATGTTACATCCGCATTGGCCAAGACCTATAACCACTAATTTCATTTCTTACCTCGGTTTTAATAACTTTGCTATTTTAAGCACACCTAGGTGAGGATTGTCAATCCAGTGCTAGTGGTGGGTGTGGCATTGGTTATAGCCCTTTATTGGCAACATAGGCAGCAAGGTCGGCTAAGCGGCAGCTATAGCCCCATTCATTATCATACCAGGCGAACACCTTGACCATGTTACCCCCAATGACCATAGTGCTCGGCGCATCAACAATAGCGCTAGCCGGATTACCCTTAAAATCCATGCTGACTAGCTCATCTTGGCAATACTCCAGAATTCCGTTTAAGGGTCCCTCGGCAGCCGCCAGGAAAGCCTGATTTACTTGTTCAACATTAACCTCTCTGGCTAGGTCAGCGACAAAGTCAATAACCGAGACTACAGGTACCGGAATCCTGAAGGCTAACCCGTGAAGTCTGCCTTTGAGTTCAGGAATAACCTGAGTTACTGCTCTGGCAGCACCGGTGGTGGTGGGAACAATGTTTGTAGCTGCAGCTCGAGCCCGACGCAAGTCTCGGTGGAACATATCCAGGAGCCTCTGGTCATTGGTATAGGCGTGAATAGTGGTCATTAACCCCTTATTTACTCCAAAGCTTTGATGCAATACCTTGACCACGGGGGCAATGCAATTGGTAGTGCAGGAGGCATTGGATATAATATTATGCTTTTCCGGGTTATAGTGGTCTTCATTGACGCCAAGGACGATGGTTACATCTTCGTTGCGTGCCGGGGCTGAAATGATTATCTTCTTGGCATTACCCTGTAGGTGAGCCGCTGCCTTGGTGCCATCGGTAAATAGCCCGGTTGATTCTATTACTATATCTACGCCATAATCTCGCCACGGGATTTTTCCCGGGTCGCGTTCGGCTAACACCCTTACCTTTCTACCATCAACAGTAATTGAATCCTCGCCCGCCTCTACTTTGCCTGGATAGGGACCGTAGGTGCTGTCCCATTTTAATAGGTGGGCATTAGTTTTAGGGTCAGTGAGGTCATTAATCGCTGTTATCTCGAGTTTACCATTATGATATTGTTTGATTGACCTGAAGGTTAATCTGCCTATCCGACCGAAGCCATTAATTCCGATTTTAGTTGCCATTTTTCTACCTCCTTACTGATTTTAGTCTTTGATAACATCACGAACCTATGGTGGTAATGTCTATATTATTCATCGGGCAAATATCTCTGTCTGTCCCAGACAGCCTCTATCATTTTAGCTCCACTAGCCGGTAAAGTTCGGGCGTTTCAAATTGTAGAATGCCCGCATGCCGGCAAAGTTAGCCTTTTCCCCTAGCTCGCCTTCTATTTTAAGGAGACGGTTATACTTGGCAACGCGCTCTGAGCGGCAGGGGGCGCCAGCTTTAATCAGACCTGTATTAAGACCCACAGCTAGGTCAGCTATAGTAGTATCTTCGGTCTCACCTGAGCGGTGACTTACTATTGCCGTCCAGCCTGTCTGTTGTGCCCTCTGAATAGCAGCAATTGTTTCAGTAAGGGTGCCAATTTGATTGGGTTTGATAAGAATGGAATTAGATGCCTTTAACTTGATGCCCTGATTGAGGCGGCTTATATTAGTAGCATAGAGGTCATCACCAACAAGTTGGATTTCATTGCCCAATTTTTGAGTTAGGAGCTGCCAACCATCCCAGTCATCCTCGGCTATTCCGTCCTCAATACTAATAAGGGGGTAGCTTGATGCCCAATTGACATAATAATCAACCATTTCCTTGCTGCTGAGTGAAACACCTTCCCTACTCAGGATATATTGACCATCTTTATAGAATTCGCTAGCTGCCGGGTCTAGGGCGATAAAACAGTCCTTACCTGGCTTGTAGCCTGCTTTTTCAATAGCGGCTAAAACTGCCTCTATTGCCTGTTTATTTGAGGCTAACGGGGGGGCAAATCCCCCTTCGTCGCCGACATTGGTATCCAGTCCTTTATCCTTAAGCACCCTTTTTAGGCTGTGGTAGACCTCAGCACTTATTTGAAGAGCCTGACCAAAGTTCCTGGCTCCAGCTGGCACTACCATAAATTCTTGGAAATCTGTTGAATTGGTGGCATGCTTGCCGCCATTTAAGATATTCAGCATCGGTACCGGTAGGGTATAGGTGGCTACCCCACCCAGGTAGCGGTATAGGGGTATATCACGCAGGTTAGCTGCAGCGTGAGCCACAGCTAGTGATGTTCCCAGAATGGCATTAGCCCCTAGGTGTGATTTATTGGCTGTGCCATCAAGCTCTATTAGCTTGTGGTCAATAGCTGCTTGGTCGGTAGCTGACATGCCGATTATAGCCGAGGCAATATGTTCATTAACATTGGCTACCGCCTGGAGGACACCCAGTCCGTTAAACCTGGAATCGTCTCTGTCCCTGAGCTCTACCGCCTCATACTTGCCAATGCTGGCCCCAGAGGGTACAGCAGCCCGACCTATTGTCCCGTCGAATAGCTCTACCTCGACCTCCAGGGTAGGGTTGCCCCTGGAATCCAGGATTTCTCTAGCTTTGATATCCTCAATAGTTGACACTTTTGCTCTGGTAACCTTGAGGTTGGTCAGGTTATTGGTTTATAGCTAGCTCAAGAGCTTTATTTACTGCCTCGGTGGGGCTTTGAACTATGGTAATTGAGTTATCCTGCTGACCATTTCTAGATAGTGACCAAGTATTCAAGCCAATGACGGGGATGCCGCTTTGTAAAGCGTGGCTTATTTCAGTGAGGGTGCCATAGCTGCCACCGATAGCAATAACTGCTTGGGCTGATTTGACCACGGCAATATTTCTAGCGTAGCCTATCCCGGTAACGATGGGAATTTGGACATAAGGGTTAGCTGCCTGACGGCTATCCCCGGGGAGAATGCCGATGGTTATTCCGCCCTCAGAACTGGCGCCTTTGCAGGCTGCCTCCATAACCCCACCTAAGCCCCCGCAGACTAAGATAGCACCTTGTTTGGCTAGCTCACAACCTACTGCTTCAGCCAACCGGGCTTCCTCTGACGCAGGTTGATTACCACCAATAACGGCAATAAATTTCTTGTTATTTATCACTCCACAAATCTCTTACTTTAAACTAGTATATGAATTATATCACCTGAACCTGGATATTAGCAAAGGATTAGTTATATTTGTTCGTAGCTGCTGCCAGACCTTCGCTGAGGAGGCAGAGGATGGCTTCACTCACCCTGGGTATAACTTGGGTAATAATTTGTTTTTCTTCAGAGGTAAAATCACTAAGCACATAAGCAACAATATCAGCCTCGCTGATTTGGGTAGAGCCTGGGGTTACAATCGGTCGTCCAATACCTACCCGAAGGCGAAGGAAGTCTTGGCTTCCTAGCTCGGTGATGATAGAATCAATTCCTTTGTGTCCACCAGAGCTACTGCCATGGCGGATGCGGATTTTGCCCAGGGGGAGGTCAAGGTCATCATGGATAACTAGAAGGTCATCAAGGTTGATATTAAATTTCTTTATCAGCCGGCTAACTGACTGACCACTTAGGTTCATGTAGGTCTGGGGTTTGGCTAAGACCACTTTGCTGCCAGCTACCTCGCCTATGCCAATTCGGGCTTTACTTTGCTTTTTATCAAATCGGATGCCCTCTGTCCTGGCAAAATGATTAAGGCAGACAAATCCTACATTATGGCGGTTATTGGCATAACCTCGCCCCGGATTACCCAAGCCTACAATTAATTTCATTAAAGATTGCCTGCCTTTTCATATTAGGCTTTCTCCTCTAGTAATTTAAGGAGCTCTTCCTCAGTGAGCTGTTTTATGCCTAGAGCCTGGGCGCGGGCTAGTTTTGAGCCAGGCTCAACTCCTACCACCAAGTATGTTGTTTTCTTGGTGACATTGTCTTTAGTTATGCCACCGAGGGCTTTTATCCGTGCCTCTGCCTCCTGCCGGCTAGATGTTTCTAACCTACCGGTAATGACAAATTCCTGTCCAGCTAAGGGTAACTCTTCCGGTCTAACTGCTTCTTCCTCCAGCCGAACCCCGGCGTCTTTTAATCTTTTAATGATATCTTTATTTTCTTTCTGCTTGAAGAAGGCGACTATGCTATCGGCAATCTTGGGGCCAACAGTGGGAATGGATACAAGTTCCTCTCTGGAAGCATTTCGCAGTCTATCTATACTGCCAACGTGTTTTGCCACAAGCTCTGCCATTTCTTCACCGATATGGAGTATGCCCAAGGCAAAGATGACCCTTGATAGTGGCCTTTCTTTGCTCTTCTCAATGGCGTTAAGGATATTGGTTACACTCTTCTCTGCCATTCTCTCCAGCTTTAGGAGCTGCTCCTTTTTCTCTTTAAGGTAGTACAGGTCAGCCACATTCTTAACCAGCCCTTCCCTTAACAGCATAGCGCTTTGTGATTCACCTATCCCTCTAATATCCATGCCTCCCCGGGAGACAAAATGCTCTAATCGCTCTTGAATTTGAGCAGGACAGGCAGCATTAGTGCAGCGGGACATAGCTTCGCCCTCAGGCTTAATTGCCACAGCCCCACATACTGGGCAATGTGAGGGCATAATGAACATTTTTTCTTGCCCAGTGCGCTTACTTGCGACTGGTCCCACAACCTCAGGTATCACCTCGCCTGCCCGTTGGACAATAACGGTATCGCCAATACGGATGTCCTTGCGCCTGATGTCGTCTTCATTGTGTAGGGCGGCCTGTTTAATAGTTACTCCTCCCACCGAGACAGGCTCCAGAATAGCGTAAGGGTTAAGGGTGCCAGTTCTGCCTACACTAATACCTATATCAATTAGGCGCGTAGTGCCTTGGATAGCGGGGAACTTATAGGCTATAGCCCATCGCGGTTCATGACCAATGCTCCCCAATTGCCTTTGTAGCTCAAGCGAGTCTGCTTTAACCACGATGCCATCGGCTTCATAGGCTAAGCTTTCCTTTCTCTCTACCCAAGTATGGTGATACTGTTCAACCTGCTCAATAGTAGTAAATAGGCTATTATTAGGGTTTACCTTAAAGCCTAGGGACTTGAGATATTCCATAGTTTCCCAATGAGTTGGGGGAGTTGCCTTACCCTCAGCATAACCCAGCATATAGATATATATATCCAGTGGGCGTTTAGCTGTAATGCGGGGGTCAAGCTGACGCACTGAGCCAGCGGCGGCGTTCCTGGGGTTAGCAAAAAGGGGCAACCCTTCTTCAGCCCGCTCCTGATTTAGTTTATTAAAGCCAGCTTTAGGCAGAAAAACCTCACCCCGCACCTCAAACCGGGGTGGTGCCTCTTTAGGTACGGAAAGCGGGACACTCCTGATAGTTCTCAGGTTCTGGGTGATATTTTCACCACGGAATCCATCACCACGGGTAGCCCCGGTAGCTAGGTGACCGTTAATATAGGTTAAGGCCACGGCCAACCCGTCAATCTTATGCTCGCAGACAAGGTTAAATTGCTGTTCAGCTACCAGCTTTGAGGCTCGCGTATACCAGGCTAGTAGCTCCTCTTTGGAGAAGGCATTACCCAGGGATAGTAAAGGGTAGGGGTGTTCTACCACTCCAAAGGCTTCCACTGGGGCAGCGCCAACCCGCTGGGTGGGTGAGTCGGGGGTCAGGAACTGGGGGTACTCTGCCTCCAGTTGCTTAAGTTCCTTCATTAACAAATCGTACTCGGCGTCACTAATCTCAGGGCTGTCCAGCACATAATAGCGATAGTTATGGTAGTTAATCGCCGCCCTTAGCTGCTCTATTCTTTCTTTTATCTGGGCTAAGTCCTTCATCGACCGCCTTTTGTATGGCTATTTTTATTAAATTATAACATATAATCATATTGTTGCTCGCTGTCACTTGCGCCTTTTCTGCGGCATACAGTAAACTAGGGTCATTAAGAATCATCTTGTCCTAGATTCAATTAGAAAAGGATTAGGCAAGCATGGCTGAGATTTGCCCCTTTCGGGGCGGGCGTTATAATCAAAAGTTAGTTAAGGACTTGTCGTCTGTTATCTGTCCCCCTTATGACATTATTACCCCACAGATAGAGCAAGAGCTTTATCACCGAAGTCAGTATAACTTTGTCCGATTGGAGCACGGCCGGCAGTTATCACAGGATACAATTATAGACAATAAGTATGCTCGTTCAGCAGCTACCCTGGAACAGTGGCTGAAGCTAGGTGTGCTTAAGATTGATGAGGTGCCAGCTATTTATCTCCACGACCACTATTTTATGCACCAGGGAAAGCAATATAGACGCCGCGGTATTATCGTCTGTGTTAGGTTGGAGGAATGGGATAAGATGGTGATTCGCCCTCATGAGGGCACGTTAGCCGAGCCTGGGAGTGATCGACTAAGCCTATTATGGGCGCTCCAGGCCAATACCAGCCCAATTTTAGCTCTATATGAAGACCAAGGAAAGCGCATCTCCTCGTTATTAGCTCTAGAGGGGCGAAGCCAGCCTATAATTAGTCTAAGCACTGTTACTGGAGAAAGTCATAGTATTTGGGCTATCACTGAGCCTGAGATTATAAATCAGATATGCGCTAACTTGGCTCGCCAACCGCTTTATATTGCTGATGGGCATCATCGCTATGAGAGTGCTCTTACCCATCAGCGGGAAAGACAGGCTTGCTCCTCATTAGTATCGGGAGATGAGGGGTTTAATTTTGTGATGATGACGCTGGTAAGTTTTTCCGACCCAGGGCTTATTATTCTACCACCTCACCGGCTGGTTCGTGGTATGTCAAGAGCCAGCTTGAATGAGCTGCTGGCTAAGTTGAGGTCGTTCTTTGAAGTAGAGGAGTTGCCACTGAGTATGCCCGGTATCTGGCAGCAAGTCGATGATTTACTGGCTGGTGAATCAAACCAGGTTAACTTAATCCTTTTTGGTTTAGCTACCGAGCACCTTTTCTTGCTAAGGTTGCGTGACTTTGTGGCTACTAGCCAGATGATGCCTTACTTTCATTGTGAGCTATACAAGAGGTTAGATGTTAGTATTCTCGACCATATCATACTGGAGAAGCTGCTGGGACTGGGTGGAGGTGGAGAGGAAGCATTCCTTGCCTATAGTTATGACAAGCTGGATGCGATAAACAGGGTATTAGACCAGGAATACCAGCTAGCCTTTCTATTAAGTCCGGTTAAGGCAGAGGTGGTTAAAGCCATTGCTGATGCTGGTGACCGGCTGCCCAGGAAATCAACCTACTTTTACCCCAAACCACCAGCAGGATTAGTCTTCAACCGGCTGGTGTAAGCG
>SOKA01000035.1 GCA_004376105.1 Dehalococcoidia bacterium
GTGATTACTTGTCCTATCTTCTAGAAGAGGGCTTTGTCAAGGCAAGCATTGCCCGTAAGCTATCGGCTATTCGCTCCTTCTATCGTTACTTACTGCGAGAGGAGATGATAACCACCAGCCCGGTAGCCACTACCACTTCACCCAAACTGGATAAGCGCTTACCCTCCTTTCTTACCATAGAGGAAGTAGAGCGTCTTCTGAAAGCCCCTGATTTATCCACACCACAGGGGCAGCGTGACCGAGCTTTGATAGAGCTGCTTTATGCCTCCGGTCTCAGGGTAAGTGAGCTGGTAAACCTAGATGTGGGGCAGGTTAATTTTGATACCAATGAAATCCGGGTGTGGGGAAAAGGCGCCAAGGAGCGGGTGGCGCTGATGGGCAAGCCAGCGGCTACGGCTTTGAGTGCTTACCTTAGCCAGGGTAGACCTAAACTCTTGGGGAAGAAAAGGAGTAGCGCCCTATTCCTTAATCGTTATGGGGGGCGTCTCATAGAACGAAGAGTCCAAAGGATATTAGAGAAATATGCTGGCTTGGCTGGCATAGACAAAAGGGTTTACCCTCACCTACTGCGTCATACCTTTGCCACCCATTTACTTGATGGTGGTGCTGGTTTAAGAGTAGTCCAGGAGCTTCTAGGTCATGCTAATCTATCCTCAACCCAGATTTATACCCATGTAAGCAAGAGTCAGGCGAGAAAGGTATATCTATCGGCTCACCCAATGGCACGGGAGAAGGATAATGAGCCTGAAAAATAGACTACAAAAGTTGCGCCAAGGGTTCGCTGAGAAGGAGATTGATGCTATCTTTATCTCCCAACCGGAGAATAGGCGTTACCTCTCAGGCTTTGATGGTTCATCAGGTTATCTATTAATTACACCACAAAATACAATTTTAGCTACCGACTTTCGTTATATAGAGCAAGCCAAGATACAAGCCCCTGACTGCGAGATTTTTCAGATAATTGGTGATATAGTAGACTGGTTTCCCAAACTAGTAGCCGAGTTAAACTTGAGGAAGCTGGGATTTGAAGCCGGGCATATCACCTTTGCCTTGCATCGACAGTTATCTGACATACTGAATAAAGCGCAATCCCAGCTCAGGCTTATTCCTGTAGATGGGCTTGTAGAATCCCTCCGGGCTATCAAAGAGCCTGAGGAAATTGAGCTTATAACTAAGGCTGTGGAAATAAGCGATGCCGCTCTTGAATACATTGAAAATATGATTGATATTGGTATGAGTGAGAAGGAAATAGCCTGGGAGATAGAGAAATTCATACGGGAGAAGGGTAGTGAGACTATACCCTTTGATGTTATTGTTACCTCTGGTCCAAATTCAGCTCTACCCCATGCTAAACCTTCATCACGTGCCATCCAATCTGGGGAGCCAGTAGTAATTGATGTGGGAGCCAGGTTTGGAGGTTACTCTAGTGACCTGAGCCGCACCATCTGCCTTGGTACTCCTGATGACACCTTCCATAAAGTATATGATACCGTCCTTGAAGCCCAGCTAACAGCAATGGCTATAATTAAGGAAGGGATGAGCGGTGGTCAAATTGATAATCTGACCAGGATAGTTATTGAACAGGCAGGCTATGGCCAAGCCTTTGGGCATGCTTTGGGTCATGGCATAGGGCTAGCACCACATGAGCCACCGCGCCTTGGTCCAAATTCAGTCGATAAACTTACCTCAGGTATGGTATTTACTATTGAGCCTGGCATTTACCTTGCCGGTTGGGGAGGAGTGAGAATTGAGGATGTAGTAGTAATGGAAGGTGGTAAAGCCAGGGCGATTTCAAAAGTCAAAAAAATTGGAGTTTGATATGATAACTAGTCGTGAGCTAAGGAAAGGAATTACTATCGAACTGGAAGGTAAATTATATCAGGTTGTTGACTACCAGCATATCAAAATGAAGCACACCGCCCTGATTCGCCTTAAGCTTTATGATATTCGGGCTAGTCATACTATTGAGCGAACCTTCCAGTCCACTGAGAAATTCACTCGAGCCCGCCTTGACTATCGCAGTATGCAATACCTCTATAATGATGGCAATTTGTATTGCTTTATGGATGAGGAGAACTTTGAGCAGGTATCCCTCGATAGCAATCAACTAGGTGATGCCACTAACTATTTAAAGGAAGGCATGTCCCTACAAATATCAAGCTATAAGGGTGAGCTGATAGGCGTGGAGCTGCCTACTGCTGTCGAGCTTCAAGTGATTGATACTGGACCTGGTTTTAAAGGAGATACAGCGACCGCCGGCAATAAACCGGCTAAGCTGGAGACTGGCATTACCATTCAGGTTCCCCTCTTTATTAACAAGGGGGATATCATCAAGGTTGACACTCGCAGTGGTAGCTACCTAGAAAGGGTTAGTTGAGATAAATTAAATTGCTGAAAGCCGACCTTCATATTCACACCAAATATTCAACGGACTGCAATACATCCTTAGAGCAGATTATAAATCGCTGTCTGGAGACTGGCATAAACTGCATTGCCATAGCTGACCATGGCACTATTGAAGGTGCGTTAAAGATGCAGAGTATAGCTCCTTTCCCCGTAATTGTAGCTGAGGAAATACTTACTTCCCACGGCGAGATTATGGGTATGTTTCTCAAAGAGGGCATACCTAGTGGTTTGCCTGCTGAGCAGACAATGTCTAGAATCAAAGCTCAGGGTGGCTTGGTATCTATCCCGCACCCCTTTAGTATATTTCGGCTCTCCGCCTTAGATAGTGGGCTAATAGAAGAATTAGTGGAACAAATTGATATTATAGAAGTATTTAACTCAAGAAGCCTTCTTCATCGGTCTTCGGCTAAAGCTCAAATCTTTGCTCAGAAGTATGGTATTCCTGGAAGTGCTGGGAGTGATGCTCACACCCTC
>SOKA01000025.1 GCA_004376105.1 Dehalococcoidia bacterium
ACTGGTGACGGCAAGGCTAAAGATTGCCCTCTTTATTAGACGCGTAACCAGCTACTTGACCTACACGGCTCCGCTAAAATTCCGCGCTTTTGTCGCGCTACTGGTGACGGCAAGGCTAAAGATTGCCCTCTTTATTAGACGCGTAACCAGCTACATAATTAGTCGCGTAAAGCATTGGGCCATTCGTCTTTGAGGCGTCTAGCCTCGTGGACTATCAGCTTCGTCTAATGCTGCATCAAGGTGCGGGGGCGCTGAAGCTTTCCGACGTACTCAATCGTGTGCTTTCACCCAACGTATCAGCTGACTTGGCTACTGCCTATTTCAACGCTGACGGCTTTGCCCTGCTCAGGGTTGTCCCCCACCGGCATAAAAAGGGGATCGGGGGATTGAACCCCCGACCCCGGAATATACCGCTAGTAATATATTAGAAATCAAATAGTGCTGGCAACAGCTCCTCGATGGACTGGAGAGATAGATAGACGCCGAGAGGCTTTGAGGTGGTCTAGGTCTTTCTCTAACAGCTGTAGAATCTCGTTAGAGAAAGGTGAGTTTGACAAGCTACCATTGTGAATGTTATCCATGATTCATGGGAGCTACTCTCTTCAGTGCCACCGGTTGGGGCATCTTCTTCAGGAGCCTGACAAGGTGGCTCTTTCTTTTCTATATTTTTTGGCTTCTCGGCCCGATCATCCACAGCAGCTATGTCAAGCAGCACCGGTATCGTCACTATGAAAGAATTTACCTATAAACTCGTGGAAAATAACAGTGAGTTAAAAGGTGCCTTTGAGGTTAGGAGACAAGTGTTTGTGGAAGAACAAGGTATCTCAGAAGACCTAGTGTTCGATGGCAGTGAAGGCAAAGCAATGCATATGGTTGTTAAGGATGGACAGAGCGTTATAGGCACTGCGAGAGTCCGGTTTCAGGAAGCTAAACAGGCTAAGTTAGAGAGGATGGCTGTCCTGAGGCCCTTCCGTGGTATAGGAATAGGAAAGAGAATTATGTCCTTTCTGATTGAAGAACTGAAGAGCAAGGAAATTGAAAAGGTAGTGCTCCATGCTCAGTATGAGGTTATAGAGTTCTACAAAGCACGTGGTTTTAACACCTTGGGTTCGCCTTTTTGGGAAGCTGGCATAAAACATCTAAAGATGGAGAGGAAACTTTGACTCGGCTTACTGGAAGGCAGGTGGGTAAACGGCAAAGGCTACTGACACTCTTGGCATAGGGATTTATGTCTGACAAACAAAACATCAAAAAAGGCGGGATGCCACTTGCCCGATTACAGCCTGAGCCAGCCTCTACCCTCTAGCGAGGGCTGAGCAGAATAGTATCATCCTTGAACTGCTCTCCAGCGGCTCGCTCAAAGGCAGTTACCAAATCACTAACAGTAAGTGTCTTCTTGTCTGCCTCACCCATATCCACCACAATTCTGCCCTCATGCATCATGATTAGCCTATCGCCATAACGCAGGGCAATTTCCATATTGTGGGTAACCATTATGGTGGTCATCTTTTCCCGCTTCACAATGATGTCACTTAACTGAAGCACCGTTTGAGCTGTTTTTGGGTCTAGAGTAGCTATATGCTCATCGAGCAGCAGGATGGCTGGCCTACTTATGGTAGCCATGACCAAGGCTAAAGCCTGCCTTTGCCCCCCAGAAAGGGTGCCCGCCGGGGTATCCAGCCTATCCTCCAAGCCAAGCCCGAGCCGGGCTAATGCTTCACAGAATAGTTGCCTTCGCTTCTTGTTAATGGCTATTCTTAGTCCCCTCGGCCTCGCCCGCAACAGGGCTAAGGAAAGGTTCTCCTCAAGGCTAAGCTTACGCGCCGTTCCCACCTCAGGTTCCTGCCATACTCTGCCAACATAGGCAGCTCGCCTATATTCCTCTAGGTTAGTAACATCATCACCATTGATGATAACTTTACCCCCTCTTTCTGGGGGAAAGACGCCAGCAATAATATTGAGCAATGTAGATTTCCCGGCCCCGTTGCTGCCGATAATAGTAACAAAGTCTTGGTCATATACGTCAAGGTTCACACTATCAAGAGCCTTGACCTCATCTACAGTGCCCCGGGCAAATATTTTGGTTACATCTCTGAGCTGAAGTATACTTTGATTTTCAATTGTACTCATTACTGTACCCCTTCACCATCTCACCGCCGGCGGTAGCCACTCATGACGTATCTTTTTCCGAACGTAGGGAACTGCCAGGACTATAATAACCAAAACTGCCGTAATCAGCTTCAAATCGCCTGGAGCCATGCCCAATCTAAGGGCAATGTTTATAAATAAGCGATAGAGAAAAGTACCACCTAAACAGGCTAGCAGAATCGAGGTAATCCCCCTGGGACGGAACACTCCCTCACCAATTATCACCGAAGCCAATCCCATTACAATCATGCCGATTCCCATCCCCACATCGGAGAAACCCTGATTTTGAGCCACCAAGGCGCCAGCGAGGGCAACTAGTCCATTGGAAAGAGAACAACCCAGCAACACAGTTTTATTGGTATCAGCGCCCAGACCACGCACCATTTGCTCATTATCACCGGTCGCCCTCAACGCCAGCCCAATCTCAGTGCGCAAGAACCAGTTCAACGCGGCAACGAAAATAAAGACCACCACCAAGACAAAGCCGATAGACACGGCCATCCCACTCTTAACACCCAAAATTTGGGCCACCATATCAAAGCTGGTTACCTCACGAAGCAGCGGCACATTAGCCCTACCCATAATCCTCAGATTCACTGAATAAAGCGCCACCATCATGAGGATGCCAGCCAGTAGGGCACTTATCCTGAGCCTGGTATTGAGTAACCCTGTTACAAGCCCGGCACCTAACCCACCACCAAAAGCACCTAGCGTAGCCACAAAGGGATTGACGCCACTAACAATAAGTACAGCAGCGATGGCACCCCCCAGAGGGAAGGTGCCATCTACGCTAAGGTCAGGAAAGGAAAGAACCCGAAAGGTAAAATATACGCCTATAGCCACTAAGCCAAAGACTAACCCTTCATACCAAGACATGGACAACAAGCTACCAGCAACATCCAAGTGCGCTTGCTCCTCTCCAGAAACCTATATGGTATCTCTTAACTATTTAATCGCCAGGCTGGCTACTTTTAGCGATGCTTATTCCTCATATATTGTTAGCGCCTTATCCAGGATTGCCTGGGGAATGGTTACTCCATACCTCTCCGCTGCCTTGGTGTTCATCGTATAGCTAAATTTCTTACCCAATTCCACAGGGATTTGACTAGCCGGCGTCCCCTTCAGTATCCTAACCGCCATCTCGCCCGTCTGATAGCCTACATCATAGTAATCAAATCCCAGGCAGGCTATCCCACCCCTCTCAATTGATGGGCCGTCAGAGGGGAAGAATGGTATCATGTTATCCTCACAGACTTTAATCAGTGCCTCGAGTCCAGATACTACCGTGTTATCGGTACCGACCCAGATAGCATCTACTCGTCGCCCCACCAAGGACTGAGCTGCTACCAGAACATCAGCACTGGTAGATACCGTAGCCTCCACTACCTCAATACCCAAGGGGAGGCATACTTCCTTAAGCTCATCGTTCAGCACCAGCGAGTTTGGTTCGCCAGCGTTATAAACCGTGCCCAGCTTCTTGACCCCGGGAACTATATCCAGAATCAGGGCAACACTGCTATCCATCTCAATCATGTCACTGGTTCCAGTCACATTCTCCCCGGGGTGGTCCCAGTCGCTGACCAGCTCGGCAGCCACCGGGTCGGTGATAGCACAAAAGACCACTGGGATATCTGTCCCCTCGGCAGCATTGACGCATTGCATACTGATACGGCTACCAAAGCTAAAGATTAAATCAACCTTCTCACTAACAAATTTCTGGGCAATGGTCAGCTCGGCGGTGGCATCACCCTCAGGGTTCAGATAGTCGTATGCCACATTCTCACCCTCCACAAACCCGGCATCGGCTAAGGCATCGATGAAACCCTGCCTACCAGCATCAGCAGCAGGGTGGGTGGCAAACTGCGTTAAGCCGATTTTATATACCCCTGGCTGAGCTGGGCTACACCCACTCATTATGGGTAGGGCTAATACTGATATTAAGCCAATACTACCCAGCAATACCCATAATCTTTTCTTTTTCATTTGAAACCTCCAGTAATTTAATTTTGTCTGGTTCGGCTTACTGAGATTACCTTTTCACATATGTTATTCCCTCCTTTACTAACTAGTACCGGCTTTCTTCATAAGCTTCCCCAGCAGTTGCTTCGCTTCAACATTAAGTAAATATATCATATTTCATAAAGCAGGTAAATCGTTTGTTTTCCCACCATCAACTTCGGATTGATCCCCAGTAAGACAGAAGCATATGTTAATCGGGAAACACCCAAGGGAATCGCATGATACAATGATGCAAGGTGTTTTTATGCTCCCATTTTTAGTCAGTGTAGCCGTAATTTCATTATCATATGAAATTGGTTTTGTCTATGTCCCATCTATCTTAAACATGATACCGGAAAACATGGAGAGGATTCTTGAAGCTCACCGCAAACTGGAATCCCCTCGGTCGCTTTTAAGCTGGGCTTAGTACTGGACGAGCACATTTATTGACTTTTCACCCTGTATGGGATAAATTATATAGGGTAAGCAGTAGGTAATAGGCTTTTTTTAGAGCTGAGCGCTTTCCCTTAAGAAGTCTCAGCTTTAATTATGCTAAAATAAAGATACTGATGAAGATTGCTATTAGTGGTAAAGGCGGAGTAGGGAAGACCATATTAGCCTCTCTTCTTGCTAGGACATTTGCTGAGTCTGGCTATTCTGTCCTAGCCATAGATGCTGACCCTGATGCCAATCTAGCTGCTACCCTTGGCTTTTCCAATGCTGAGAGGATAACCCCCATATCTGAGATGAGCGCTCTTATTGAGGAAAGGACTGGGGCACGACCTGGTCAAATAGCCCTCTATTTTAAGCTAAATCCTAAGGTTGATGACCTGCCCGAGAGGTATTGCCAAGAACATAATGGAATTAAATTGATGGTAATGGGGCGAATTAAAAAGGGTGGAGCTGGTTGCTATTGTCCTGAAAATGCTTTGTTACAAGCCTTGATTACCCATTTACTCTTGGCTCGGGATGAAGTGGTCATTTTGGATATGGAGGCGGGGATTGAACATCTAGGCCGGGCAACAGCCAAGGCAGTAGATAAATTGATTGTAGTAGTCGAACCAAGCCGACGAAGTATTGAAACTGCCCTGAAAATCAATAAATTGGCCAAGGATATTGGCTTACAAAATATTGCTGTAGTCGGAAATAAGATTCGAAGCCAATCAGAGAGGGAGTTCATAATTTCCAGCCTGCCAAGCTTTGAATTCCTCGGCTTTATCCCCTACGACCAAGCTATAATAGATGCTGACCTGGCTAATCTTTCCCTTCTCGACGCTAGTCAGCAGATTACTAACGAGGTAAGAAATATCTATCAAGCCTTGTTACATAGTACTCAGGTATCAAGCACAATAAACTAGAAAGAGGCATAAATCGCAAAACAAAACAAGATAGGGTTGACTATCCAAGATAACACCTTCTTTGTTTCTGAGTAAGCCTAACTGACCATGAATAATGAGAGGTGAAGCGAACCACATATAAAACATAATATAAAAGGAGAAGCTAAATAATGCCGGTAAAGATAAGATGGCCAGTACCTGCGGACCTAGATATTGCTCAGGAAGCTGAGCTAAGACCGATTAGTGAGGTGGCTAAGGATGCTGGGATTTTGGATGAGGAACTTGAGCCCTATGGAAAGTACATAGCTAAAATAGACTATGTCAAGGTTTTGGAGAGGTTAAAGGACAAGCCTAATGGCAAGATGATTTGTGTAACTGCAATCACCCCCACTCCCCTGGGTGAGGGGAAGACGGTAACTGCTTTTGGTTTGGGGCAGGCGTTGAATCGCCAGGGTAGGAAGGTTATAAATACCTTCCGCGAGCCGTCTAAAGGACCTACCTTTGGCATAAAAGGTGGTGCCACCGGCGGTGGTTATTGTCAGTCCTTGCCTATGGAACAGATTAACCTCCACTTCACCGGCGATATCCATGCTGCGGATACCGCCCAAAATCTGTGTGCCGCATCTATAGACGCCAGTATCTTGCATGGCAATAAGTTGAATATCGACCCCTTGAATATTACCTGGCGGTATTGTGTTGATGTCAATGCTCGCTCGTTAAGGACTATCGCTGTCGGGATAGGGGGGAGAGCTGATGGCTATCCTAGGGTGACTGGCTATGATATCACGGTAGCCACTGAAACCGCAGCCATCCATGCCTTGACCACGGGTCTCCGGGATTTAAGGGAGAGGTTTAGGAGGACAGTTATTGGCTATACTTATGACAATAAGGCAGTGACTTGTGAAGACCTCAAGGTTGCTGGAGCCATGACTGTGCTTCTCAAGGATGCCATAAAGCCCAACCTCGTTCAGTCCACCGAGGGTCATCCTATGATGTGCCATGGCTTTCCCTTTGCCAATGTGGCTCATGGCAATAATTCGGTAATAGAGGACTTAGTTGCCCAGAAGCTGGCTGATTATGTGATCACTGAGAATGGATTTGGTGTAGACTGTGGCTTTTCTAAGTTTGTTGATGTTAAATGCCGGCAGAGCGGGCTAAAGGCTGACTGTGCTGTCATTGTGGCTACAGTTAGGGCACTCAAACAGCATGGTGGCGCCTTCCATCTCCGCCCGGGGATGGCCTATTCCAGGGTTAAAGAGGCAGCCGAGACTGAGAATCTACCAGCAATAGAGAAGGGTTGTGAGAATTTAGCCCGCAATATCGAGATTGTGAAGATGTATGGTGTGCCTGTGGTAGTGGCGGTTAATAAGTTTACCGCCGACACTGATAAGGAGCTAGAACTGGTGAGAAGGAAAGCCCTGGAGGCTGGTGCTGATGGCGTTGCTATCTTTGAAGGTTGGGCTAAGGGGGGAGAAGGTGCCCTGGAACTGGCTGACGAGGTGGTTAAGGCTGTGGAAATGCCCCATGAGATGAAGCTCCTCTTCCCTGATGATGCCCCTATTAAGGACAAGATTGGAACTATAGCTACCAAGGTCTTTGGCGCCGATGGGGTGGATTATTCGGCTGAGGCTGAGAGAAGGGTAAAGCTTTATACTGACCTAGGATTTAGCTGGATGACAGTTAATATGGCGAAGACACATCTATCGCTTTCTCACGACCCCAATTGGGTAGGGGTGCCAAAGAACTACAAGCTCCCCGTCCGTGATATCCGGGCTTCGGTAGGGGCTGGGTTCTTCTATCCCCTCTGTGGCATGTTCCCAACCATGCCTGGTCTCCCCTCAAGACCAGCCTTTGTCGATGTGGATGTTGACCTGGAGACAGGATTGACCAAAGGGTTGTTCTAAAAGTTAAAGTTTGGCTTGGGGTGAAAAGGACAGTGATGGAGGATTTAACAAAGGAAAAGAGGAGGGTTCACTTTGAACCCGATAATGTTGATATTATCGTGGAGCAAGGTCAGAATCTTTTAGAGGCAGCTATTGCCGCTGGGGTGCATATCAATGCTTCCTGCGGAGGTGCCGGTGTTTGTGGCACCTGCAAGGTCTTGATTAAAAAGGGGGAGGTAGAAAGCACTAGGACTGAGAAGATTTCTGAAGAAGAGTACGAGCAGAGTCTTAGGCAAGCCTGCCAAAGCCGCATAATTACTGACCTGGTCGTTGATATTCCGGTAGAATCAAGACTGGAGACGGCTGTTCTTGATCGGGAAAGGGTAGGCGGTATTCAACCATCACAGGCTTTGGCTACTGGCTGGAGATTTACCCCCCCTCTTAGCAAGCTCTATGTTGAGCTCCCGCCACCTACCCTGAAAGATAACATAAGCGACCTGTCCCGGTTACTAAGAGGCCTAAAGAAGCGTTATAACCTCAGAAACATATCGGTAGACTTTAATGTATTAGGAAAACTGCCCCAAATCCTGCGGGATAGCGATTGGAAGGTCACCGCTACCACTCTGGTTACCACAACCAAAACCAAACCGGATAAACGCGGGACAAGACTAATAAATATAGAACCTGGAGATACTAGGAGCAAGCATTACTCACTAGCCTTTGATATCGGAACCACCGGTGTCCGTGGACAACTACTGGATCTAAATCGGGGGAAGGTCCGAGCTGAGGGGCTTGATTACAATGGGCAGATCAGATATGGCGAAGATGTTATTTCTCGCATAGCCTACTGTCAGAAACCAGGTGGGCTAAAAAAGTTGCAGCAGGCAATTCTTACTACCATTAATGGGATTATTAGTAAGCTATTGGCTGAGTCTAAGGTCAAGGTGGAGGATATTGCTCATATAGTCGTCGCCGGCAATACGACGATGGTTCAGCTCTTCCTCGGTCTCGAACCTAAATATATAAGGCTAGCCCCTTATACCCCGACAGTTAACACTGTTCCTTTAGTAAAGGCAACTTCCTTGGGGCTTGAAGTAGCCGAGCATGTTTATGTCTATACGCTTCCCTCAGTGGCAAGCTATGTTGGAGCCGATATTGTTTCCGGAATTGTGGGGTCGGGGGTATACCAGAGGAAAAAATTGACGCTCTATATGGATATAGGAACAAATGGTGAAATAGTGATTGGGAACTCAGACTGGATGGTAACCGCCTCTTGTTCAGCTGGACCTGCCTTTGAAGGTGGCGGGGTAAAGCACGGTATGATAGCCACCAACGGCGCTATTGAAGATTTTGGCATCAATCCATCAAACTTTGAACCGGTAATCAACACCATTGGCGGAACAAAACCAAAGGGAATCTGCGGCTCAGGCTTGATTAACATCATTGCCGGGCTACTTGAAGCCGAGGCCATTGGTCAGAATGGTAAATTTAACACTAACCTCCCGACAAAAAGAATTAGACAGGGTAGTGATGGCTACGAGTATGTTCTAGCCTGGGCACCAGAGACCCAAATTGGTAAAGATATTGTTATCACTGAGGTAGATATTGATAACCTTATTCGAGCCAAGGCAGCCATGTATGCCGGGTGCCAGACATTAACTAATAGCGTGGGAATTAGCTGCTCTGACCTAGAGCAGGTGATTATTGCTGGTGCCTTCGGTAGTAATATTGATATTGAAAAGAGCATTATTATTGGGCTTCTTCCCGATATACCTCGGGATAGATTTATCTTCATTGGCAACGGCTCCCTATTGGGGGCAAGGTTAACCTCTTTCTCTACTGACATACTTGACGAGGGGGAAAGGGTGGCCAAAATGATGACCAACTTTGAGTTGAGCGTAAGGGTTGATTTTATGAATAATTATGTAGCAGCTCTATTCTTGCCGCACACTAATGCTGATGACTTTCCTAGCGTGAGTAAGAGACTGGCTAAACTGCCAGATAGTAAATCAAGACGGGGGCTAACTGTTTGACTCTCTCTATAGCAGTAGCTGGAAAGGGCGGTAGCGGGAAGACATCGGTGGCAAGTCTTATCATTCGCTACCTGAAAAAGAACGGTTCAGGACCAATTCTGGCGATTGATGCTGACCCTAATGCCAATCTGGGGGAGAGTTTGGGGCTTGAGGTAAAACAGACGGTTGGCTTGATGCTTGATGAGTTTCACAAGGATAAAATAAAAATCCCTCCCGGAATGACCAAGGATATTTATTTAGAGTATAAACTAAACCAGATTATAGTTGAAAGTAAGGAGCTTGACCTGGTGACAATGGGTAGGGGAGAAGGTCCCGAATGCTACTGCTACCCTAATCTTATCTTGAAGAGATTTGCTGATACTTTAGCTAAAAGCTATGCCTATATGGTTATGGATAATGAGGCCGGGATGGAGCATCTATCACGAAGAACCACTCAGAATATTGATGAGCTACTTATAATCTCTGACCACTCGGTGAAGGGGGTTCGAACTGTTGCCAGGATAAGGGACTTAGTCGCTCAACTTAAACTGGTGGTGAAGAGGCAATCGGTAATAATCAACTTTGCCCCCACCAAACTAGCCCCTCCCGTCACTGACGAGTTAGTCAGACTGGGAATTGAACCCGCAGCTACCATCCCTTTAGATGAGGAAGTATATGAATATGACCTCAAGCTAAAGCCACTTCTTGACCTGCCCGATAGCTCCAAGGCAGTGAGGGCAGTTAACGATTTAATGGCTAAGCTTCTTAATAGAACTTAGCTGGCTAAAACTTTATATAAGGGGTAAAAAATGCCAGCACAGATTATTAGCGGCACCGAGATTGCGAGACAGATTCGTGAGGAGCT
>SOKA01000084.1 GCA_004376105.1 Dehalococcoidia bacterium
TTTCGAGAGCGGCACCATGAACCACTCGGACACCTCTCCTAGCTTCATTAATAATTATATCATAGTATTTTAGTTATATCTTTACGGGCTTACCCCTGATATTGTATGCTTGCAGCACATTGTTAATCTCTAGGAGCCCCAAATTTTGGTCTGGTTAAAGTTTACTCTGTGTCTCGTTATCATCCTATTTGCCGGGACGAGGCTAGCCCGATATGGGGATGCTATTGCTGAGAAGACAGGCCTGGGAAGGATATGGATAGGTTTGCTGCTTCTGGCAGCTATTACTTCCATGCCTGAGCTAGTTACCGGGGTGAGCGCGGTTGCCTTAGTTAAGCTCCCCGACCTAGCCTTGGGTAACCTCTTAGGGAGTTGTCTCTTTAATCTGGCTATCTTAGCTTTATTAGATATCATATACCGTCCTGCGCCAATCTTGAGCCAAGCGAGCTCAAGGCATATGATGTCGGCAAGTATTGGCATACTGCTTATTGCTATCGCTGCTGGAGGCATACTGGCCGGGGGGAGGTTTCCAGGATTAACCATGGGGTGGGTGAGTGTGCCAGGCATCATGGTCCTCGTCTTGTATATAGCTGGTGTATGGTGGATATTCCGCTCTGAGCGCGGTTACCAGCCGCAACCAGTACCAGTGGTCTCCCCCCAATATGAAGGACTGCCTGCGAAGACGGTGTATCTAAGATTCGCCTTGGCCGCGGTAGCCATTATTGGTGCTGGAATATGGTTATCATTTATCGGTGCTGAGATTGCCGGGACTTATGGTTGGCATGCCAGCTTCGTCGGCAGTTTATTCCTGGCAATTACTACCTCGGTGCCTGAGTTAGTGGTTACTATCGCTGCCCTCCGTTTGGGGGCTATAGATATGGCAGTTGCCGATATATTAGGCAGTAATATGTTTAACATTGCCATTATTACTCCGGTTGACCTTTTCTACACGCCAGGTTCCCTTCTCTCCTCGGTGTCAAGGGTCCATCTTATTACGGCTGTGGTGGCAATAGTGATGACCCTTCTGGTTATTGTTGGTCTCCGGTTCCGACAGAAGCGCAAGACCTTCTTCATTAGTTGGTATACCCCCGTTTTAATCGGGCTCTATATTTTTGGCGCTTATCGTTTGTTTATTTCAGCGTAGATTTAGAGTGAGCCCTAAACTTAAGTGGCTATCTTTCTTTTGCTACAAGAGTTTACTACAGGGAAAAGTTCTGCTATAATTTCAAACTGGCTAGTAAAACTGCCATTTTAATAATTAACCTTGAATGGTAACACGGTCTTTTCGGGTAACACCAGAATTGTAACACTCCCCTTTCATAGTCTATGATGTCGCAAATGGGTTGTTACATGCTGATTAACAGGCACGGAATAGCATGGGTTGGAGAGAAGACTAACTCATGGTATATATCAGGAAACAGTAAATTCTTCCAGCGTGTGGCTCCCGGAATCTTTCACAAAGAGGTGCGCTATGTCTGCTGAGGAAATCACAAGTAGTGTAGAAACTATTGAGATTGAAGCTGAAAAGACGCTTGAAGAGGCTAGGAGCCGAGCTAATGAAATTATCCTTAAAGCCAAGGAGGAGGCCAGCAGAATTCTTTCCTCCGAGGTGCCCTTGGATGAGGCAAAAAGGGAATGCGAGCAGATTTTAAGTACGGCTAGGGAAAAAGCTAACCAAAAGGTTGAAAAGTCCAAAAAGGAAGCTTCTGAGATTAGAACCAATGCCGGGAAGAAGATGGGAAAAATTACGGAGCGCATAGTGAATATTATCACCGGAGCCGAGTTGAGATGATGCCTCTAATCCTCAATTCCCCTGAATCTATGGTCAAAGTTAGAGTAATGACGCTAAAGGATTACTCGGAGCAGACTTTTAAGACCTTACATAAAGTTGGGGTTCTTCATGTTGAGGCGGGTAAGGAGTTAAAGCCGGTAGATAAAGCCGCTGTTGAAAGCCAACAAAAAGAAGCTAGCGAGCTATTAACCTTTGTTGGTAACATGCTAAGTTACATAACTGAGAAACAGCAGGTGTCACTAGGGGAAGATGTTGAGGTGATATACACTAGACCCTTTGGCGAGATTGGCAAAGAAGTAAGGTCATTGTACACCGGGTTCGCTGAGCTACGCGAGAAGACCGTCAAAATCGATAAGGAGGTTAGAGAACTAACAGAGCAAAAGAAGTATCTTGGACCCCTTACCCAGCAACATGACCTTAGATTAAGAGACTTGAAATTCCGTGGGGGTTACCTTTTTTCTAGAGTTTTTATCCTTTCTACTGAGGCATATGAGACTTTACATAATCAACTGGAAAAATACTTACTTGGCAGCACTGTTGCCACGGAAGAAAACGAAACTGTTCTGTATGCCATTGGTAAGGTTGAAAACCAAGAAACTATAGAGTCTCTGATTACTAATGCTGGAGGCAGAGTTCTGCTGATACCAGACGAGGATTTGACGCTGAGGGGATTCTTGGAAAAAACCGAAGATAAACTTCATAGGCTTGAAGAGAAATTGATCAAGCTTTATGAAGAACTCCAAAGTAAGGCTAAGCTGGAATTAAAAGATATTGCTCTCTTTAGGGGAGCGTTGTTAGCCGAAAATGAAAGGTTATCGGTTTTAGCCAAAGCCTGTGAAGCCAAATATGTAACCTTAATTGAAGGGTGGATTCCGGAGAACAATATTGAGTCAGCCATCTTGGAACTTAAAGAGAACATAGACTATGTGTTTATTGATACCAGAAAGCCAGAGCTAACAGAAGAACCACCTACCAAACTAAAGAATCCGGGCGGGCTTAAACCGTTCCAGGTTGTGGTAAACCTATTTGGTGTCCCCAGATATAGGGAATGGGATCCAACACCCATAGTAGCTTACTCCTTTGCTTTGTTCTTTGGCCTTATGGTAGCCGATGTGGTTTATGCTCTTGGCCTCATACTGGTTGGGAGGTTTCTACTGGTTAAACTCCTCGGTGGCTCTGAATCTGAGGAAATGAAACTATTCCAGAGGTTGATTTATATATGTGGCGGGGTTGCCCTGGCTATGGGCTTACTTACTGGGAGCTATTTAGGCGATGTTTATCTCTTCTTTGGGTTTGAAAATTTGGCTATAGTCGCCGGAGTTCAACAAGCACTGCAAAGTCCGCTAACATTCGTAATACTAGCCATAATGATAGGCCTTGTCCATGTTAATATAGCCCATGTAATAGCTCTAATTAAAGGGGTAAAGGAAAGAAACATAGGAGTAATACTTAGTAAGGTAGGCTTGTTTTCACTTCAATTTGGCATACCTTTTATTCTTTACACTATGTTACGTGTTGATCTCCCGTTGTTTGCCCCGATATATGGTATCTCTCCATACGTCATGATTGCCGGAGTAGTATTGATAGTTGTAGGAAGTCTTAAGCAGAGCGGCCGCCTAGGGGCTATGCTCTGGCTCTTTGATATAACCGGGCTCTTGGGTGATGTCATGTCATACTCTAGACTAGCCGGAGTGGGCCTAGCCACATTTTATCTGGCTTCATCTTTCAATATGCTGGCGCGTTTGTTCTCCGGTCTTGTACCGATTCCTGGTATAGCTGGAGTCGTCGGTGGTACTGTTTTAGCCATTGTAATTTTAGTCATTGGCCACCTAATCAACATGCTTCTTAGCTTCATTACCGGTTTTGTACATTCTCTTAGACTATGCTTTGTAGAATTCCTAATCAAGTTCTATGAAGGAGGGGGTATACAATATAGTCCGTTTAGATTAAGGAAGCGGTTGTCTGTAGCAGTCGGAGCAAAATCTTAGAAAGGAGAAATGTAAAGATGTTAATTACCCCAAGTTCATTAGCCGTCCTTGGTGGTGCTCTTGCCCTAGCCGGAGGCTTGTTAGGCTCGTCAATAGGCATAGCTACGGCAGCATCTGCCGGAACTGCCACCTTATCTGAGGATCGTGGGCAATTCCGGAGCGTCATAGTGCTGGCGTCTCTGCCGATGACGCAAAGCTTCTATGGGCTCATAGTGTTGATATTCATTATAACCGCAATAGTGCCTAAATTGCCGGAGACAGGCGGCGCTGGTTTTATGGTACTTGGTATTGGACTTATGGTAGCCGCGGCTGAATGCTTTTCGGCAATACACCAGGGCAACGTGTGTGCTTCAGGTATATCATTACTGCCCAAAACTAAAGGGCAAATATTTACTCACTCCATGATGTTAGCTGTGTTCGTTGAGCTGCTGGGGGTTCTGGGACTGGTGTTCGCCATAATGGCATTTACTATGTTGGGGCTTATGTAGGGGGTGTCGCATGAGAGGAATGGAGAAAATAGGCGAAGCTATCTTGGATAAAGTAAAAGCCGAGGCGAAGGCTATAATAAAGGAAGCTGAGAATAAGGCCAAGAAAGAAATAGGGCAAGCTAAGAGGCAGCAGGTAGCCAAACGGGAAGAAGAGAAGGGTAAGATGATACAGGAAGCTAGGGAAGAAGCTACCCGAATAGAGGCTCAGGCTTCGGTGAAAGCACGCCAGGAGTTATCAAAGGCCAAAGCCGACATGATTAATGAGATAATTAGTAGAGCGAAAAAGGAGTTGTCGGGAATTTCAAGCGGTAAAAGCTCACTCGTGGGTCTGATTAAGGAAGCTACCGATACGCTTGGTATTAGTAAAGGCAGGGTTTATGTTTTACCTGAAGATATAAGCACGGTACAAAAACTCCTTGAGAAAGATAGGGAATTAGCCGGTAAGATAGTGGAAATCAGAGAGTATAACTGCATGGGAGGGGTTATAGTCGAGGATATTAATGGAAAAGTCAGAATAGATAATACTTATGAGACTAGGCTCGAAATGTTACTACCAAAGTTACTACCTGAAATAGGTAAGGAACTTTTTTAAGGTTTATAGGAGCTAGCTTTGTCCAGCGCAAAATATGCATTTATGTCAGCCTACCTAAAGGGTGCCGAGGCTAAAATTGTGACCTCTGAGCATATAAATAGGATGTCAAAGACATCCAACATCCAGGAAGTATTGGAAATCATTAAAGACACTGATATAGGAAGATACCTTGAAGAGGCACTTATTAAAACCTTTGATGACTCAGATAGGTATTTGTGGGAGTATTTTGGCGAGTGCCTTGAGCGCCTGGAATGGTTTAAGCTTGTGCCGTCTGACATACTCAAGGTGTTGGACACGTACATGGTTAAATACGATGTCTTAAATATCAAAGCCGCTTTGCAGGGTATTTCAGCAGGCAAGAAGGCTAGCATGATACCGGTGGGTGTTGTTCATGGTCATGGATTGCTAGATGAGCTTTCCCATGCCGAAGATGTTGACGGCGTTATAAAGGTATTGATTGAATGCAAGCTAGGGGCTTATGCCTCTATCCTCGAGGGATACATAGAAGAAGAGGCGAAGTCAAAATTCCTGACTGAAGCTAAATTAGACGGGGAGTATTATAAGAACTTACTAAACATGCCTAAAAGTATGCCAGATGGCTCTTTGCTAGCTAAAGCCTTTAGCATAATCATAGACATGACAAATTTACAGCTTATAAATAGAGCAATAATTGAGGGTATAGGCTCTGAAGCAGATGAATTTGTAATCAGCGGCGGATATATGATTTCTGATAAAGTGGCTAAGGATTTGATATCGCACAAGTTGGCTGATATACCCAGCGCATTAGGCAGTACTCAATACCGAGATATAGCCGAGGAAGTAGTAGCTAGCTATAATAGAACTAAGAGTATTACTGCTGTAGAGGAAGTTATTGACAAACACAAGTTCCGGCTGCTCAAGGAGATGCTGTCGCCGAGGGTGCTAACTCCTTTGGTGATAGCCTGGTATTTAATTGTTAAAGAGGTTGAAATAAGAAACTTAAGGCTGGTTTTAAAAGCAACGTTTGACAACATATCCGTGGAAGAAATAAAGGAGTATCTGGTATTCTCATCATGATACGTATTCAACATTTGGAGATAGCTGTTATAGGGGATGAAGACCTGGTCAACGGACTGAGGCTTGCTGGTGTGTGTAGATATCATATAATAAAAGATGAACACGATACCGGCGAAGAGGTTAGGCGGGCTCTGACCGAAGTGATGGATGAGCCTAATGTTGGTGTAATAGTGATATTAGAAGACTATGTGAAACATGTTGAAGATTTGATGGCTCAAGTCAAAGAAAGGAAAGGCTCGCCCCCGGTAATTATCGAGGTTCCATCAAAATATGGTACAGGCTATGGCGACGTCACTAAGTATTACAAGGCTTATATCAGGAAATTTATAGGGTTTGATATAGAAATATAAGTGTATTTTATGGAGGTGGTAAGATATGGGTAAAATATGGCGGGTCTCAGGTCCTTTGGTTATAGGCGAGGACATGAAGGGGTCTCAGGTCTATGAGATTGTTGAGATAGGCAGTGAGGGGCTTGTCGGGGAGATAATAGGTCTGGAGGAAGATAGGGCGATAATCCAGGCGCATGAGGATACCCTGGAGCTGAAAGTTGGTGAAACGATTAGAGGGACGGGGACAATTTTAACCGCTGAGTTAGGTCCAGGGATTGTGGGCTCCATTTATGATGGGCTTCAAAAATCTTTAACTGTTTTAATGGAAAAGGACTCATTTATAAAACGGGGTGCCAAAGTATTTGCACTGCCACGCGACAAGAAATGGCAGTTCTCACCTAAGGTTAAGGTTGGAGATGCAGTTAGTGAAGGGGACATAATAGGTACTGTTCCTGAGACTAATCTTTTGGAACACAGAATAATGGTACCTGTGGGAATTAAAGGTGTGATAAAGGAGATACGTGAGGGTGAGTATACTGTTGAGGAACCCGTAACGTGGTTAGAGGACAATGGTGAAGTAAAAGAGCTCACCATGATGCGAAGATGGCCGGTAAGAAAGCCTAGACCCTATAAGCAAAGGTTTGCCCCCTCAAGATTACTTATTACTGGTATGAGAATTATTGATTATATGTTTCCTCTAGCTCTTGGTGGTAAAGCAGCCATGCCCGGTGGCTTTGGTACCGGGAAGACTGTTGCTTTGCAACAGCTTGCCAGATGGGCTCAGACACAGCTAAACATTTATGTTGGCTGTGGTGAAAGAGGCAATGAGATGGCTGATGTGCTTTATAGCTTTAGAAAGCTTAAAGATCCAGCAACAGGCAGGTTACTACAAGAGAAGGAAGTATTTATAGCTAATACCTCTAATATGCCTGTGGTGGCTCGCGAAGCAAGCATCTTTGTTGGCATTACCCTAGCTGAATACTTCAGGGATATGGGTTATGATGTTCTGCTGGTTGCTGACTCAACCTCAAGGTGGGCTGAAGCTATGAGAGAGATTGGCGGAAGACTTGAAGAGATACCTGGCGAGGAGGGCTTTCCAGCCTACTTGGGTTCGCGGCTTTCTTCATTTTACGAGAGGTCGGGACTGGTTGAGTGTCTGGGTAGCCCGGAAAGAAGAGGTTCGGTAACAGTAGCCGGAGCGGTTAGCCCTCCCGGAGCTGACTTCAGCGAACCGGTAACCCAAAATACACTCAGAATAATAGACGCTTTGTACTCGCTGGATGTTTCACTGGCGAACAAAAGGCATTTCCCAGCCATAAATTGGCTCACTAGTTACAGCCTTTATGTTGATGACGTTAAAGGCTGGTGGTCTGAGATCAGTCCTGAGTGGGATGTTACCCGAGCCACTGCCTTGAAGCTGCTTCAACAAGAGGCTGAGCTTGAAGAGATTGTAAGGCTGGTAGGTCCTGAAGCCTTGCCCGAAGGGGACAAGTTAGTGCTTCTGGTAACCAGAATGATACGCGAGGATTTCCTTATGCAAAGTGCCTACCATGAAATTGATACCTACTGCATGCCAGCAAAAGCACAACTGATGCTTAAAACTATAATCAAGTTTTATGAGCTGGCCCAACCGATGTTGGATTCAGGAGTAAGTGTGGCTGAAATCCGCTCGTCTCCAATAGTGCCCAGAATATCCAGAATGAAAGATATACCCAATGACACCTTTGAACAAAGGATTAAGGAATTGTGGTCGGAGATGGAAGCGAGCTTGGTAGCTCAGAGAGGAGGAGTATCATGACTTCATCTTCACTCTATGTAAAAGAAACCAAGGCAATCAAGCGAACTAAAGGTTCTTTGCTGGTAGCTGAAAGTATACCGGACATAAAATTTGGAGAGATAGTTGATGTCTGGCTGTCCAGCGGTGAGGTGAAACGTGGTCAAGCGATAGACATCAGTAAAGAAGTAACTGTAGTCCAGGTATTTGGTGGAGTCAGCGAAGTTGACCTCATTGGAAGTAAAATAAGATGCAAAGGTGAGACCTTAAAGCTAGCGGTATCTGAGGACATCTTGGGAAGGATCTTCAACGGGATAGGGGAGCCTATAGATGGTGGTCCGTCTGTAGTCCCTGAAGATTACTTGGATGTTAATGGCTTGCCTATCAACCCGGCAGGTCGTGAGCCTCCAGCCGAATTTATTGAAACCGGTATCTCAGCCATAGACGGTCTGAATGCTTTGGTCAGGGGGCAGAAACTGCCCATATTCAGTGGCTCCGGACTACCCCACAACCGAATTGTGGCTCAAATAATCAGGCAGGCTGCAGTTAAGAGAAAAGAGGAACAGTTCGCTATAGTGTTTGCTGCCATTGGTGTAAGCTATGATGATGCTGCCTTTTTTATGAAAAATCTTGAGCAGACAGGGGCTAGAGAAAGAACTGTAGCCTTCATCAACACCGCCTCCGACCCGGTTATAGAGCGAATATCAACGCCCAGATTGGCCTTGACGGCTGGTGAGTACTTGGCCTGGAAGCAAGGCATGCATGTGTTAGTTATACTTGCCGATATGACCAATTATTGTGAGGCGCTTCGTGAACTCTCGGCTATGCGGGAGGAGATACCATCAAGGAGAGGATATCCGGGATATATGTATACTGACCTGGCCACGATGTATGAGAGGGCAGGCAGGATTTTTGGCAAAGGAGGTTCAGTAACCATAATGCCTATCCTGACTATGCCTGATGATGATATAACGCATCCCATACCTGACCTAACCGGCTACATAACGGAGGGCCAGATTGTGCTTTCCCGAGAGCTTGAAAGAAAGGGGATATACCCACCAATAGATGTTTTCTTATCACTGTCACGAATGATGAAAGAAGGTATTGGGGCTGGTAAAACTAGGGAGGACCACAATAATGTCTTCATGCAGCTCTATGCCGCTTATGCTGAAGGGTGTAACCTTAGGGAGATATCGACCATCATCGGTGCTGAAGCGTTAGGCGAAAGGGACAAAATATATTTGACAGTTGCTGACAGATTCGAAAGGGAATTTATATCTCAGGGCGAGTTTGAAAAAAGAAAGGTGGAGGAGACTTTAGACACAGGTTGGGAGTTATTCTCAGCATTGCCTGAAGAAGACCTAAAACTAATTGGTGAGGAGCTAATTAAAAAGTACCTCCCAAAGTACTCAGAAAAGACTTAGAAAAATGCCACAGCAGCTTATTAAAGTAGTTAGACCAACAAAGATTGAGCTGATAAAGCTAAGGCGACGGCTTTCCCTGGCTACTAGAATACAAAAGATAATAAAGGACAGAGTATCAATACTAATCCTGGAATTTTTACAAATAGCCAGGCAGACTGTAGAGACTAAGAGAAAATTACTTGATGAGTTCTCTAGGACTTACAAAGCATTATCGATCGCCGCTGGGTATCACGGCTATATAGCTTTAGAAAAGGAACTAATAGCTACTGAGAGGCATTTAGGAATCGCTGCTGGCTTAAGAAATGTAGGTGGGGTGAGAATCCCTGCTTTTGAGTTAAAGGAAGCTCAAGGGGTGGTAAGGGGATATAGTCTAGTTGATACATCTTCGTGGTTGGACCAGACGGCGCAGCTATCTGAAAAATGCCTTGAAACTATTGTTGAGTTGGCTGAGCTCCAGAGAAGTCTGGAATTACTAGGCAGAGAAATAAGTAGGACAAAGAGAATACTCAATGCCCTAGAATATCTAATAATCCCCGGTTTACAAGCGACGATAAAGTACCTGTATATGAAGTTTGAGGAAAGAGATAGAGAAGAGAAGTCACGGTTAAAACGAGTAAAGGTACTGCTTGAGCGGAGATAGACAGATGGCTAGTGAGTTACCTTATGAAAGGATGCTTCAGGAATGTTTAAAGGGTGAGCT
>SOKA01000037.1 GCA_004376105.1 Dehalococcoidia bacterium
TACATAACAGCCAGTAATACGGCGCTATCTTCACAATCACCATAACCAACCCCATCTTGGTCAATAGTAGTAGCCAGCTCATCGGCATTTTGGGCAAACTCTTCATGCTTAAACTGGTCTATATCAGAAGTATACCTTACCCTATCCCGGACAAAGCGAAATACTGCTTCCGCCCTCTGTATTTTGTCCGGGTTTTTGGCGGCAATTTGCTCACCTAAGCTGTAGGCTAGAGCAGCTTCTTTCCCCAGGCTCTCGTAGGCTATGACCGGACGGAAGGTCGTCTTAGTTAGTTGATAAAAACCATCTTCACCAAGGGCGCTGGTTCTACATATTTCCCAGTTATCAAAAACTTCACCATTTATCTCGTGGAAACCGGCTGATGGAGTTGCCGATGCATAACTAGTAACGGCTAACCCAGCTACCAATACCAATATTAAGCCTAGTAAAATTTTAGTCCTGTTCATACTCTCAAAATGGTGTTGTTAATGCGGCATGGAGTATTAAGCCAAAGAAAATGAGGTAGCCAAAGACGTAGATACCTACTGCCACAGGACTTTTGTTGATGCTTATAAATGGTATTTTGGGTGTCAGTTTATCCACAATGCGCAGCAACGCTATTCCAATTCCCAGACTTATGGCAAAGCTTATTGCGGCTAACCCCCAGGTTCTAAAATCAAAGATATAGCCTACTATGGAGCCACCGATCGCAGTGTATGCAGTAGCAGCTCCATGGATGACAAGACCAACCAGGATGAAAAAACCAGCAATGAATAGCCCGGTAGCAATGGGGCTTTCTCCAATACGCTGGCGCTCATGAATATGAGGGGTAAGGGCATCTAGTGCCCTAATCCCAAGCCAGGCAAGGAGAGTGCAGATGAAGACGAGCACTATAATTCTGGCTAGCCATATCAAAACAGTTAACCAGAAAGGGAGGGCTAAACCTAGCTCAGGCATAAAGTACCTTCCATATTGTCATTGTCTATATTAGGTTAGCTGTAATAGGGTGATAAAAGCAGGGACATTAAATGGAACTAAGTTTTTATTTAATAACCCTAGTATATCCCTTTCCCTTGACTAAGACAAGGTTTTAAGGAATTTTTATTCTTCCTCCCAGGCATCCTTACCGATAAGGGAGACAAAGCGGCAGCCGCCCAAATTCTGAACTATATTCTTCTTTCTATGCTTGGTGATTTTATATAACTCTTGCACATAGCGCGAGCCTACAGGAATCACCAGCCGTCCACCAATTGCTAGTTGAGCCAGAAGGTCAGCTGGCACTCTGGGGGCACCAGCGGTAACCATTATAGCGTTATAAGGTGCCCCACTTTGCCAACCCAAGGTCTCCTTAGCCAGGTGGACCTCAATATTGGTATAGCCTAGGCTATCCAATACCCTCTTGGCTGCCTCAGCCAGAGGTGGCAGGCGCTCGGTGGTAATCACTAACCGGGCTAATTCAGCTAGAATGGCTGCCTGATAGCCACTGCCTGTCCCTACCTCCAGCACCTTTTCATTGCCAGTAAGTTCTAAAGCCTCAGTCATAAGGGCAATAATAAGTGGCTGTGAAATTGTCTGGTCAAAGCCGATAGGCAATGGCCTATCTTCATAGGCTAGGTATTGCTCTTCTGGTGGCACAAAACGTTCTCGCGGAATGCGAGCCATAGCTGCTAATACCCGTTCATCTCTAATTTCAGTGCTAAGGTGCCTAATTAACTCGGCTCTCATTGCTTCAAAGTCCATGGTGAGCACCACTCCTAGGACGAAATTAAGATAAAACCAAAGCTAGCACTACCAGAGTAACCAGCATTATCCCGCCTAGAATACCGATTCTTCGCAGCTCAGTAGCTATGTGAGGGTAACGAGCTACAGTCGGGGTTGGTTCCTTTACCGAAGGAGCAGCCACCTTGGAGGGGGCAGCCGGCTCATAGGTTTGAGCAACGGCTTGCTGTTGAGTAGCTGTGGCGGTAGAGATTTGCTTTCTTTTTCTTTTTTTACTTTGGGGTAAATGCTTTCCCCGGCGACGTCGTGATTTACTAGCCATCTAGAGCCTCCGCATTACTTAGCCCTGGGGTGGGATTTCTCATAGGTGCGTCGGATATGCTCCGTAGTAAGGTGGGTGTAAACTTGCGTAGTAGAGATGTTAGCGTGACCCAATAATTCCTGGACTGACCTCAGGTCAGCCCCACCACTCAGCATATGAGTAGCAAAGCTATGTCTCAGGGTATGAGGGGTAATCTCTTTATCCAGCTCGGCTGATTTAGCATAACCTTTTAATATTTGCCAAAGTCCCTGTCTAGTCAGTCTCTCACCACGGCGGTTAAGAAACAAAGCCTTCTCAGTATCATTATGGGTCAGGCGAGGGCGAGATTCTTTTACATATTCTTCTACTACCAAAGCTGCTTGTTTATAAATAGGGATAAGCCGCTCTTTATGCCCCTTACCAAAGCAGCGCACATAGCCACCCTCTATATCTATATCACTCACGTTCAAAGATACCAACTCGCTCACCCTCATGCCACTGGCATATAATAACTCCAGTATTGCCCTATCCCTTTTGGCTTCTGGCGTAGACAGCTTAGTTGGCTGTTCCAACAAGCGGCGAACCTGGCTAATTGAGATAGGTTTAGGCAGTGACCTCCCCACTTTAGGTGAATCAACCTTGTGTGAAGGGTTGTCTTTTATGTTGCCTTCAGCCACCATGAAGTTAAAGAAAGACCTGGCAGCAGCTACCTTGCGGGCTACTGTAGTGGCAGCATAGTTCCTCTGCTTAAGATTAAGCAGATGGCTTAGCATCCCTTGCCGATTAAAGCTAGCCCACGAGGTAGTGAAGTCACGCTTGGCAGCTTCTTCCTCAACAAAGCTAGCTAATTGATAGAGGTCATTGCGATAAGCAGCTACTGTGTTTTCAGAAAAGCCTTTCTCCACAGTAAGATAAGTTAGAAAACTGTTAATATCCTCTTTCACCACACCTCCTCCAGCTTTTTATACATTTTAACATAACTAAAAAGAAAATTCAGCCCGGTAAAGCTTCCTTGATAAACGACCTGGCACATAGAGTTTTTATTAGGTAATTAGGTTTGTGCTATACTTAAGTAAAGGTAGATGAGCAAGTTTATACGTAAGTTAAGTCAGGCTTGGCAGAGTGGGCTCCAGCCTATGGGGTTTAGGGCGGGGCAATCGGGCTCACAAAGGCCCAAAATGCTGCTCATTGCCAGTTTGGCTCAGGTTAATGTTGATAGCTTGGCTGATTATGTGGCTGGGGCTGATGCTGGGCTGTTACGTATTTCCAAATTGAGCTCGGGAACTGAAACCCTTAAAAAAATGTCTCAAGCTGTGCCTGATATTCCCTGGGGTGGGTGGCTAAGAGATATTAGCTGGGGAGAGATGAAGCCGATGAAGATGGTTGGTTGTGATTTTGTGGTTTTCCCGGCGGCTAATACCTCGTTGGCAATACTTCAAAATAGTGAAGTGGGTAAGATATTAGAGGTAGAGGCATCGCTCAGTGAAGGTTTGTTGAGGACAATTGATGAGTTACCTGTGGATGCCGTGCTTATCACTGGCGAACAGAAAGAGGATTATTTTCTTACTTGGCAGCATCTAATGCTCTTTTGGCGCTTTGCCGATTCGTTGGCTAAACCCTTGTTAGTCTCAGTACCATCAAGAGTGATGACTAACGAGCTTCAGGTGCTGTGGGAAGCGGGGGTGGGTGGTGTGATAGTGGAGGCAGGGGTTGGGGGATTAAAGGAGTTGCGACAGGCGATTGATAAATTAACCTTTCCCCCGCAACGTAGGCGGAGAAAGGCGGGGGCTTTGCTGCCTCACATTAGTGGTGCGGGGCCGGATGCAGCCACTGAAGAAGAGTAGTTTTTGTGCTCACCTCAACTAGTAGCCATCTCAAGCCTAAGGCTATTGCCGCCGAATTATCAAAAACTCCAGCTAAAGGGTAGACCTTTTTGTATTGTCTTTGGTAGACTCCTTTTGAGAATCATAATTGAGAATCGCATGGTAATCGCGTCGTTTATAGCTTTTCTGGCCGGGGCTTGACAAATGGGTATACCTTTTGTATTATTTTTAGTAGACTATTTTTAGGAGGATGGTATGGGTAAGCTTATCGTTTATAGTTTTAAGATTGAGAAAGAGCAGCTTGATCGTGCCAAGAGGTTTCTTGCCCGCCAGGGAGCACTGCTTCAGGACAGCTTGCGGGACTTTATTGAGGTCGCTGCTGATTGTGAGCAATGCCTTGAACTACATGAAGAAGAGGCATCAATTAGTGAATTGCAAAGTGCCTTCGCTACCCTTCTTGCCAAATCCAAGGATGCATGGTATCTGAATAGCCTTCTTCAGGAAGCGGTGATGAAGATAGCAAAGATGAGTAAAGTGCCTCTAGATTTTATTATGAATGTGCTGGGCGAGGCACGACGAGTTAAGCCGGTAGTGGTGCGCAGGATGTAGCCATTCCTGCAGGATAGCAAGTAACTAGAGCACGTTTTTAGTAGAGAAGGTTAATTATGGGGAAAGTAGCCATTAGTGCTGATTCTGTTTCCCTGACTCCAGAAAAGGCAAGGGAATATGGTTTTACCATGATTCCCTTGCCTATTATTATGGGTGGTAAACAGTATCTGGATACAGAGATAAATATGGATGAGCTTTATGCCCGATTGGATACCAAGGAGAACCTGCCTAAGACCTCGACGGCTAATGTGGAGGAATTTTTGCGGTTTTTTGCTGAGCTCAGCCAGAAGGCAGAGGCTATCTTTCATATCTGTATGTCCTCAGTTTTTAGCCCCCAATATAATAACGCTTTAAAAGCTAAGGAACTGGCTGGTGAAAAATTACCGGGGACAAGGATTGAGGTGGCTGATTCACGCACAATAGGGATAGGGGTTCACTTCCTTTTCTATTACGACAAGGGAGGCAGAGTATTTGAGGCTCGCACCTGGGCTGAAGCCGAGTCAGCAAGCAGCTTTAGGTCTATCGTTGAAGTTGACGCTTCCACGGGGGGAACGGTGAAGCCCGTAGCCAGGGCTAAGACCGTAGCCCAGATAATGGATAAGCTGGTTGAGATAACCAAAGAAAGGGCTAACGGCAACAAGTTGTGTGCTGTCATCGGTCATACCAGAGTCCCTGACCGGGCTGAGAAGCTGAATGGTAAAGGGCTTATTGACTATACCTTCTCCACTAGGGCTTGATTAGGCTAGTTGTTTGCGACAATTAAGCTCTGTTTATCATCCGAAGGAGGTATCTCATGGTCAGAGCTGACCAGAGGATAAGGATAGTGGTAGATGCTATGGGTGGTGATTATGCCCCTAGCGAGATAGTTAAGGGTGCGGTCTTGGCTGCGGAGAAAACTGACGTAGAGGTCGCCTTAGTTGGCCCTACAGATATCGTGGAAGCAGAGCTGGCTAAGTATGATGCCTCTCATTTACCCATTGGCTGTATCAGGGCTGATGAATTTATCAAAGAGGGTGAAAATCCGGCTCTAGCTGTGCGCCGCAAGCCTAATGCCTCTATAGCGGTGGCGGCAAAGATGATGAAAGAAGGGGAGGCGGAGGGCTTAATTAGTGCCGGTCCTACAGGAGCAATAGTCGCCAGTGCCATCCAGTATCTGGGTATGATGGAAGGGATAGAGCGTCCAGTAATCGGTGGGGCTATCTTTGATCCGGCTCCTAATACGGTAGTTTTTGATTGCGGGGTTAATATTGATTGTAAGCCATATCACCTGTTAACCTTCGCCGTTGTCGGTTCTGTCTACTGTAAAAAGCTGTTGAATATCACTAATCCCACCATAGGTCTATTAAACATCGGCGCCGAGGAGAGTAAGGGTAATCAACTGACGAAGGAAACCTATCGTCTGCTACAGAGAAGCGGTTTGAATTTCATTGGCAACATAGAGGGCAACCAAATCATGAGCGGGCGAGCCAATGTCCTTGTCTGTGATGCTTTTGTCGGTAATATACTGTTTAAGTTCGTTGAATCATTAGGCTTATTTAAAGACTCAGCCGGAAGGGACGAAAAACGTGACCTGGGTGGTGGTCTCATCTGGGGGGTTAATGGCATTGTCCGGAAGTTACACGGGTCTAGCCGAGCTCCTCATGTGGCGGTAAAGATAAATCATGTCAAGCAGGCGGTTGAAGTCGACCTGATAGGTGCCATCAAATCAGAGTTAACTACCATTATAAAGGAAATCAAATTATAAAAGGGGGTTAATATGAGAGAAGTAGCTATTATAGCCGAGAGTGTTGCTACCATAACACCAGAGGTAGCCCAAAAATATGACATCTCAGTGGTGCCCTTCCATATTATAATGGATGGCAAGGACTATATAGAAACGGAGATAGATAAGGAACAGCTTTTTGCCCGACTTAGGAGTAAGGAAAACCTACCCACCACCTCACCTCCCTCTCCCGGAGAGTTCTTGGAATCCTTCACGAGGGCAAGCCAGCAGGCAAAGGCTATCTTAGTTGTTACCCTGACCTCTAGCTATTCCCAAGCCTATAATTCGGCACTAAACGCTAAAAAGTTGGCTCAGGAGCAATTACCCAACACCACCATTGAGGTATTGGACTCTCAGACTGTTGTCGGCGCCGAGATGCTTATTACCATTGAGGCGGCAAAGGCAGCCAACGAAGGTAAAAGCCTCCCTGAAGTGACTGAAGTTGCCAATAAGATAAAGCAGCGTGTTTCCGAGTTTGCCCTGCGACCATCTCTCTTTCACTTTGAGCACTACGGGAGAACGGGTAAGGCTAAAGGCTGGGCTAAGTCGGCAATCTCCACAGTAACCGTTCTAGAGACAGACGCCGCCACTGGCGGTGCCGCCAAACCTGTATTAAGAGACAGAAAGCCAGCTAAGGCAGTAGAAGCTACGCTTGACCTCATAGAGGAAAGGACTAAAGGGAAGAGGTTGATTGCTGCCATAACCCATGTCAGTGTCCCTGATGAAGCTGAGAGGATAAAAAAGAAGCTATTGTCCCGGTTTAACCTAGCTGATGAAATTTATGTTTGCGAAATGCCCCCCATTGGTGCTGTTTTAAACGGAGAGGGCATAGTTGACATCGGATTCTACGCCGAGGATTGACCTGCCGCTAGGAGGTGAACCTCTCCTTCAAAGGAGAGGGGGAGATATTAAAAAAGAGGGGCTTCGCCCCCCTTAGACAACCCCTTACCAAGGGGAAGGACAAAAAGGGGGTTGAATTGGCAGTGATGAAAGCATTTTTAGGTGTAGCCTACGCTCTGGGGTTCTTTTTCCGTATATTGTGGTCGGTTATAGTCAGACGTCGGTAATAGAGGCTTCGCCTGCGTTCAAAAAAGACGTTGCGAGAGTGGCTTGAGGAGGCTAATATGAACAAAGTAGCTATTATGACTGATACCACTACCAACATGCCTCAAGAAATCGCTGATAAATACAATATCAAACTAGTAGCTGCGGGCATTATTATGGATGGCAGGGCATATCCTGAAACTGAGATAAATCTAGCCGATTTTTATGAAAGATTACCCAAGTGGAAGGAAGCAGGAAATATGCCCACGTCTACAGCTGTCCCTGTAAGGGTTTTCTTAGAGGCATATCGCCAACTAAGCCAGAAGGCAGAGGCTATCTTGTATATAAGTCAAAGTGTAAAGTTTAGCCTGTCACTAAATGCAGCGGTGCAGGCTAAAGCGATGGTTCAGGACGAGCTAGCTCAAACTGCTATTGAGGTGATTGATTGTGGCACCGTTTGTGGAGCTGAGATGCTTATTGCCTTAGAAGCTGCCAGGGCTGCTGCCGCCGGTAAGAGCCTCTCCGAGGTGGTTGAAGTTACTCACAATATGGTAAAAAATATCAACTATATTCTCCTATCTGATGACCTTTACTATTTAGCCAAGGGAGGCAGGATACATAGAGCCCGCCCCTGGGCAGCTTCTAAAATTACTAACACGGTGCTTCTGACAGTGAGTGCTGCCACCGGTGGGGAGCACAAACCCCTAGCCAGGTGTAGGACGAAAGGTCAAACACTGGAAACACTGTTTGATGTGGTGAGGCAGAGAAGTGGGGGGAAGAAACTATATGTTGCTATAGACCACGCTAATGTGCCTGCTGAAGCTGAAGAACTTAAACAAAAGGTACTATCACAGTTCGAATGTGTAGAGGCTTTTATTAATCAGATTAGGCCGGTGGTAACTCTTCATACTGGTGTAGGGACTCGTATCTTTAGCTGGTGGGGTGAAGACTGAGGCAAATCAGGGGCTTGATTGGGTTAGTTGTTTACAATCTGCCCTCTAATGGGATGACAATTGCCACGATTTTCCTTCAGTGGTGATAGCCGGAGCAACCATCATCTCAACCTTATGCATTTCTTGGATGGTAAGTACACCGCAAATACCCATTGCCGTGCGAACAGCCCCGATAAGGTTTTGACTGCCATCGGTGACTGAAGTAGGACCGAAGAGAATTTGCTGTAGTGGACTAGTAGTGCCCACTTTTATTCGAGTTCCTCTGGGGAGTGCCGGGTGGGGGTGGGACATACCCCAGTGATAACCCAGCCCTGGTGCTTCTTTGGCTTGAGCCAAAATGGAGCCTATCATTACCGCATCAGCACCGGCAGCCAAGGCTTTGCACAAATCTCCACCTTTACGAAAACCGCCGTCGGTAATTATCGGCACATATCTGCCGGACTCACGCCGGTATTCCTCTCTAGCCGCAGCACAATCCATAGTGGCTGTTATCTGGGGGACACCGACGCCGAGGACTTCCCTAGTAGTGCAGGCAGCACCTGGTCCGACACCTACCAAGACCCCGGAGATTCCCGTTCTCATAAGCTCTAGACAGGCATTATAGCTTACACAGTTACCAACGAGTATAGGCATAGGTATAGATTTACGAAGCTCGGAGAAGATTAGTCCACGATAGCTTTTAGATATATGCCGGGCACTGGTAACCGTGGACTGAACTACAAGAATATCAGCCTGAGCTTCAGCAACTATGGGAGCAAAGCGTTTGGTATTGGTTGGTGCCACAGAAACGGCGCATACTGCCCCTGACTTTTTAATGGCTTGTATTCGTTCGCCAATAAGGTTCTCCTTAATCGGTTGAGAATAGACCTTTTGGAGTAAAGGGGTAATTTCAGCATCAGGTGCTTGCGCAATTTCGGATAGTATTTCCTGGGGGTTATCATACCGAGTTTGCAGTCCTTCTAGGTTGAGAACAGCGAGCCCACCCAGCTTGCTCATCAGAATGGCGAAGTTGACATCGGTCACGGCATCCATTGCTGAAGCTATAACGGGGATAGACAAGGTAAAGCCCTCTATCTTGAAATCAATGTTTGTCTGGTCTGGGTTGACAGTTACATCTCCGGGCACTATAGCCACTTCATCAAATCCATAGGAACGCCGTAATTGCTTAAACTGAGGAGTAGCCATTTTTGTCCTTTCTTAAAAGGGAACTATATCAAAGGCAATAGTTCAAAGTCAAGGAACTTTAGTTGAGATTATTTAGCAACCTATCTAGTTTAATGATAGGCATCTTATGAAGTCAGGCTAGCAATAACAAAATAGCCAAACACAACCCACTGATAGCTTTTTATCTAGTGACCGAGCTAGCTTATATTAATAACTCGGTTATTATTGTGGGCGGGGGTAGTTTTAATCTTGGCTATAAAATCCCAGTGATAAACAGCGTGGTCCACCTACCACACAGCCTACTGATGACCATTCCGTGATATGGAGTTCGCTGACTTCAAACTGGGAGAGGAGCTTCTTCTTTAATACTTCGGCTTCCTCAGGGTTGTTAGTATAGCCGATGGCTGCGTGTAGCTTCTTGTCCCCACTTTTTTCCTTCACCATCTCCAGCAGTGCTTCTATTGCCTTAGCTTTAGTTCTATTCTTGGAGATGAATTTCCCTTTTCCGCCAGAGGCGGCATCCATTTCCAAAAGGGGGTATATCGGGATTGGAGCTTTGGCTATGCTCGGTTCTCCACCTGACCTCCCCGCTCTTTCAAGGAAGAATAGAGTCTCTGGCACATTCACATAGGTTATCCGCTGCACTACCTGGTGAGCAATCTCAGTCACCTCGGATAGGCTCTTGCCTTCACTAGCTGCCCTGGCGGCAGCCAGGACGACAAGCAGCTCACCAGAGATAACGCTGCGGGAATCGACCACTTCAATGGCGGTATCGGGCAATTCCTGCTTGGCTGTCTCTTTAGCTTGCAGTGCCGCAGTATAGTCTACGGACATAGTTGAGGACAATGAAATAAATAAGATGCCCTTTGCCTTTTGACTAGCTTTCTTATAGGCTTCCAGTATTTCACCTGTACTGCAAGCTGAGTGAGTAGGCAGGTTCTGGTAGGACTCAAGTCGGGCAAATAACTGCTCTCTATTAAAGGTGTTATCCAGGTAATCCTTGCCATCAAAGATGAGGTGGTAGGGTAGCACTATAACGTCATATTCCTCGGCTAGCTCTGGGGATGTGGAAGATAGGCTGTCAGTAATAACCATTACCTCTTTCATTATTAATCTCCCCTTTTCCTTATATGGATAGAAAATATTAAATATTAACAATAGACAATAATAAGCCTTTTGTCAATCGGTGTAGATGAGTGGTAAAGTATAGGTTATAATAGCTGAGTTAAGGGAAATAAAAGGCGATGGCTCTTTATGTTGTAGCTACTCCTATTGGTAATCTGGAGGATATTTCCCTGCGTGCTCTGCGCACTTTGCGGGAGGTGAAGCTTATCGCGGCTGAGGATACCCGCAGGACGAGGCAGCTTCTTGTCACTTATGATGTTAAGACACCGGTGACAAGCTATCATGAGCACAATAAGTGGGCTAAGCTAGATTATATTCTAGATTGCCTTGAAGGTGGGGATGTAGCTCTTGTTTCTGAGGCTGGGATGCCAGGCATGTCTGACCCTGGCTATGAACTGATTGTGGCGGCTAATCACCGAGGCATCCCGGTGGTTCCTATTCCCGGGCCTTCGGTGGTCATTACGGCGCTGGTTGTCTCTGGGCTGCCCACGGAGAGGTTTATCTACATTGGCTTTCTGCCTCACAAGGCTGGTAGCCGGCGGCGGCTTCTAGAATCGGTGGCTGATGAGTATGGCACTATAGTAGTCTTGGAGTCTCCTCATCGGCTACGAGCTGCCCTGAATGATATATTGCTGGTTCTTGGAGATAGAAAAGTAGCCGTTTGTCGTGAACTTACCAAGATTCATGAAGAGGTTTTCCGGGGGACAATAAGCCAAGCCATAGAACACTTCATACAGCCGAGAGGAGAGTTTACTCTAGTTATTGAGGGTAAGGGAGAGAAGGAGAAGCCACAGTTGACAGAAGCTATTGAGAGGCAGTTACATAGTTTGCGCCTGTCTGGAGTAATGGCTAAAGAAGCTATAGCCAGGGTAGCTGGAGAAACGGGTTTATCAAAGAGGGAGCTGTATCGAGCCTGGCTCAAGCTCCTTTGAGGTTTTCTGGAGAGGAGTTATTAGATGCGCCGAGGGTGTATGTCTTTAGGAGACGTCCGGTGTGATGATTGTCACCGAATTATACCACATTCAGAGCGTTATTTGGTTATTGAAGACACGGGTGGTGTGGTGTTACGTCTATGCGTCGATTGTAGCCTGAAGAAGGGTTATGCTCACTATAAAGTGGAGAAGGGTGAGCAGGTGCTAACCTTCTTTTCTGAGTGAGTATTAGCTAGAAAGAAGATTATGGGTGACAGAATTTTTATCGGCGTGGCTTGGCCCTATGCTGATGGTCCATTACATCTGGGGCATATTGCTGGGGCATATTTACCATCGGATATATTTGCCCGCTACCATCGCACTAAGGGGAATGAGGTATTAATGGTATCGGGTTCGGACCAGCATGGCACACCAATAACTATTAAGGCTGAGCAAGAGGGAAAGAAGCCTGAAGAGATAGCCAATCAATATCATCAGCAGTTTCTTGATTCGTGGCAGAAGTTAGGTATTTCCTTTGATTTATTTACCAGTACCGGCACCGCCAATCATGCTGAGGTATCACATGACTTTTTCCTCACCCTTTTTAATAGGGGCTATATTTATAAAGCTACTGTGTCACAGCCCTTTTGTCCTCATTGCCAGCGCTTTTTGACCGACCGCTATATTGAGGGCACCTGCCCCTACTGTTATTCTTCTGGGGCTCGGGGTGACCAGTGTGATAAGTGTGGCAAACCTATAAGTCCGGTTGAGCTGATTGACCCTCATTGCCAATTATGTGCTACCACTCCCCAGTTTAAGGACTCAGAGCACTTCTTTTTTAGATTGAGTGCCTTCAGGGATAGGCTTTTAGTTTGGATGAAACGGCAGACCCACTGGAGACAGAATGTCCTTAATTTTACTATGCGCTATGTGGAAGAGGGGCTGAAGGATAGGGCTATTACCCGTGATATAGGTTGGGGAATACCTGTGCCACTGGATGGCTTTAAGGGCAAGTGTCTTTATGTGTGGTTTGAGGCTGTCATCGGTTACCTCTCGGCGACTAAGGAGTGGGCTAAGTCTAGCCGAGATGAGGGAAAGTGGCGCTCTTTCTGGCAGGGTAATGAGGCAAAGAGTTATTACTTTATTGGTAAGGATAATATTATCTTTCATACCATTATCTGGCCAGCGATGCTGATGGGCTACGATAGTCTGAATCTGCCTTATGACATACCAGCTAATGAGTTCTTGACTATTGAAGGCAAGAAGCTTTCTACCAGTCGTCATTGGGCAGTGTGGCTGCCTGATTATCTTTCGCGCTATGAGCCTGATCCGTTGCGTTACCTATTGTCCATAACCATGCCAGAAACAGGGGATACCGATTTTTCATGGCATGAGTTTGTTCGGCGTAACAATGATGAGCTGGTAGCTACCTATGGGAACCTGGTTCATCGGGTGCTCACTTTTGTCTATCGTAGCTTTGAGGGCTGTGTGCCAATGCCTAGGGAATTTGATAGCCGTAGTCAGGCGGTTATTGATGTGGCTAAGGATACCCTTAATACAGTGGACAAGCTTCTTTACCGTTGCCATTTTAGGGAAGCACTAAGGTCGGCTATGTCCTTAGCTCAGGAGACTAATCGCTACCTAGAAGAGAAATCGCCCTGGAAAGCAATTAAACAGGATAGGCAGGCTTCAGCCAACTCTCTGTATGTGGCTATTTGCGTAATTTCCTGCCTGAAAACGATGCTATATCCCTTTTTACCCTTTAGCTCTCAGAAACTACACGAGTATCTGGGCTTTGAGGGCAGGGTTGAAGATGATGGCTGGCAGCTACATTTCCCATTACCGGGGCAGAAATTACTTCCCCCTGAGCCCCTATTTTCTAAATTAGATGAAGGGTTGATAGAAGAGGAGGTTAGTCGGTTGGGGCATGTTAAGCACAATTTATGAACCTATTCAGGAGGACTTAGTCAAGGTAGAGGATAGGCTGAGGTCAGTCGGCGAGGTTGATTTTCCCTGGCTGTCTAAGCTGTTAGATTATAGCCTGGGGGACGGCGGCAAGAGGATTCGTCCCGCCCTTGTTCTTTTATCGGGTAAGTTTTATAACTATGACCTTAGTTACCTTCTGCCTATGGCTACATCCGTTGAGGTTCTGCATACGGCTACCCTAGTTCATGATGATGCTATTGATAACTCCCTGGTTCGCCGGGGTCATCCCACGATTAATAAAGTGTGGGGTGAAGACAAAGCAATACTTCTGGGGGACTACCTGCTGGCTAAGTCAGAAGAGCTTGTAGCTGATACTCAAAATCTGCGAGTAATAAAGCTCTTTGCCCAAACCATTATGGCTATTTCTAGCGGAGAGTTAAATCAAGCCTTTAGCGCTTTTAATTTGGAGCAGACTCGTCAGCAATACTTGCAAAGGATTTCCGGTAAGACTGCTTGTTTACTTTGCCTAGCTACTGAGTCAGGGGCTATTTTGAGCCAAGCTCCGGGAAAATCGGTCGAGGCGCTAAAAGGATATGGTTATAATCTTGGTATCGCCTTTCAGATTGCGGATGATATCCTGGATTTTGTTGGCACCGAGGCGGAAATGGGCAAGCCCGTAGGCTCAGACCTGGCTCAGGGCACCCTTACCCTGCCGGCAATACTTCTTTTGGAGCGCTACCCTGAGGATAATCCGGTAAGGAGGTTGTTTCAGAACGAGGATAAGCAAAAAAATATAGAACTGGCGTTAGAACTAGTTCGTAACTCGTCAATTATTCAGGAATGTTATGCCGTTGCCTCAGATTATTGTGCCCGGGCTTGCCAAAATCTTAACCTATTGCCAGATAATGCCAGTCGCCGGTCGTTAATAAAATTAGCCGATTATGTGGTAAGTCGAAGAAAATAATTGGGGGTGAGGCCTTTAATTATTCGCCCTCAACCCAAATGCTACCGTCCTGGTAGGTTTCCCTTCTCTGGGTAGGCATTGTTTGCTTGAACTGGTCAATAACATACTGGCAGGCGGCAAAGCCCTCCTGGCGGTGGGCAGCAGCTACAGCAATAACCAGATTAATATCCCCCACTTTTAGCTTGCCTGTCCTATGACATATAGCCACGTTACTGAGTTGCCATTTTTGCCTGGTTTCGCTAGCTATCTCCAGCAGCCTGTTTTCTGCCTTTCCCTCGGTATCGCTGTATTCTACTGAAAGAACCTGTTTACCTCGGGAGTGTTTGCGAATCAGCCCGATATAGGTAACCACGCAACCACTACTATCAGTTTTAACTTTATCAATCACAAGCTCAGGGGAAATAGGCTTTTGTGTAATTTCTATCATGCCATATCGGGTGCAGCTGGGGCTTGTTTGGGGAGGGGTTGAGGTATGATTGGTGCTTTCTTAGTTTTGGTCGTAGTTTTTGCTGGCGTGGGGGCGGGTGTGGCTGCGGCTTCTGGCAGAGGCGATGGTACCGGTTGGTTAAGTAATAAGTCCAGTTCTTCACCCTCCAGGCTCTCGTGAGCAATAAGCTTTTGGGCAACATATATTAATTTTGGCTTGTTTTCAGTTAGAATCTTTTTGGCTGCTTTATAAGCGTGCTGAATAATATTATGGACCTCCCCATCAATCTCCTGGGCTACCTTCTCGCTATAGTTCCTCTGCTCGGTGATTTCGCGACCGAGGAAGATTAGTTCCTCCTTATGCCCGAAGGTTCGTGGTCCTAGTTTATCACTCATTCCGTACTCAGTCACCATCTTGCGGGCAAGCGTGGTTGCCCGCTCAATATCATCGTAAGCCCCGGTGGTCGTTTCATTGAAGATTAACTTCTCAGCAGTATGACCGGCTAGGAGGGTGGCTACCATATCGTTGAATTGGGAGCGTGTCATCAGATATCGGTCTTCGGTGGGTAGTTGCCGGGTATGGCCGAGAGACATCCCACGAGCCACTATGGAGATTTTATGTACTGGGTCAGCATTAGGTAGCATTTTGGCAACTAGGGCATGTCCTGCCTCGTGATAGGCAGTGATTTCCTTTTCCTTAGGGCTTATCCTCCGGCTCTTCCTCTCTGGGCCAGCAATCACCCGGTCTATGGACTCCTCAAACTCCTGCATTTCAATAACTTGCTTGCCCCGCCTGGCAGCCATAATAGCTGCCTCATTGACCAGATTGGCTAGGTCAGCGCCACTAAAACCGGCTGTCTGTCTAGCTAGTACCTCTAGACTAACCGATTCAGCCAGTGGCTTACCGTTGGAATGAACTTTAAGGATTGCTTTTCGACCGTTGATATCTGGTCGATCCAGGATTACCCGGCGGTCGAAGCGCCCAGGGCGAAGTAAAGCCGGGTCGAGTATATCAGGTCGGTTGGTAGCGGCGAGAATAATCACGTTAGTATTGGTGTCAAAGCCATCCATCTCCGTCAGAATCTGGTTAAGGGTTTGCTCCCTCTCATCATGACCGCCGCCTAGTCCAGCACCACGGTGACGACCTACAGCATCAATCTCATCAATGAAGACAATGCAAGGGGTATTACGTTTGGCCTGGTCAAAGAGGTCACGCACCCTAGAGGCACCAACGCCAACAAACATCTCCACGAATTCGCTGCCACTAATAGAAAAGAAAGGCACCCCAGCTTCACCAGCTATTGCCCGAGCCAGTAGCGTCTTTCCTGTGCCTGGCGGACCTACTAGCAGTAACCCCTTTGGGATACGGGCTCCTAGTTTCTGAAACTTCTCACGCGACTTGAGGAATTCTACTACTTCGTGTAACTCCTGCTTGGCTTCCTCTACCCCGGCGACGTCATCAAAGGTTACCGTTGGTGTATGAGCTGGAAACAATCGAGCTCGGCTACGGCCAAAACTCATGGCTTGGCTATTAGCTCCCTGTGCCCTGCGGAATAGGAAGAACAGCAAACCACCAAAGAGTATAAGGGGAAGGAAGTTTATCAGCAGACCCCAGTTAAACCCTGACGGTTTTACCTTAGGTCCTCCTTCCTCAAAGATATACCCTAGTTCCTGGAGGTCAACTGCACTCAGACTACCTATGACTGTTTTTAGCTCTGTACCTGCGGTAGAGGTCATGAGTAATTGTTCGCCATCTATTACAGTCTCCTCTATCTCGCCATTCCGGGACATGGCAATAGCTTCACCCAGGCTTATTTCTTCAGGTTTCTTGGTTGCGGGCGTGAAATAAGCGAAAAGAGCCATAGCGGCCACTGCGATAACTATAAATATTATGATATTACGACTCAACCTCATTTTTATCCTTCACCCCAAGTAGTAGTTGGCCTTAGCTTTAACTCTTAGTGGTGTTTATATTATACCAAAAAATAGCAGTAAATGGAAAAAATTCAGCGAATGGTCTTAATCTGATTTTAGCCGGGTATTATAGGTTGTTTGCAGAAGCAGAGCATCCTCTTCCAGATTTGGGCTTTCGCAGATAACAATACCCTTGACCTCGTAATCCTTTAATGCTTGGAGAAGTTCAACATACTGGAAATCTGACTCTTTTAGGTTCAGATGTTTTATTTCTCCCTTCGGTCCATAGGCAATACCAGAAACATGAATGTGCATATTATCCAGGGCGGCTCTGCCTAACCGCTGTTTAACTTGTAGCAGAATGGAGACAAACTCTGGGTAAGAATTGAACTCCCTAGTCCGAGCATGCCAATGGGCAAAGTCTATACAGGGAGCTAATCCTTCTAGCTCGGTGCATAGGTTAAATATTTCGTCTGGGGTTCCAAACCCAGAGGGCTTACCCGGGACCTCTGGCCTAATCCTTACTCGATTATTTTCCCTTTTAAGCTGGTTTAGTGTTTCGGCTAAATATTTTTTCACTGTATTATAGGCTTTTTCAGGTGGGTCACCGAGATAATAAGCAGTGTGGAAAACGACGCTTTCAGCCCCACATAGAGAGGCGATACGGGCTGTCTGTAATAGTCGCTCTTGGCTAGCCTTTATCTTTTCTGGCTCACGGGCGTTAAAGTTTATAAAGTAAGGAGCGTGAGCTGATAGCTTTATACCTGTCCTGGTTGCTGTTTCCGCAACCGGGTAAGCACCTGCCTTATCCATCTTTACACCGCGGACGAATTCTATCTCCATGCAGCCAAGTCCAAGCTCGGCAATACGCTCAATTCCTGATGTGGTTGATGATGATTTGGCGCTATGAGGAACGCCGCCTGTTCCAAAAAGTAGCCCTGCCATTTATTTCTAATTCTTCTACTTATTTTGAATATAGTATATCATAGCATTTATTTCGGCAATAACCTGCTCTTGCATAATGCCTATCCTCTGTTTATTATAGCTTAAATAGGTGGGTTTTGCCTATATTCACGGTTGTTGGGGTGAGGTTGATAAAATAGACTAAATAGGATACACTAAAAATATGATGTACCTTGGCACTTCAGGGTTTAGTTATAACGATTGGGTGGGGAACTTTTACCCAGTGGGTATGCCCAAAAGGGAATGGCTTACCTATTATGCTCGTGAGTTTAATACCTGCGAAGTAAATTCATCCTTTTATGCGTTGCCTACGCCTTCCAGCTTAAAAGCAATGGCAGGGAAAACAGGTGAAGGTTTCCTATTTTGTTTTAAGGCGAATCAAGAAATGACCCACCAGCGGGGTGACAATGCCCCCATTTTTAAGGCATTTTGCCAGGTGTTAGAGCCTATCATCACTGCTGGGAAGCTGGGTTGTATCCTGGCTCAGTTTCCATATAGTTTCAGTTTTAATCGCCGTAACTGGGAGTACCTCAGCCTGTTTAAGGAAAGGTTAGGTGAACTACCGGTGGTGATTGAATTCCGTAATGCCCGGTGGCTGAGAAGTGAGGTGTTTGACTGGCTCCGTCATCATGAGTTAGGCTTTTGTTGTGTCGATGAACCACCGCTACCTAATCTTTTACCGCCACTAGCTGAGGTAACAAGTAAGATAAGCTATGTCCGCTTTCATGGGCGTAATAGTGCTAAGTGGTGGCAGCACGAGCAGGCTTATGAGAGGTATGATTATAGCTATACACCACAGGAACTCAGCGAATGGCTACCTAGGATTCAAAAGCTGGATAGTGTAGCTGAAAAGACCTTTGTCTTCGCCAACAATCACTGGCGTGGGCAGGCAGTTAGCACCATCCGTCAATTGCGGCTGATGCTGGACTAATGTGCCTCACTTAACATTGCTCTCTCAGATAACACTAGGTATAATAGCTTACTTGTCAGCCTAAATGGGAAAATCAGAAACTGGCTATCTCAAACTTGACAGGCGAGCAAGAGGAGGAAGAAGTGACTACGAGTTTTAATTTACTTCGCTCTCGTTTGGAGAGTGAGCAGAAGCGCTTAATTGGTGAATTAGAGCAATTAGAGGCTAGCGTCCGTCCTGCAAGTGAGAGGCGGGAGGGTAGTCCCTTTGGCAAAAGGGAGGAGGAAGCTACAGAGACCCTCGAGTTAGAGACGCGGCTGGCTTTAGAGAAGCGTATTAGAAACCAACTGGCTGAGATTGAGCACGCTTTATCTAAATTTGAAGAAGGAACCTATGGCTTATGTGACATTTGTGGTCAACCTATAGACCCAGCCCGATTAGAAGCTCTTCCCCAGGCAAACCTGTGCTTGAGTTGTAAGGCTAGTCAGGCAAAGAATGCAAAAGGTAGATAGTCTTCGGGGTAAGTGGTGGCGGAATGCGGTCTTTTTCCTTACTGCAATATTGGTGGTGGTTGGAGATCAGCTTAGCAAGATATGGATAAGGTCTAATTTAGCTATAGGGCAATCGTTACCTGAGACGGGATTCTTTCGGATAGTCCATACCCATAATACCGGAGCTGCCTTTGGTTTGTTTCAAGGGCAGTCGTTCGCTCTAACTATAGTTGCCTTCGTCGGCGTGGCTATTCTTCTGTTCTATGCCTTTTTTGTTTGTCGTCGGTTTCCCTTCTTAAATAATATGCTGAGCAGGGTAGCTCTGGGTTCGATTCTTGGCGGCACGGTGGGTAACCTGATTGACCGACTACGCTTTGGCGGTGTTACCGACTTTATCGGTGTTGGTATCTGGCCGCCATTTAACGTTGCTGATTCGTCAATAACCGTCGGTGTTGTTGTATTTGCTGGCTCTCTATTGTATCTACTCTTTAGCCAGAGGCAAGAGACAAAGAGAGATAAAACAGTTTCCCAGAAGAATTAAGCTTTCCCGGAGTGGCTTAAGGGGGGTGAGGTTTATACCCCGTCTCAAGGTATTTAGCTTTGTGGTTGATGAGCCAGGGGCTCGTCTTGATAAGTATGTGGCTGAGAAGTGTCTAGACCTTTCCCGGCCCCAGGCTCAAAAGCTTATTGCTGATGGCTATATCACGGTTAATGACCGTGTGGCTAAGGCGGGACTTAGACTTCATATTGGTGATAGGGTGAATATTACTATACCTCCCCCTCCGCCCAGCCCCTTATCTCCTGAGGCGATTCCGTTAAATATTATCTACGAGGATGATGACCTTTTAGTCATAGACAAACCAGCCGGGCTGACTATTCACCCAGCACCGGGACACCCAAGTCATACCCTAGTAAATGCTATTCTGTCCTACTTGCCCAACCTGCCTGATACTGGGGACTCATTGCGACCGGGAATTGTGCATCGTCTGGATAAAGACGCCTCAGGGGTGATGGTGGTGGCTAAGAATAGTGTGGCTCAGGCTAATCTGATTAATCAATTTAAAGCTCGCTCGGTAGTAAAAGCCTATCTGGTGTTGGTTAAGGGACATCTCACTCCGGATGAGGGCGTTATTGAGGCACCTATTGGGCGTGACCCTCGCAACCGAAAACGCATGGCAGTGGTGGCTGAGGGCAGAGAGGCGCGAACCAACTATCATGTCATTAAGTATATAGGAAACTATACCCTGCTTGAGGTCAGACCTGAGACCGGTCGCACTCACCAGATTCGGGTTCACCTTTCAGCTATTGGCTACCCGGTGGTAGGAGATAGCGTGTATGGAGTAAAATCACCCTATCTCTCCCGGCAATTTCTGCATGCCTGCCGCCTGGGCTTTAAGTTACCATCCAGCGGCGAGTATGTAGAATTCACCTCCGATCTCCCCCCAGATTTGGAGCAAGCACTAAAAGACATTGCCTAGAATCTGGATAGGTGAGGTGGTAGAATGGGTGAAAAGAAGAGTTGAGATGACTAAGGTTAGAGCGTTTGGATGTTATCTGAAACATTTCTCTTAGTAGGGCATAAATGGAGTTAAATATACAAACATATCAAGAATTAGCAGAAAAATATTTAAAGTATCAGTTTGCACTTTACCCGATGAAGTTTGATGCTACGCCAGAGTTGCAAATAGCAATAATGCAATCTCATCAATCCAATACTGACACAATGTTTTCACTTAGAGAGATAATTGCGTTGAAAAATGTGAACGATGTTTATTGCCTTTCTCGATCTATGTTCGAATCGGTTGTAAACATGGGGGTGTTGGTAACTGACAAAATAAAGGATGGAGCAAAACGTTTCCTGGGATTTCAATATGTTGAAGCATGTAGAATACTGGATCACCTAAAACAAATCGACCCAGAATTCGCCAGTAAGGTTTACGACCCTGAGGAAGTTAATGCCATTATAGCGGGACGAAACGCTTTTGTTTCAAAATATGGCAATGTTGGTGATTGGTGTGGTCTTAATTTAATCGAGAGGGTTAGACTGATTGATGAGAGTTTTCCACCCACTTGTTCAACTACAAAATTCTTTGAGTACTTCTATTGCCAAGTATATAGGAAAGGTTCAGGCGCAACACATCGAACTTCTACCGGATTAGGGCGGTCTATCGTCTGGACAAAATCAATGGTTGGCGATTTGATTTTCATCGAGCCCACTCCGAATATGAACCATCTAGTTTTCGCTAGTATTCACTCCCTAATTGTTTATTTAGCGAGTATCAGATTTATAGGCCAGATTTTAAAAGGTAACGAGACGGAATCTTATTATCAAAAGGAAACTGCTTGCATTATTGCAGGAAAAGAATAGATGGCAAGTACGTCAGATAACACAGCATGTACGCTATGGGCTAATGTCCTTGCCCTTTGGGACATTGCTTTGTAACTTCTTTCGAGCTCCGGAGAGATGTTTTAGATGAATAAATCAGTTAGGGTGCGGTTTGCACCTAGTCCTACAGGTTATCCCCACGTGGGCAATATCAGGACTGCCCTGTTTAACTGGCTCTTTGCCCGACACTATGGGGGTAGCTTTATTGTCCGTATTGAGGATACCGATGTCGCCCGTAAGGTTAAGGGTGCGGTGGAAGTTATCCTTGATAGCCTGTGCTGGTTGGGATTGGATTGGGATGAGGGTCCCTATTTTCAATCGCAGCGCTTAGAATTATACCGTGAGGCAGCCAAGCGTCTGATTTCACAGGGAGATGCTTATTATTGCTATTGTTCCCCCCAGCGCCTGGAGGAGATGCGGGCTGAGCAGGTTAGGCGTAAGCAGCCGCCGGGCTATGACCGACACTGCCGCAATTTAAGTCAGAAAGAGCGGGCTGAAAAGGAGGCTGAAGGCATTACACCAGTAGTTCGTTTCCAGACCCCGCTTAGCGGGCAGACCAAGTTTAGTGATTTAATTTGGGGTGAGGTGGTATTTGAAAATGATACCATTGATGATTTCGTATTGCTTAAATCGGATGGCTATCCTACATATCATCTAGCCAGTGTGGTTGATGACCACCTGATGGAAATAACTCATGTTCTCAGGGCTGAGGAGTGGCTATCCAGCACCCCCCGCCACCGGCTTCTGTATCAGGCTCTGGGATTTGAGCCACCGCAGTTTGCTCACCTGCCGATGATACTGGGGGCTGACCGTGCCAAATTGAGTAAAAGACACGGGGCAGTGTCTATAACTGAGTATCGGGAGCAAGGCTATCTACCTGAGGCTATGGTGAACTTTCTGGCTTTGCTGGGCTGGTCCCTGGATGATAAGACTGAGATTTTACCTGAGCAGGAGCTTATAAACAGCTTTTCCCTGGAGCGTGTCAGTCGGACAGCGGCCGTCTTCAATCGGGATAAGCTCAACTGGATGAATGGGGTATATATCCGGAGGTTGAGCGTGGAAGATTTTACTCAGCGGGCGCTCCCCTTTCTGGATAGTGGCTTACCTCCTGAGGTGAAACGACCGTTATCCATTGAATATATCAGGCAGATTATGCCTCTTATTCAGGAGCGAGCCCGAACCCTGGCTGAGGTAGCTGAGCTGGCTCAGTTTTTCTTCGTTGACAAGCTTGATTATGCTCCTAGCCTGTTAATAGGTAAGAGTATGAGCCAGGAATTAGCCACTCAAGCGTTAGAGACGGCAAAGCAGAGGCTGGGGCGATTAGAGGTGTTTGATGCTGAGTCTCTGGAGGCTATGCTTAGACCTCTAGCTGTAGAGTTAGGGCTGAAGACAGGGCAGCTTTTTGGTGTGCTCAGGGTAGCCGTTACCGGGCGAACAGCGGCGCCGCCTCTATTTCAAACTATGTCGGTCCTGGGCAAGGAGCAGTGCCTTAAGCGAATTGAAACCGCGCTAGATAGACTCCATAGGCTGTGAGTGTCAAATGGGTATATCTTCGTTAGGCAAAAGCAGATGAAGGAGGTATATAGTGAAAGCTATAGCTATTGTTGGTAGTCCGAGGGAGAAGGGAAATACAGAAATTCTGGCTAGACACACCCTGAAGGCTATAGAAGAGGAGGGATTGGACACCGAACTTATAAGTTTAGCTGATTTAGATATCAAGCCGTGCAATACCTGTATGGTCTGTAAAAAAGAAGAACGATGTCCTATCGATGATGACCTATTTCCGATATATATCAAGATGAAAGAGGCTGATGCTATAATATTGGCCTCACCAGTATACTTTGGTTCAGCAACAGCTTTATTAAAAGCCCTCATGGAGAGGGCTGGTTATATTGCGTATTGGAATGGTAGGGCGTTTGAGGGTAAGGTGGGTGGACCCTTGGTGGTAGCCCGCCGGGCTGGTCAAAATTTTACCTTATCTCAGCTGGCTTATTGGTTTTATATTATGGGATGTTTTGTTCCCGGCTCAACCTATTGGAATATTGCCTTTGGCGAGCGAAAGGGTGAGGTAGAGAAAGACGAGGAAGGGCTTAAAACAGCGTGGAACTTCGGTAAAAATGTTGCTCTTTTGGTTAAAAAACTGAAGACCTAGTTTACTTCGCAAGGAATAATTGATATTTTCTAACCTCACCCCCTTTATCCCCCTCTCCATGATATGGATATATATTCCTATCATGAGGGGGAAAGTAATTTAAAAAGAGGGGCTACCGCCCCTCTTAGACACCCTGATAAATAGAGTTATCATACGGCTGGCATTGAGGGCAGAAGTAGGTGCCACGATTTCGGACAACTATTCGCTCAATGAGAGTGCCGCAGACAGGGCAAAGGTTGCCACTAAGGCGGTGGGCAACCTGAAACTGAAGGTGAGCCGTGCCCAGTTCCCCACTGGGGCGAAGGTAGGTATCCACGCTGGCTCCTTTATAACCAATAGCTGACAATAGCACTCGCTTAATGCTGTGATGGAGCCTTTTTGCCTCATCTTGAGACAGGCTTTTTCCCGACCTTAGGGGGTGGATTCTGGCAGCAAACAGAGCTTCATCGGCATACATATTGCCGATGCCGGCAATGAAGGTCTGGTCGCAGAGGAGAGCTTTTATCGGTGCCGTGCGATTATTCAGGCGCTTTAGCAGAATCTGGGGGGTAAAGCTGGCTTCCAAGGGTTCAGGTCCAAGCTTACCGACAATAGAATTGGTGTCTTCTACCAGCCACATTACCCCGAGCTTACGTGGGTCGCGAAAGCAAAGCTGGATTTCTTTATCCAGGTAGAGTATAGCGCGGATAAATTTATCGGGTTCAGTCGAGGCTGGTTTTAATAGCAGAGAGCCAGTCATTTTCAGGTGGATAATTAGTGCTTTACCGCTGGTCAGGCTAAAGATGAGATATTTGCCGCGCCGAGCCACCCCGGTGAGCCTTTGCCCTATGAGTCGGGAGCAGAATTCTTCAACCGATGGCAGGCGTACTATCCCAGCCCAGAACAGAGTGACGCTGCTAACACGACGACCGACAATAAGGGGCAGTAACTCGTTCTTTATGCTCTCTACCTCGGGAAGCTCAGGCATTTTAGGGTTATTCCATCTCCCCCCAGTTATTGCCGGTCTTGATGTCCACTTTTAATGGGAGGCTAAGGGCTAAAGCAGTGGACATTACTTGTGGCACCAGCTGGCGCATTGTTTCCAGCTCCTCCTGGGGCACTTCAAAGACAAGCTCATCGTGCACCTGAATCAGGAGCTTACTTTTCAGTTGGCGCTTGTCCATTTCCCGGTATAGGTTAATCATAGCCATCTTTATAATGTCGGCTGACGTCCCTTGCACTGGCATATTTATTGCCATGCGCTCAGCAGCTTCCCTAACCTGTCGGTTGGGAGAGTTGATTTCAGGGATAAAGCGTTTTCTGCCCAGTAACGTTTGAACATAGCCTAATTCCCCTGCCTGCTTTTTGGTAGACTCAAGGTATTGCTTTACCCCGGGGTATTTTTCAAAGTATGAGGTAATGAATTGAGCCGCCTCTTCCCGCGATAGTTCTGTTGCCTGCTCCAGCCCGTAGTCACTCATACCATAAATAACGCCGAAATTAACTGTCTTGGCCAGGCGGCGCATATCCGGGGTTACTTGTGTAGCACCCACGCCGAAGAGCTGGACGGCGGTGGCAGTGTGAATATCCTCATCCCGATGGAAGGCGTTTAACAGGCTTGAGTCCTGAGATAGGTGGGCAAGGGCACGGAGGTCAATCTGTGAATAGTCTCCAGCTAAGAGGCAAAACCCGGGTGGAGCAATAAAGGCTTGCCTAACTTCCCTTCCCGCTTCACCTCGGACAGGGATATTTTGCAGATTGGGCTCGCTGGAGGAAAGCCGACCAGTAGCTGTCCTTGTTTGATTAAAGCTGGTATGCACCCGACCTGTTTTGGGGTTTATTAAGCTGGGTAGGGCATCAATATAGGTTGACTTGAGCTTGGCTAACTGGCGGTAGTCTAAAATAAATTCTATTATGGGGTGGACTCCGCGCAGTTCCTCCAGTACCGAAGCACCGGTGGAATAACCGCCCCTAGTTTTACGGGCTGGTGGCAGTTTCAGCTCCTCAAATAGGATAGAGCTTAGCTGCTGGGGTGAGTTTATATTGAAGCGGTGACCTACACTATTATATATTTCTGTCTCCAGCTTGAGTAACTGCTCACTGAGGCGATGGGACATCTGCCTCATTAGCTCTATATCCAGAGCTACACCGTTCCTCTCCATACTGACCAGCACTGGCACCAGTGGCATCTCAACCTCAGAGAACAGTTGCCATAGCCCCTGCTGGTGAAGCTCTGCGCTTAGTAATTCAGCCAGTTGTCCGGTGATATCAGCGTCAGCACAGGAGTAATCGGCAGCCCGATTTACCTCTACCTGTGACATAGAAAGCTGCTTAGCCCCCGAGCCAATAAGAGCAGAAATAGGCGTCATTTCAATGTCTAGCTTGCTGAAGGCGAGGGCTTTCAAGCTTAAAGATTTTTCGCCCAGAAGGTAGGCAGCGAGCATAGTGTCAAAGGTCAGGTTATTGACCTTTATCCCATACTCAGCCAGCACCGTCATATCATACTTGCCGTTGTGGGCAAGCTTAGCTAAGGTAGCATCTTCAAGTGGAGACTTAAGCCCATTGATGACCTGGTTGAGGGGCAGTTGTTCCACCTGTCCCCAGCCGACATGACCGACAGGGATGTAGTAAGCCTCGCCCGGGGCTAGCGATATAGATATACCTACCAGTTGGGCTAACATAGCGTTTAGGCTTGTTGTCTCTAAGTCAAAGGCAAAGGACTTAGCTGCTGACAGGCGGTTTAGTAGCTCATCAAAGGCTGAAGTGGTATTTATAATATGATAGGCTTGTTGGGGTCTGGGCTCAATTTTAGCCTGAGGGAGGCTTTCAGGTGCTTCCATTTCGGGCAATTTAGGTAATAGGCTAAGAAACTCCAACTCACGGAAAAGCTCAGCTACCTGATGGCGGTCATAATGGCTAATCTGGCAGTCATCAAGGTTAAGGGTAACTGGTGTCTGGGTAACGATAGTCGCCAGCTCTTTACTCTGGCGAGCAAGGGCTTCATTTTGTCGTAATAGCGCCTGGAGCTTGGGTGGGGTCACCTCGTCTATATGGGCATAGATTTCTTGCATGGTGCCAAATTGCTGGATGAGCCTGACTGCTGTTTTCTCACCGATGCCAGGGACGCCGGGGATGTTATCCGAAGGGTCGCCCTTTAATCCTTTAAGGTCGGCAATGTGCTCAGGTTTGATGCCATATTTCTGGCTTACTGCAGCTTCATCATAGAGCGCAGTATCGCCAAAGGTTCGCCTGGGGGTAAATACTTTTACTTTAGGTGACACCAGTTGCATAGCATCAGCATCGCCGGTAACAATTATAGTATCAATACCCTGGTGGCTGGCCTGCTGGCTGAGTGTGCCCAGAACATCATCTGCCTCATAGCCATCGAGTTCAAAGATAGGGATATGGAAGGTTTCCACCAACTGTTTTACCCGCTCTAGTTGGTTGACCAGTTCGTCAGGGGTTGGGGGGCGCTGTGCCTTATACTGGTCAAACATTTGGTGTCTAAAGGTAGGTGCCTTCTTATCGAAGGCGATGGCATAGTGGGTAGGTTTAAGCTCGCTTATTGCTTTCAGTAGTATAAGGGCAAAGCCATAAATGGCACCTACCACCTCCCCGGTTTTACTCACCGTGAGCGGCGGTAAGGCGTGAAAGGCACGATGGACGAGGGCATTGCCGTCAAATAACACCAACCGAGGCTTTTTCATAGTCTCATTATAGCAGAGTGAGAAGGATTTGGGTTAGCAAAGTCAGGCAAGTCAAACTGTTAGCGAAGCTACCAGCTGACTAAAGTCTTCCCAAAGATTCGTATGATTCTATTTTGTGGTTGGCAATCCTTCCGCCTTCCACTGATCAATCCCGCCCGACATATTGTAGACTTCCCTGAAATTGAGCTCCGCCATTATATCTAAAGCGTTTCCGCTTCGACCTCCACTCCGGCAATAAATGAGATAGGTTTTATTCTTATCCAAAGTATTAAGCTCATCCCTGAAAGTTTCAGAGAGGAAATCTATATTGATAGCCTTTTCTATATGCTCATCGGCAAATTCTTCCGGCGTTCGCACATCAATAATCACAAAATCGGGATTGTCCAGGTTGTCCTGTATTAAGATAAACGCTTCTTGTGGAGTAATATCTTCAATTATCTGGGTTGGAGTTTCGATTTCTTTGCCAGCGCAGCCACCTATCAAAACAAATCCAATAATCAGTGATGCCGAAAGCACCAATATCATTAAGTTTTTTAGACTCTTTTTTGCCATAAGTTATTACTCTTCTTCTTTTTAGTCTTTAAGACAGGGTTTGGAGCATCAAGGCATTGCCATCAAACAGCACCAACCGAGGCTTTTTCATAACTTCATTATAGCAGGGTTGAGGGCATAGTAGATAGATTAAAAATCGCTGGGCGGGGCTCTCTGGATGGGTTTTAGGTAGGAGGTATCATTATGTCTAATGAGGATGAACCGTTCATTTTCATAAGTAAAGGTGGTGATTCCACACACGTCCTGCTTTATGTTCCAGAAGTGGGAATTATCCAGCCCCAATAGAGCACATATCAGCACCTTATTGACAACGCGATGAGATACTAGGACTACAGTGCCCTCATATTTGGCTATTATATTACCCACCACACCAATGGCTCTTTTCCTGCGCCGCAAAAGCACCGATAGCTGCTAGAACTGGAGCTGCCAGAATCACTGCCGCCGTTACTGGCGCGCCTATCGTCAGTGGAATCTCAAGTACAGTTTTCCCTTTGTGAATCACCCGGACCTTTCTGATGTTACCTTCGTGGATGAGTTGCTTGATTTTCTCAACTAACTGGCTTCCTGATACGGTAAACTTTTCGCTTTTAGTCTTTTCATTATTGGTCATTGGTAGCCTCTCTTTATTTAATTGTAAATGATTAAGGGTTTATATTCTAGAGGCTATACGAAATTTCTCTAAAAGCTGTTTAAACTTCCCTTGATAAGAAACCCCTTTACTTAATAGTTGTTTTTCGTGATATACTATAGGGCTATAAAGGGGGTTAATTTGGAGGGTAAGGACCTACTTTCAGTATCTGACCTCGGCAGTTTGGATATTGACTTACTTATTTCAGATGCTGTAGATATGAAAGCCAGGGGCTGGCTTTCTTTACTTAGTGGCAAGACATTAGCCCTTATGTTTGAGAAGCCATCGTTAAGGACTCGGGTTAGCTTTGAAGTAGCAATGCGACAGCTAGGTGGGCAGACCATTTACCTGTCTTCGGCTGAGGTTGGTCTGGGAGAGCGCGAGTCAGTTTCAGATGTAGCCCGTGTGCTCAGTGGCTATGTAGATGCTATTGCTGCCCGCACCTTTTCTCACCAAACTTTAGAGATTCTGGCTAGCTATTCTAATGTGCCAGTGATAAATGCTCTATCTGATTTGGAACACCCGTGCCAGGCGCTGGCTGACCTTTTTACTATTTATGAGAAGAAGGGGGAGCTTCGGGGCTTGACCCTAGCCTTTGTTGGTGATGGCAATAATGTGGCTCACAGTCTTCTATTAGCTGCTTCGCTTACCGGGATGAATTTCAGGATTGCTTCTCCAACTGACTACAGGGTTCAGGAGAGAGTATTGCACCTGGCTCAAGGCTATGCTTTTGATAGTGGTGCTGAAATATTCTACACTGAGGAGCCGCGACTGGCAGTTAGTGGGGCTGATGTAGTTTATACTGATGTGTGGACGAGTATGGGGCAGGAGGCTGAGGCTGACCGGCGACGCCAGACGTTTGCCAGCTACCAAGTGAATAGTGAACTTCTGTCTTTAGCTAAGGGGGATGCCATATTGATGCACCCCTTGCCAGCACATCGGGGCGAGGAGGTGGCTGAGGGCATTTTAGACAGTCCACAATCAGTAGTCTTTGACCAGGCTGAGAATAGGATGCATCTGCAGAAAGCGCTGTTGGCGGTAATGCTGGGTGGTCTGGAGATACCGCTGGCTGGCTATCGGTAGGGGGGCTGGTGTGAGTAAACCGATTGTGGCTATTATTGGTAGACAAAATGTAGGTAAATCTACCCTGCTCAATCGGATGGCGGGTAAGCCAATAGCCATTGTCGAGGATTTGCCGGGGACAACCCGTGACCGGGTAATGGCTAATGTTTCGTGGCAAGGGACTGAGTTTACTGTAGTTGATACCGGCGGTCTAGAATTAAAACCCCAGCCCACTATCGGTCAGGGGGTTAAAGAGCAGGTAGAGATAGCTATTATTGAGGCTGATGTTATTATTTTTTTAGTGGATGTCAAGGATGGGGTAACGCCCTCTGACCTGGAGATAGCTGATATGCTTCGTCGGGTAAGCAAACCCATGGTGTTAGTGGCTAATAAGGCGGATAATGAGAGGCTTGAAACCCAAGCGGTAGAATTTTATGAATTGGGGCTAGGTGAGCCGTTGGCGATTAGTGCCTATCATGGTCGGGGGATGGCTGAACTGCTGGATAGGGTTATCCCGCTATTACCAGCGCCATCGGTGGTTGAGGCTGAGCCTGAGATTATGAAGGTGGCTATTGTTGGTCGACCTAATGTCGGTAAGTCGACGCTATTAAATGCCCTTTTGGGCGAAAAGCGAGCTATTGTTGATGAGAGTCCAGGGACTACCCGCGACGCTATAGATACTCTATTTGACTTTAGTGGGCAGAGTGTGTTACTTATTGATACCGCTGGTATCAGGCGGCGGGGACGGCTAGGGGTGGGAGTGGGACGGTATAGTATAATCCGTGCCTTGCGAGCTATTGACCGGGCTGATATAGCCTTACTTGTTCTTGATACTACTGAGTTGGTTACGGCTCAAGATATGCATATTGCTGGTTATATTCAGCAAGCAGCTAAGGGGATTGTGCTGGTGGTTAATAAGTGGGACCTAGCTGAGGCTAAGAGCACAACTGAATGTAGTCGATACATCAGGAGCCAATTCAAGTTTATGTCTTATGCGCCAGTGCTGTATATTTCAGCTAAGTTTGGGCAGGGGGTAGACAAGGTTATGCCTCAGGTGTGTCAAGTATATGAGGAGAGGCTTAAGCGATTGCCTACCGCTGCCGTCAATAGTGTAGTTCAGCAGGCAGTAGCCGCGCACAGCTTACCCCGAAGGGGTAGCAAGCAGCTAAAGATTCGATATGCGACTCAAGCTGAAGTAAACCCGCCGACCTTTGTCTTTTTTGTTAATGATGCTAGTCTAATACATTTTTCCTATCAGCGCTACCTAGAGAATAAGCTGCGTCAGTCATTTGGCTTCGCTGGCACACCAATCCGTCTTGTCTTTAAAACTAGGGGTGAGCAATGATAATCACCAAGTTTATTATGGTAGCGGTAATTGGTTACCTTTTGGGTTCTATCCCCTTTGGCTTACTGGTAAGCAGACGGGTGGGCAAGGTAGATGTCAGGCAGTATGGTAGTGGCAGGACAGGAGCGGCTAATGTGCTACGGATAGCCGGTGGCAAAGTGGCGGCTATGGTCCTTGGTCTAGACCTGTTAAAGGGGGCGCTGGCGGTAGTATTTGCTGGGTTAATAGTTGGTAGAGACTATCTGGTGGTAGGTGGTTTTGGCTGGGGAGTGCTAGTTGCCCAGGTTATAGCTGCCCTAGCGGCAATGGCTGGACATAACCGGTCAGTATTTCTTAGGTTTCGTGGTGGTGGGAGGAGCGTCGCCACCTTTTTTGGTGGGTTACTTGCTTTATGCCCACCAGCAGCACTATTTGGCGGTGAGGTTTTTATTATCGGAACTGGCTTAACCAAGTTTGTATCCCTAGGCTCTATTGCTGGCGCAGTAAGTACCTATGCGATATTAGTCCCCCTCATTATTAGGAACAGATTCCCCATTGAGTATCTGGCTTATGCCTTAATAGGCACCATAGTAATTATGGTTATGCATCGGGATAATATTGCCAGGTTAATGTCAGGCAAGGAGCGTAAGCTAGGCGATAAGGCTAAGGCAAAGGGTTTATCCTTGCCGACTAACCCCGAAAGCCAGGATTCTCAGGGACCTTAAATGAAGAGCATGGGGTAAGATATGCCCAAGATTGCCATCATTGGCACCACTTCTTGGGGAAAAACCCTGGGGGTGGTGTTAGCTCATAAGGGACTGCAGGTTAGGCTATGGGCACGGACTCAACGAGAAACCACTGAATTGAGAAGTGCCGGACCTAATCCTGCTCTGCTTCCTGGTATTACCTTTCCGCCTCAGCTATCTATTACCAGCTTGTTAGGCGAAGCATTAGCTGATGTAAAGGCAGTAATTCTGGCTGTGCCATCCGAGACTATGCGGCACAATATAAGATTGGTTCAAGGTTATCTTAATGGGTCGATGATAGTAGTGAGCGCAGCTAAGGGCCTGGAGATAGGTAGCAGCAAACGCATGTCACAGGTAATTGCTGAAGAGATAGACCCTCGTTTTTGGTCTAATATTTGCGTGCTTTCCGGCCCCAATCTTTCCCGGGAGATTATTCGCGATTTACCAGCGGCTACGGTGGTGGCTGCTGAGGATGAAGCTGTAGCCAGAGAAGCCCAGAAGCTGTTAACAGCTCCTAACTTTTGTGTATATACCAATACTGATGTCATAGGTGTAGAACTGGGGGGGGCATTAAAAAATATCATTGCTCTGGGTGCTGGCATGGTTGATGGGCTAGGCTATGGCGATAATGCCAAGGCAGCCTTTATTACCCGCGGCCTAATTGAGATAGCGGCTCTAGGGGTTGCTCTTGGGGCAAATCCTCTCACCTTTGTTGGGTTAGCTGGCTTTGGTGATTTAATAGCCACCTGTGCCAGCCCGTTGAGCCGTAACCACTATGTGGGGGTAGAGTTAGCCAAGGGGCGCTCGTTGAAGGAGATAACAGATTCGATGACCAGCGTGGCTGAGGGAGTAAATACTACTATTGCTGCCTGGAACCTAGCTCGGCAGCTCGGGCTGGGGATGCCTATTACTGAAAAGATTTATCAAGTGCTATTTGAGGGTGTTGACCCTCGCCAGGCAGTGGATGAACTAATGGCGGCTGAGGGTAGGCATGAATTAGCTGGTCAGAAGTGGGAGCTGGTTTCCTTTTTCAGGCATCGGAGGCATTCCTGAGTTTGGTTTATCAACCTTTAGGGAGGCCTTTAGCTGGGCCTAAGGTATCAGCCAACTCGTGGAATAGCTGACGCTGTTTTGCGGTTAACGAGTCTGGGGTAACTACAAGTAGCGTAACTAGCTGGTCACCGCGTCCTCTTCTATGGAGATGAGGGATACCCTTATTTTTAAGCCGGAAGACCTTACCCGTTTGACTGCCAGCTGGGAGCTTGAGCTTGGTTTTACCATCAAGGGTGGGCACTTCTACCTCAGCACCGAGAGCAGCTTGAGCAAAGTTGATTGGTAGCTCATAAAGGATGTTATCACCATCCCGGGTGAAGAACTCATGCTGTTCAACTACCAAAGTGATGTAGACATCACCTGAGGGACCGCCTCTTGTTCCGGCTTGACCTTCACCCCTGAGTCGTATTTGAGATTCATTAGCAACCCCGGCTGGGATTTTGACTGAGAGGCTACACTGGCGTTTCTCTTTACCTGTGCCTCGGCACTGGGGGCAGGGCTCAGTTATAATCCTGCCCTCGCCGTGGCACCGGGGGCAAGTAGTAATATTAGTGAAGCGACCAAAGATGCTCTGCTGAACACGGCGCACCTGCCCGGTGCCATTACAGTTGGGGCATCGAGTGGGTTGGCTACCTGGCTTGCAGCCAGTGCCCTGACATAGGGAGCAGTTCTCAGTGCGTAAAATATTTATCTCATTCTCGCAACCAAAAGCTGCCTCCTCAAAGGTAATAGTAGTATTGTAGTGGAGGTCAGCGCCGCGCTGTGGTGCTTGGCGGGTAGTCGTAGCCGCTCCGCTAAAGAAAGCATCAAAGATATCGCCAAAACCGCTAAAGTCAAAGCCCTCAAAGCCCCGCCCGAAAAACCCCTCGGCACCACCATGCCCAAAGCGGTCATAGGCAGCACGTTTATCAGGGTCAGAGAGCGCTTCGTAAGCCTCATTTACCTCCTTAAATCTTTCCCCGGCATTATCATCACGGTTATGGTCGGGGTGATACTTAAAGGCTAGCTTACGGAAAGCCCTCTTTATTTCCTCATCGGTAGCATTTTTAGGGATACCGAGGACTTCATAATAATCCCGTTTTGTTGGCATATTGTTTTCTACCTCACCCCCTTAATCCCCCTCTCCTTTGAAGGAGAGGGGGAACGGGTTATGTAAGAGGGGCGAAGCCCCTCTTTAACGCCCTATTTACTTCTAGACCTCGCGGAACTCGCCTTCTACGGTGCCTTCTTCGCCTCCTTCTTTGCCAGGGGGTGGCGGTGGTGGCTGTTGTTGGTAGATGGCAGCACCTATTTTTTGCATAGCGTTGGATAGCTCTTGTGTTGCCCGGCGGATGGCATCTATATCGGTGCCTTGAAGTGCTGAGCGTACGGCGGCTATTTTAGTTTCTGCCTCTTGGTTCAGGTCTGAAGGTATCTTATCCTTCTGCTCCCGCAGGGTCTTTTCAGCAGTATAAGCTAGGGTATCAGCCGCGTTGCGCGTCTCTACCTCTTCACGCCGCTTGGCATCCTCAGCAGCGTATGTCTCTGCTTCCCGCTGCATCCGCTCTACTTCTTCCTTGCTCAACCCGCTAGAAGCAGTGATAGTTATTTTCTGCTCCTTGCCGGTGCCTTTATCGTGGGCCTTAACGCTGAGGATGCCATTGGCATCAATATCAAAGCTGACCTCAATCTGAGGCAGGCCCCGTGGTGCCGACAGGATACCATCAAGCATAAACCGGCCTAGGGTTCTGTTATCAGTTGCCATAGGTCGCTCTCCCTGGAGCACATGAATCTCGACACTGGGTTGATTATCAGCGGCAGTGCTGAAAATCTGGCTCTTAGCTGTAGGGATGGTGGTATTGCGGGGGATGAGAGGGGTTGCCACACCACCAAGGGTCTCGATGCCCAGAGTGAGGGGAATAACATCAAGTAGGAGAACTTCTTTAACCTCTCCTTTGAGCACCCCGGCTTGAATAGCAGCGCCTATAGCTACTACCTCATCAGGGTTAACCCCCTTATGGGGTTCTTTATCGAAGAGTTGCTTCACCTTCTCATAAACCAGTGGGGTTCTGGTTTGCCCACCAACCAGAATCACCTCGTTAATCTGGGCTGGGGTCTTTTCGGCATCAGTCAGCGCCTGGCGGCAGGGACCCAGACTTTCCTCCACAAAGTCCATTATCAGTTGCTCCAGCTTAGCTCGGGTGAGGTTGATGCTAAGGTGCTTGGGACCGCTGGCATCAGCGGTGATAAAGGGAAGGTTTACCTCGGT
>SOKA01000034.1 GCA_004376105.1 Dehalococcoidia bacterium
CTTTCCTCACATAATCACTTTGGAGGAGCTTGTCACAGGCCCCTTCCAAGACCACGTGGCCATTTTCTAGCACGTACGCCCGGTCAGCTATCTCCAGGGTACGTCGAACATTTTGCTCAATCAGCAAGATGGTAATTCCCTGTTCACGCAGGGACTTTATGGCCCGGAAAGCTTCTACTACTAATATCGGTGCCAGACCATACGACGGCTCATCAAACATGCATAGTCTCGGCCTTGACATTAAACCCCGACCCATGGCTAACATTTGCTGTTCGCCACCGCTTAATGTTCTAGCTAATTGCCTCTCTCTTTCCTCTAATGCTGGGAAAACTTGATAAACATGCTTAAGCGTTTCTTCCTTCCGTTTCCAAGCTTCAGAGGGATACGCGCCCATCTCTAAGTTTTCACGCACCGTCATGCCGGCAAAAAGTTTTCTACCCTCGGGTACATGAGAAATACCTAGTTCCACAATGGTGTGAGGGGCTAGCCCATCTATTTTCTTACCCAGGAACTCCACGCTGCCTGAAGCCGGACGTAGCAAACCGGATATAGTATTAAGCAGTGTCGTTTTACCGGCTCCGTTGGCACCAATCAGAGCGACTATTTCTTCTTCATCGACTCTCAAAGAAACGTCCCATAAGGTCTGAGCCTTGCCATAAAAAGTATCAATATTGCTAACTTCCAGCATAAGCCTACTCTCCTAAGTATACCTCAATAACTGTCTTGCTGGTAGCAATCTCCTCCGGCGTTCCTTCGGCAATCTTCTCACCGTGATGGAGCACCATAATTCGGTCACATACGCTCATAATTGCCTTCATGACATGCTCAATCATGAAAATGGTAATCCCCTTATCACGAATCTTGGTGACCAGCTCCATAGCCTGAGCTACCTCAGTGGGGTTTAATCCCGCCATCAGCTCATCAAGCATCAATAGTTCTGGCTTGGTGGCTAACGCTCTAGCTACTTCAAGTCGTTTCTGGTTAGCCAGGGTTAAGTCTTTAGCCGGGGTCGCTCTCACTGCTGACAACCCGACAAACTCTAATAACTCCGTAGCTTCCCTGGCGGCATCCGCTGATGACATACCGGGTGACGTCCCGAACAACGAGCCCAACAATACATTCTCAAGTACTGGTATATTGGGAAAAACTTTAACCTCTTGAAAAGTTCTGGCCACTCCCATCCTACAGATTTTATGCGGCTTTAAGCCAGTAATGTTTTCGTCTTTAAATCTTATTGCCCCTGGTTTGGGAACAAGAGCCGCCGATATTAAATTAAACAGGGTTGTTTTACCGGCTCCATTGGGGCCAATCAGACCTACGATTTCGCCCTGTTCGACATGGAAGTCGACATTTGATACTGCGGCTAATCCTCCAAAATACTTGGTCACCCCTTCACCTTCAAGTATTGGCATGTTTCTCTCCCAAATCTCCTTTCCGCCACTTTTGTATCAGTCCCACCAGTCCATTAGGCATGTATAATATAGCGACCACCATTATAACACCAAAAATGAGCATATAATAATACGGGAATTCGGTTAATAATATCTCTTCCAGGTAGGAAAAAATAGCCGCGCCTATGACCGGACCGTAAAGCTGCCCCATGCCGCCAAAGATAGCCATCAGCACGGGCATAAAGGAAAAGAGGGGGTTAAAGGCGATGTATGGGTCAATATATGTCCATCTTGTCGCCATGATGGCCCCGGCCGTCCCCATGAAGAAAGCGCTGATGGCAAAGGTGATAACCTTCACCATAGTTACATTGATGCCGGTGTGAGCCGCAGCCTCCTCGTTCTCACCGATGCTTTGCAAGGCTAACCCGAATTTAGAGCGTCTGATAAAGTAGGCGGTAATCAGTAATACCACAAAAATGCCGAGCATGACGTAGTAAATAGTGTTGTTATCTACGACGATAACGAATCGGCCGCGCGTGAGCGTGTATTTAATTTCCCACCACAGGACAAGATACCTGAGGAGCATAACGAGCCCGAAAGTGAATATAGCAAAATAGATGCCTTTCAGCCTCAGAGTCAAAGCGCCAACGAGAAGGGCAAGACAGAAACTGGCCAGACCGCCTATACCGACAACGATAAGCAAGGGGAGTTCGCCCCCCAGTATAGCTGCAGTATATATGCCGACCCCGAAGAAGGCGGCCGACGCCAGTGAGATGTAACCGGTGGGACCGGAAAAAATAACCCAGCTCACCGTCAGGACGATATACATTAAGATGCTGGCCATTAGTATGACAGTATAAGCCGGGGCATAGAGGGGTAGAGTAGCTAACAGGACTAATAAGATTAGAATAATTAACCCCGGTACCAAGAACCTTTTAGATGTAAATGTGGTAATATCCATTTGTCTACTTCCCCAAAATGCCTGTCGGCCTCACCAGGAGTAAAATCATAAAGATCACATAGTAGGACACCAGTGCTAGACCCGGCTCGAAATAGGTTACGATGCTGCCAACAAGGCCCAATATGAAACCTCCGATAAAACTACCGGGGATACTGCCCAGTCCACCCAGGACGACCACGATGATAGCAATGATGGTATACTCAAGACCCATCGCTGCATTAATAGGGTAGCACATGCTTAGAAGTAAGCCGGCAATACCAGCCATTGAAGCACCGAAGCCAAAGCATAAAGCCAGCACCTGGTTGATGTTTACCCCCATGAGTCCCGCGGTCGCCGGGTCTTGAGCCGCTGCCCTGATGGCTTTCCCCATGCGGGTACGGGCTAAAAAGATATAGAAAGCCAGACCTATGGCTATAGCAAACCCGAGGGTTACCAGGCGGTTGGCGCCAAATAACGCTCCTCCCAAATTGACAGAAATATTTAAATAAGCGTATCCCCTTATTTCAGCACCCCAGGCTATTAAAGCTATATTTTGAATGATGAAGAGGAGACCGAAAGTAGCTAACAGGGAACGGCTCTCAAAGGCGCCTGATGATGTTGACGAGATTCTAAGGCGTGTGAACAGGGTTTTATGAAGGATAAAACCTATTATAAATACAACAGGGCCGACAATAACCAGACATAACAGGGGGTTAATGCCAAACACGGTGTACAGCATCCAGGTGAGGAAAGCCCCGACCATGATAAACTCGCCGTGAGATATGTTCAGCACCCGGGCAACACCGTACTGCAGGCTGAGCCCCATAGCAATCAGGGCATAGATGCCGCCCAGCAGTAAACCGGCAATCACTACGTCCAGGATTGTTACCATCATAATGATAGCTTCCTAGCTTTGGTAATCACAGGTGCAGGCTGCCTAAAAGGCGCGATAATACTCCCCGGTGAAAATAACCGGCTTAGAATGTGTTATTTTACACCCTCTAGACAGCCTGCTTATTATTGTTGCTATACTCTATGTTTACTATGGTGCTGGCCACGCCGGCTTGGGATATATAAATTCTGCGGTAGCCTTATCCTTGGGTCCTACGACTTCAAACACCCCGCTCTGCCACTGACCAATCTCCCCGGTATGACATTCTTTTGCCATAAGTCCGCTCACAAACCAGGTCGGTCCCAGTATCGTATCGAACGTCGATGTAGCCATTATATCCCTTATTACTGCCTGGTCGAGGGTGCCAGCCTCCTCGATAGCCGCCTTCCAGAATTCCAGCCCAGCCCAGTAGAGTGGATGTCCCCACCAGTCCTGGACTTCTTCAGGCTTGCCTGCGTAGAGTTTATCAGCTAATTCGTTGGCTGTGGGAGAAGTTTTCCGGCTAAAGGTGGTAAAACCCATTATTCCCTCCGTCGCCGGCCCAAACGCTGCATGGTAAAACCCGAAATTGACTCCGGGGCCGCCGAGCCAGACCTTGGGGTTATAGCCAATCTCTATTGACTGCCCGGTAGCAGGGAGGATCTGGTCGGGATAGGCAAAAGCGCAAAAGACATCGGCATTAGACGCCTTAGCCTCTTTCAATATAGGTGATAAGTCCTTAATATCAGGCGGCACGCTCTTAATCCCAACGATTTCAATTCCCCTCTTCGGGAATTCAATACCCGCCACACCGGAATACTCTATGCCGTGGAGGTCAGCAATGTACATTATGTATGCCGTCCTCGCGCCCTTTTCGGCGAGAAGGTCAGCCAGAACCGGCAGCTGGTACCAGTCGGAGAAACTCAGGCTTACGAACACGTAGGGTAGACCGGGAAGTATGTCCCTGATGGTCGTGGCGCCACCCTCGGCTGTCAACAGGATATAGTTATACTTATTGGCTATAGGGGCTTGGCCAAAGATAAAAGCGGTGCCACAGGCGGGCCATAGAAAGTCAACCTTGTCCTCCAGAATCAATTTTTCCGTCAGTCTCGTCATCGTGCCCACATCACCTTTATCATCATATATGAGCAACTCTATGGGCAATTTCTTGCCGTATTCCGCCACATATATCCCGCCATCGGCATTGACCTCAGCAACAAATGTCTCATAGACTGGTCTGAATGCCGAGTCTCCAATAAGAGCCATTGGGCCTGAGAGAGGTCTTGACATACCAACAACAATTTTATCTTTGGCTGGTGCGGCTGGGGCACAGGCACTGCACAAAGGCAATGCCACTAATGCTACTAGTGTTAACACTATCAGACTAAAAATCAACTTCTTTGTCACTTGTTTCTCCTCCTTTCTAGGGTCTTTATAAAAGTTCTCACCTGCTTATGGGAAAACAACTATCTTTACATATCATCCCTCCTTTTCATAATGTACTCGTGATATATATACTGTATCGCTCTGTCCGCCCCTAAGAGTATAAGTAGTTCCCAGCTTTGTCAAGACATGTATCCCTTCAACAATAATGGGCCTATTGAGCCCTCAAGCGAAGGCACAACCCCGCACATGAACCCACCAAAATCGTCCGGTTCCCTGCCCGGCACCAAGTCCGTTATTTTCCCGGCTCATCCAGGGTCGGATACAGCTCGTCGCCGATATCGTTAGGGTCGATTATCCCCTTAATCTTCCGCTGCCAGCGATACATTCCCAGCCACGGTGCGCTGGCATAACTCGACTGACGCTGCTCTCTGGTCATACCCATAGCAAGATAGTGAGAACCCTTGCCCGGGACGAAACCTTTATCAATGGCGCCCTTGACGCAGTCCTTAGTCCAGCTTACCACGGCGTCCGTTGACTCCTTATCAGCGACGTCATAATACCCGAACTGCTCAAGGGCACAGTTACCCCCACCCCCCATACTGCCCACCGGCCCCATCATGGCGTCAACCCCGCAATCAACAAGCAGGCCTTTCTTCTGGTAGGGCTCGGTTACCTCTTCCGCTATATGGCGATACCCCTTCACATAATCCGGCGGGCCAGCCTGCATAAAGGTGCCTAGCCAGCCACCGTTATACACGAAATTCAGGTTCTTGTGGCCCAACCTGATTAAGTATAGAAGGGTAAATCTCTCCATAGCCGGCTGGGACATGGCGGCTACCTTCCAGCCTCCGGTATCAGCCAGTATCTCGTCGAGCACCTTCTCCTGGTATTCAAGGTGACGCGGCGTTAAGCCCGCCAGCACAATCTGGAAGGCTATCTTCATTTCCTCGGTGAGCTTCTTTATTTCCGGCTTTTGGGTGAACTCCTCAATATCATCAAGCGTTTTGGTCGGGTCATTGTACAGCATCCAGAAGGCGGTGCCCAGTTCCGTACCCAGCATGCTGAACTGCCGGTGCGCAATATATCCTATCTCATTGTCATATATCTTATAGTAGGCTTCAAAATAGTTCTCCCACGACGGGAAGGCCAGGCTGTATGCCCTGAAGTTGTCCGGTAACGGTGAATTGTAAGCCGGCACCGTACCCTCAACCGGTAATTCAGCCGGGCCCGGCCAAGGAGAGAGTTTGAGGGCACACTTGGTGAATACCCCCAAACCGCCTTTAGCGCCAAGCATCCCCCGGACGATACCTCTCAGGCTCGGCCCGGGACCTTCTCCGCAGAACCAGCCCAGTCCGGAGCCCAGAGAGCCCGTCCTGAGAATGTCGCCATTCGGCATCACCCATTCCAGCGACAGCAGGTTCTGATTATTCTCGCCGCCGAATATGGAGCTCGGCCCGGCCCCGTGATAGGAGGTGGCACTCGCCAGGAGAGAGCAGCTGGCCCCGGCCCCGGTTACATTGCAATTTAACCCCAGCTTCATCACCTCGGCCTGAAGCGTGGCTGCAATGACATATGGCTCGACCACGGCGAACATGTTCCTCTCGTCTATCTCCAGGATGCGGTCCATCCGTCTCATATCAAGCTGGATTACCCCTTCGGTCTGGGGGGCGCAGTAGAAATACCAGCCCGTGGAATAGGGTTTGACCTTTATCTTGTACCGGTTGCAGGTTTTGACTATCGCCTGAACCTCTGCCGTGCTCCCCGGCAGTACGGCCGCCTCAGGTCGGGGCATAAACTTACTCTGCCCGGGGCGAATCGTCTCAGCAAGCCACTGGAAAGCGTATGAGTCCAGTATCGCTGGCTCTTCGGAGATGTTTTCCGGCCCGACAATATCCTCTAAAGCCCGATATGCTTCTCTTGATAATGCCATTGTCTGAATCTCCCTCTGTTAGATTGCCCGTTGCACAAGCTCGATGACGTCATAGACCTTTATTTTTTCATCCTTCGCCTTAACCGCGTCCATAAAGTTCCGCTCGCACCACGGGCAGGCGCCCACTATGGCCTCAGCCCCGGTGGACTTTGCCTCCTCAATCCTCTCGGCGGCGGTCCATAAGGAAAAATCGGGGTAGGCATCTATCACCCCGCCACCGGCGCCGCAGCACCAGGCATACTCCCTGATTCTCTCCATCTCGACCAACTCTAAACCGGGTATAGCCTTGAGCACATCTCTTGGCGGCTGATACACCCCCCAGGCTCCGTTGTAGCGGGGCTTTGGCGGCTCCCATACCGGTATCTGCCCAAAAATCTTCTTCCGCTTGCCCTGCCACGGCACATACGGCTCTCCCCGTCTGCCCAGGTGGCAGGGGTCGTGATAGGTAACCGTCATGGGGACAGCCTTCTTAAATTTTATCTTACCCTCCTTGATGAGGCGGTCGATGAACTCCACCGTGTGCAGAACCTCAAAATTTGCGCCCAACTCGGGATAGAGGCGCTTGAAGGCGTGGTAACCGTCGGCGCAGGAGGTGACCACTGTCTTTACGCCAGCCTTGGTCCAGGCCCTGATATTATTCCGGGCGCATTCGGTAAACTGCTCTCGGTACCCCATATCGTAAACTCGACCTCCACAGCACATCTCGCCCTTACCCATGATACCGATATCAACCCCCGCCTTGTGGAGCAGGGTTAGCGCCGTCCGGGGTATATTGTGCAGCTCCGCATCATAGCTAAAGCGGCATCCGGCGTGGAAGACGACCTCAGCCTTCTCCCTGGTGAGGTCTTTCACGTCCAATCCCTCAGCCCACTTACCCCGCCCCGCCTTAGGCTTGAGCATGGTGTTATGCTCCTTGCGGAGGTTATCAATAACAGCCATATGCCGGGGGAGAGTCTGGCCCTCTTCCACCAATCTGAAGCGCAGTTCATGGAGTACCTCCAGTCCCTCTATGTTATAGCGGCAAATCTTGTCCGCAACATCGCAGGCCCCGTCCGTCTGGCACTTCCAGACGATGTCCTTCAGAGCCTCGCTATAGCCGCTCCTGCCCTCCATCAGGGACAGAGCCACGGATAATCTGCCCCCCAGCGAGTAGGCCTGAAACTTGCTGTATTCTATGCTGGGACAGGCCCTGGAAAACCTCCAGCTCTTCACATGGTCAAACGGAATCCACTTGCAGTATGAGCAACGGCTGCAGCTTACACAGTCAGCACGATAGTCCTCTAGCGCCACGTTTTTGATACCCCCTTCGTTTCTTTTCCGCCTAAAAGCAAAGCTTACCGGGGTTTAACACGCCATTAGGGTCGAACATTTCTTTTAGCTTCTTCAATATGCCCGCCGCCCCGGCGTCCCTGCGGTACACCATGTCCGCCCAGATGCCATAGGGCCGGGAGAAGAACGCCCCCTGCTCTATCAGCGCCTCACTGGCCCGGCTGAGGAGTTCCCGGGTGCGGGCCATCTCTCTGCTGTCTTCCCGGTTGAAGGGCAGACTGAACTCGCAATGACACACTGTACCCTGATGCTGCGGCTGAAGGTAAACGCCTATCTCCGGGGTCGGGTATCTCAAATCCACCGCCACCGAGTACATTGTCCTTAGGAACTCCGGTGTCCTATTAAGCGTAGTCAGGAAAAAGATGTCCTGGCAGCCGCCCTTACAGTTGAGTTTCCAGTATGGCTCCGGGGACGGGTTTAGCACGGCTTCCAGCACCGCTCTCTCCCCGGCACCGGGGACTGCTGAGACGAGCTTCAAGCCGAATTGCTGGACGATGTCCCTGATATCGTTCTCCTGGTATTCGACCCTTTCCTCCGGAAGCTTAGCCCGCCCGGCCACGCCGATGATGATAACCCACGGTGGTAGCTCCTCGCGCAAGGCTCTGGTCTGGCTGGCCCCGCCTCCTAGGATGGCTGCCAGATTCGAGCTATTCAGCAGCAGAAACTCATCGCCTAGTCTGAGTCTGAGGAGTCTATAGGCACAGTCAATCAGCCCCTCAAGCCTCGGGGACGGGATGAAGAAAAGCCTGTGGACCTTAGGCAATACCTCACACTTTATCGATGCCCAGGTGGCAATGCCCAGTGTCCCCTGGGCGGCTGACATGAGCCGGTAGTAATCGACCTGACCGGGGCCCGTCGAATTTACCTGTGCCAGACCAAGTTCCCACTGGCTTTCCAGCGAGCCATACTGACCTGCCTCACCGGTCCGCAGCATCTCACCATTCCCCCAGACCACCTCAAGACAGCGCAGCGGCTCAGGCATCGACCAGTTATACCGGGGAACCAGGGTCGGCTCTCTTTCCAGAAGGCTGGCTATCACCGACTTAGCGGGACGGGGCAGAAGTGGCGTGGAGAGCCGCAGGTCTTCCCTGGCTAATGCTGGCTGCAACTGGCGGTAGGTTACCCCTGGCTCTATGATTATCATCCTGTTCCTGCGGTCAATCCTGATAATCCGATTCATTCTGCTGAGGTCTACAATAACTGACCCCGGCAGGCTGGGGACGGTATCACCGCGGAAGCGGGGCGGGCTGGAGCTTACTGGCACCAGTGGCGTCTGCGTCTCGTTGGCCCACTTCACTATCTTCTGCACCTCAGCCGCACTCTCAGGCTCTACAACAAACCAGGGCTTCATCGGTCGGACAAAGCCCTGGTCACGTGAGTAGGCCTCTAAGACCTCTGGGGCCTCCAAAACATGCTCCTTACCAACTATCCCTATCAGCCTCTCTTTTTCCCCAGCCACTTCTTACCTCCTTTTAGATACTTCTAATCTCAGCTTTACCTTTAGCGTAGAGATTTTCGTATGGAGATAAGGTCTTTATGTCTTTTTTCAGTTATTTCTTGTCCAGGTTATGCCCATCGGGACCCATGACAGGAATATTCTTAATTCATCCCTCCGGGATGCCACCATTGGCACTAACTAGTATCGCCTCTCCTTACCTGTGCTGCTTTGGTATGCTCTGGTATTATGGTATTATATTATAGCGTTGCCGTCAAGAGATATGTATGTAGTCAGCAAAAGTGGGACAGATAATGGGATTGAGGTAATTGACACTTTTGGAGCCTTATTTCACTCCCCAGACACGATTTGAACCTCTTCCGGTAGTATCTACTTTATATTGGTGATTGTAGGGTGGTAAAGAGGAAGACAATAGTTTGACACATGAACAAGACGCTATATTGTTAACCGGTGGTGTCTTCTTTATGTGGGAGCAATGATGTGGGCATGATTAACCGAGGACAGCCTTATGCTGAAACAGCATGTCCATCCAAAGATAGTGAGTGAGCGCCTGGGTCACAGTAGCATCGGTATCACTCTGGATACTTACTCGCATGTTATGCCCGGACTCCAAGAAGCGGCGGCACTTCGGTTCGAGGAAAGTCTGCTACAGGCCTCAGAGCTGTCAGCCAGTGAAATGTTAGCAAATGGTTAGCAATTTTATCATACTGTGGTTGACACGCTGGCATTTTCGTGCGTAAATTACATATGTGCGCCTATAGCTCAGCGGATAGAGCATCGGTCTTCGGAACCGAGGGTCGTGGGTTCGAATCCCTCTAGGCGCGTA
>SOKA01000056.1 GCA_004376105.1 Dehalococcoidia bacterium
CTCTCCTTACTCTAGAGTAGTAATCAGGGAGTTTTAGAGGGTTAATAATCTCTAAAAGCTAAACCATCTGATGTTTATCCACAAACTGTTTCATCCTGGACAGCACTTCCTCAATCTCAGCTAATGACGTGGCATAACAGCAACGGACATATCCCTCACCACACTGTCCAAAGGCTGTGCCCGGGACTACGGCTACCTTTTCCTCAATGAGGAGCCTTTCCACAAATTCCTCTGAGGTCATACCGGTGGCCTTTATTGATGGGAAGGCATAAAATGCCCCCCGAGGCTCAAAGCAGGATAGACCGATATCGTTTAGTCCCTTGACTATTACCAGGCGTCGCCTGTTATATTCCTCAATCATCTCAGCAGTGCTGGCTTCACCCGATTTTAATGCCTCGATAGCAGCTACCTGTCCCATTATCGGCGGGCACAACATAGTATATTGGTGAATCTTGGTCATTGAGGCAATAACTTCTCTATTAGTGGCAGCGTAGCCGATTCGCCACCCGGTCATGGCATAAGCCTTAGAGAATCCACCTAAAAGGATAGTGTCCTCCTTTATCTCAGGTAGGGTGGCAAAGCAGGTATGCTCCACACCATAGACTAGCTTAGCGTAAATCTCATCAGAGATTACTAATAGGTGGTGACGGCGGGCTACCTCCGCAATTTGTGCCAGCTTGTCTCTGGTCATCACTGCCCCAGTAGGGTTGGCTGGATAACCAATAAGAATGGCCTTAGTTTTATTAGTAACTCGTGCCTCAATATCAGCGGCGCTAATCTCGAAATTACTTTCCTGGTTGGTAGGCACCATAATTGGTCTGCCTCCAGCTAGAACAACGCAGGGGCTATAGGAAACATAGCATGGGTCAGGCATAATAACCTCATCCCCCGGGTTAAGGATAGCTCTCATTGCTAGGTCTAATGCCTCACTAACCCCCACTGTAATCAAAAGTTCCCTATCGGGGTCATACATCAGATTATAATTTTCCCTCAGGTATCGTGACAGTTCCTGACGCAGCTCAAGCATCCCTAAGTTTGAGGTATACATGGTATAGCCCTTTTCCAGCGAGTAGATAGCTGCCTCACGAATATGCCACGGGGTGGCAAAGTCAGGTTCGCCCACCCCTAGTGAAATTACCCCTTCCATAGAGGCTAGTAGGTCGAAGAACCTCCGTATCCCAGAAGGGGATATCTGGTTTACCTTCTGTGAGGTAAGGCTGCGATATTTTCTCTGCTGACGGCGTGAGTTTGTTGACATAAAATTACCTTTGTAGGAAGTTAGAGTATTACTGGCTGCCGCCTAACCTCTTCCTTCCCCTCTAGAATTTCACCATCCTCTTTATATCGCTTAAGCATAAAGTGGGTAACTGTTCCCTCTACCCCTTCAATGGGAGCCAGCTTTTGAGATACGAAATCAGCCACCTCGTGCATGTTTTTGCCCACTACTATAACTAGTAGGTCATAGGTTCCTGAGACCAGGTAGACAGTGCAAGCCTGAGAGAAGCGATAGATGCGCTCGGCTATAGAGTCAAAGCCAACATCCCTCTGGGGAGTAACCTTGACCTCTATTAAAGCCCATACCAGCTCCTCTCCCAGCTTTTCCCAGTTAATTATGGTCTTGTATTTTAGGATGGTTCGGTCTTCTTCAGCTTTCTTAATGAGCCTGGCAACTTCAGCATTGGGGGTGCCGGTCATGGTTGATATTTGTTTGGTGGTAGTTCGAGCATCATTTTCCAGTATTTTAAGAATGTCCTTTATCATATTTAGCTCCTCACTAGTTCAATTAGCGACCACTGCTTTTCTATCTCGTTATAGCAGAGTCTGAACAGTTTGTTATCACTGGTTCTGACCTGAAAATGTCTCTCCCCCGGCTCCTGCCACGCTCTTTCTATCTCCTCAACCTCATAGTCTCTGCCTTCCCATTTGAAAGACCGTGGTTGCTCAGCATAGGTATGACCTGAATAGCAATTAACTTTAAGGTTATCTGACTTCATCCTCTTTTTATCTCGGGAAATATAGAAAAGGGCGAAGCTCATTCGGATTTGCCTACAATCCCAAAGGAGCTACTAATTCGGGAAAGCACTCATTAGCATATATTCTGAGATTATATATTGACCATTTTTTCAAGAATTTTAAGTCCAGCTCTTGGGCGTTAATATCAAAAGTGAGCCCAAGTAGTTTAGCCTTCTCCCAATCAAGAGACGACGTTCTACGTTCTAGTGAAACTACTTTACTAACTATGTCAGGATAGTTTGAGCCAAATGAAGTGCCTTCCTCAAAAATAAGCTTAATTCTAGGCCCTGCAGAGTCTATCTTTACCTTAGCCTTTGCTTTGTTTAGAAAATCATCAAAGGTTAGTTTATCCTTGGCTAATTCTGTAGAGATGAAAAAATCAATTATTGAAATTATTTCCCGATTATATGAATCAACGCGTTTTTGAGCAACATCGCGAAGGTAGTCGGCATGTTTCTTTACCTTATTTGGTTTAACCATCATTGATACCAGCAAATCATATTTATCGCTAAAGGTGTATCCCATAGCAGCCCCTTTTATGTAGGCATCTAGGCATACTAATATTAATGGGAAGAATTCAGTTCGTAGCCCGCCGAATCTCACTAGTCCCATCAAGGATGAAGACCATCCCACGGCCTTTTTCAGGGCATCCCCCATAATAAATGCCGCTAAAGTCCTAGTTGGCTGGTAAGGCATTAGTTTTACCTCTCTTTAAGGAGTGCTTAGAGTAATAGTATTATCATAATTGCATATCACTGGCAAATTT
>SOKA01000003.1 GCA_004376105.1 Dehalococcoidia bacterium
CATGATGTCAAACTCAGCACTCCTGAAGGGAGGGGCAACCTTATTTTTGACTACCCTAGCCCTGACATGACTACCTATTGCCTCAGTTCCCGCCTTGATTGTTTCCATGCGCCTTAGGTCTATTCTTATTGAGCTGTAGAATTTCAACGCCCTGCCGCCCGGTGTCACCTCGGGATTGCCAAAGATAATACCAACCTTTTCTCTTAGCTGGTTGATGAATATCACCGCTGTACCTGACTTAGCGATAGCGGCAGTTAGCTTTCTTAGTGCTTGCGACATCAGGCGGGCTTGTAAGCCAACATGGGCATCCCCCATCTCCCCCTCAATTTCAGCTCTGGGCACTAAGGCAGCTACAGTATCAATCACTATCACATCAATAGCCCCGCTCCTGACCAGCGCCTCGGTAATCTCCAAAGCCTCCTCTCCGGTATCAGGTTGGGAGATGAGCATGTCATCAATATTAACCCCGCAATTGGCGGCATAGGTGGGGTCCATGGCGTGCTCCACATCGATATAGGCAGCCACACCTCCCCGCTTTTGCGCTTCAGCAATTACGTGCTGGCCCAAGGTAGTTTTCCCTGATGCCTCGGGGCCAAATATTTCCGTAATTCGCCCTTTAGGGATACCTCCCACACCCAAAGCTAGGTCTAACCCCAGTGAGCCAGTGGGAATAGCTTCAATCGGTGGTATAGCCATCGCCCCTCCCAGCTTCATCACTGAACCTTTACCATATCGCTTTTCAATTTGGCTAATAGCTAGCTCTAGCGCCTTCTCTTTCTCCGTGGTCATCTTCGTCTCAACTCAATCATAACACAGGCACCCCATCAAAACAAGAGGATATAACTAAGTTCCTGGCTAACCTCAAACCCAACCCCTTTTAGTCAGTATTGGTTTGGTTGCCATTCCTGTTCACTATAGAAACCTAGACCAAAGAACCCCGGACCTATGTGCGTCCCCAACACAGGTCCGAGCTCGATAAGCTCTAGCTCAGCGCAGTTGAAGCCGGCTTGAACCTCCTTTTTCAGTGCCAAAGCTGGCTCAATGACATGGGTGTGGACCACTGCAACGTGAATGGGGGTGCTTCCTTTTATCCGCCCCTTCATAAGCTCTAGGATATATTCTATAGCTCTACCGGTGGTCCTCGCCTTAGCTAGGATTTTGACCTCTCCACCCGCAAAGGACAGGACTGGCTTAATCCTGAGCAAGGTGCCAAGTAAAGCCTTTGCCCCTCCAATACGCCCTCCCTTCCAGAGATACTCCAGCGTGCTCAGCGCACCAGCGTCACCTATGCATGCGTTGAGCTTTTCAATAGAAGCTTTGAGCTGAGGCAAGGGCTGCCCCCTTTCAGCAGCCTCAGCCGCAGGAGCAATCAACATCCTCACAGCTATAGACAGTGAATCCACTATCTCAATCTGAGCTTGGGGCAACTCCCCTCTGGCAGCCGTAGCTGAATTAACTGTCCCGCTTAACTTGCTGGAGATATGAATAGAAAGAATAGGATGACCGCGTTGGGCTAGTTCGCCATATACCCGGGTAAAATCGCCTGTAGAAGGCGCCGAGGTAGTAGGAAGCTTTCTGGCTTTGGCTAACCTTCGATAGAATTCCTCATTGGTAATGTTCACCCCCTCACTATAGACGTCTGACCCGAAGATAACCTTGAGCGGCACCACGCCAATATCGTATCTGGCAACCTCTTCTGGTGATAGGTAAGCGGTGCTATCAGTAACGATTTTAACCTTATTAGTCATCACTTTTAGTCCTCCTCGAAGCTAGCCACCGGGGGCGGCAAGCGCTTATGGGCACTAGCCGCTATCATAGGCTCAATCTTTTGTCTCAGCCCAATTGATACCTGGCCAGTAACCAGATACTGGTCGAGCTCCTCATAGCTAAGCCCTAGCTCACCCTCATCGGTTTGCCCCTGCCATAAACCCGCCGAGGGGGGCTTATCAATAATCGGCTGCGGGATGCCCAGGAAATTAGCCAACTCCCTTACCTGTCCTTTGACTAGATTACCCAAGGGCAAAATATCTACCCCCCCATCTCCATACTTAGTAAAGTAGCCTACAGAAAGCTCACTCCGGTTACTTGGCCCAGCCACTATATATTTAAACTGATTGGCGAAGTAATAAAGGGTGAGCATCCTTAATCTGACCTTAAGGTTGGCTTTAGCTAGCCGGCTGACACTAGGCTCTACCCCATTACTGGGCAAAGCCTTGAGCAAGGTATCAAAAACAGGGTCAAGAACCACCACTTTAGTCGGAATGGAAAACTGGCTAGCCACAGCCAGGGCATGCTCCTCATCCTCTTGACTACTGTAGCAAGGCATAAACACCCCCAACATGTTTTGGAGAAAAGCCCGGTGACACAATACAGCCACTACCGAGGAATCAAGTCCACCACTCATTCCTAGCACTACCCCCTTACACCCGGCAGCCAATGCCTGCTCCCTTATCCACAAGACTAATTTGTTAGCTAGCTGCTCCACATCTATATAAATATTATACTACCCTATAACTACTTAATCAAAAGCTTGGGCGAGGTTAGTTAATAGCGGGATTGGCAGATATTGTTGAGGCAGCATTGCTGGCAAAGTGGGTAACGGCGGCAGACATTCTTAGCCAGACAAACGAGAAGGGCGTGGTATTCCTTGAATAGCTCGCTATCAGCGGGCAGATTATCCATAAAAAGGGCCTGATAGGCAGTGTAGCTATTACTCTCCGGAGCCAGACCGATACGGTTAATGATGCGACGGGTATAAGCATCAATAACAAAAATTGGCTTGTTGGCAGCATACAGTATTATAGAATCGGCTGTCTCCTGTCCAATACCATGGATGGAAAGCAGTTGTTGGCGGAGGTGGTTAATATTATTAGCCAACAGCTTATTAAGGTTATCGTCATAGCACTCTCCAAGCCAGTGAGCCAGGGACTTAAGCTTTAGCGCTTTGGCGTTGTAGTAACCACAGGGGTGGATAAGAACGGCAACCTCGGGGAGGGAGAGTCGGCGCAGTGCTTTTGGTGATAGTGCCTTAGCTGCCTTTAGGTTAGCGATGGCCTTTTCTACATTACTCCAAGCCGCTGACTGGGTAAGGATGGCACCGACTATCATCTCAAACGGCTCCTCGGCTGGCCACCAATGCTGCGGTCCGTAACAGTCTATAAGCTGGTGGTAGATATTTTGTAGCACTTGGCTTATCGATTGGTTACCCATTGGGGCACTTTGACATTAGCTACGGAATCAAATCCCGAGATGTAGGGTTTTATATCAATTACCGGTGTGCCATCAAAAGCATCAAGCCCCTCAACCTTCAGTATATTCCCCTGGCGCTCCAGTAGTCTAACCGTAGTTACCCCCACTGGATTGGGTCTATGTGGCGACCGGCTGGCAAAAAGCCCCACCAACGGAAGCTCACCTTCACCCTTAGGCTGTACTTTCATGGGCAGCTCTCCAGCGGCAGCCTGATGCATCCAGAAGAGGACTACGATGTGGGAAAATTCCTCCAGCCCATCCAGAGCCTCGGTTAGGCTACTATTAACCACAATATTAGAAACAATCTTTTCCCAGCCTTGCTCTGGTCGTTGCTTAATTCCATTTCTGACAATACCTATAGCTTTTAAGGTCAACTCATTAGCCAATTTAATACCTGCGATTCGATAATAACATAGGTCTATTGCCTTCAACAATCTTGTAACTTGGTATGAGTGCTATAACAAGCTATAATATGCTTTAATAGAACTTAATTATGGTGATTGAGTGAGACCACAACAAAGGTTACGAAGGGGACTAATTATTCTAGCCAGCATCATAGCCACTGGCACTATTGGCTATATGCTCATCGAGGGGTGGTCATTTGTCGATGCCATTTATATGACTCTAATAACCATAACTACTGTAGGTTATGGTGAGGTTCATCCTCTCACCGCTACAGGGCGGATTTTCAGCATTTTCTTAATTGTGGGTGGTGTTGGTGGAGCAGTATTTGTTTTAAGTGCATTTGTAGAATATGTGGTAGAAGGAAAATTAGGTACCACATTAGGGAGGCGACAAATGAAAGCTAAAATAGCAAAACTAAAGGAGCACTTTATTCTCTGCGGCTATGGAAGAGTAGGGGAGGAGATAGCCCGTACCTTTAGTGAGGAAGGTGTCCCCTTCGTCATAATTGATAGCCGCCCTGATAATATTGCCATAGCTGAAGAACGGGGTTATCTCTACTTGCTTGGCGATGCTACTAGTGATAAATTACTAATTGAGGCCGGTATTGAACGAGCCAGAGGTCTGGTAGCTGCAGTTGGCAGTGACGTTGATAATACCTATATTACTCTATCGGCCCGGGGGCTGCGCCCAGACTTATTTATTGAGGCTCGTGCTAGCAGCAAGGAGACTGAGACAAAGCTAAAGAGAGCTGGGGCTAATCGTGTTGTGTCTCCAAGTAGCATTGGCGCTCGGCGTATGGCTATGCTAGCCCTACGCCCGGCAGTGGTTGATTTTATTGACACTGTAACCTATCGCCGTGGCCGAGAGTGGCAGATGGAAAATATAGCCGTAGGCGGCAACTCACCATTAGTCGGCCTAACTGTCGAAGCAATTCGCCATCGGGGCAAAGCTGCTATCCTGGCAATAAGTAAGAAAAGTGGCAAACTCCTGGCTAACCCACCCAGTGAAGCAATTATTGAAGCCGGAGACCGCCTAATCATCATGGGCACCAAGGAGCAGCTGACAGCTCTGGAATGTCTTTGTGAAGGAGGGCAAACCTAATGAGCAAGACCAAGGTAGGCATTATCAATGTTACCGGTTATGCCGGTGTTGAGCTAGCCCGGCTACTATATCAGCACCCAGAGGTAGAGCTTACTTCAGTTACGGGGCGGAGTGCTGCTGGGCAGGGATTAGGCGAGGCTTTCCCTCACCTGGCTAGTATAGACTTGATTATTGAAGCGGAACTGGGGGAGGTTGATTTAGCTTTCTCAGCTATGCCACACCAGGCAAGTGCTAAAGAGGTCATACCACTACTCAACCATGGCATTAAGGTAGTGGACATTAGCGCCGATTTCAGGCTGAAGGATGCTACCGAATACTTGCACTGGTACGGCTTTACCCACCCCGCCCCACAACTACTTAAGCAAGCAGTGTATGGGCTAACTGAGCTATACCGGTCTCAGGTTGCCTCCGCCCAACTGGTAGCCAACCCTGGTTGCTACCCCACTGGGGCTATTCTAGCTCTAGCCCCGGTAGTCAAGGCAGGTCTAATTGAGCCTGACATTATTATTGATAGCAAATCGGGGGTATCTGGAGCCGGCAGAAGCCTCAGCCAGCAAACTCACTTTTCCGAAGCCAATGAAGATGCTACCGCCTACGCTTTAGACGGGCACAGGCATCTACCCGAGATTATTCAGGAACTAAAGCTGCTTCGTCCCCAACAGCCGCTTTCAATAACCTTTGTCCCCCATCTAATACCGATGACCAGAGGGATATTAACTACCGGCTACGCCCCCCTAGCCTCGGGTAAGGTCTCTGTTGACAAAAAAGGCAGGGAGGAGCTATTTCAGCTCTATCTGGACTTCTACAAGGATGAACCCTTTGTCAGGGTAGTTGAATTCCCTCCCCACACCAAGCACACCTGGGGAAATAACCTGTGTCTCATTCACCCCACCATTGACACTAGAACAGGGAGGCTTATCGTTATTAGCTCCATTGACAACCTGGTTAAAGGAGCGGCAGGGCAAGCCATCCAGAATATGAACCTTATGCTGGGCATCCCTGAAGTAACCGGGCTTCAAGCATTAGCCATTTACCCCTAAAGTTAGGGTTTTGGCAGCTCAACCCCCTTGAGCCGAATATGGTCGAACATTGTGCCCCTGGCTCTCCTGAGCTCCAGGCAATCAACAATACCCTTATATTTGCCGCCTAATAGCCCCTCGCCAATAATGTATGCCCCTTCGGCAGCTTCCTTGGCTATGCTAGCCTGTCTCCTCACCCTTCGCACTCTGCCAAATTGAGAGAGCTTAGCTGCCAGCGTTTCGGCAATCTCGGGGATTCCGGAGAGCCTGCCTGAAAGCAGGATGTCTCTTGGTCTTTCCACAGCGACCATCATGGCCGCCACCCCTTTGACTATACTTTCCAGAAGCATATTCCAGGATTCTATATATTTGTGGCGCTCCCTAGCCAGCTCCTCAGGGGTTAAATCATCCTTTCCTGTCATATCTCGGGCACCACCGCTGAAGAGAACTATCCCAGGGAACCTCCCCAGGCGTACCGCCAGCTCGGAATCCATACTTCCCAAGGTGATGAAACCAGGTCCCCCCGATGTTCCCCCAAAACCATCAACTATCTTCCCACCTTCAACACCGATTACAGCATTGAAAGCATAACCTATCTCCGCCAGGATGAAAGAGGTCTCATTGTAGTCTATACCGTAAAGCTCTGCCTGGTCCTTAACCGCCAGGGCGACACAGCATACCTTATCAGCGGTGCCCATATCCATCTTGTTGGCTTTCCTATAAGCAGGCACAGTGGGGAGGTGAATGACCCCGGGGGTGAAATAAATCGGGAAGCCTTCATCCTTCATCAGCCAGACAACCATCCTGATGCCATCATATAACGGAATACTCTTGTCATCGGGTACCATCAGAGTTCGCTCTCTCTCGGTTACATCTTTGATAGGGGTTAACGGCAGGCCATAACCAGAGGGACCGACTATCATATCCAGCGGGAAGGCACTTCTAACCGTATCCACGAGCACGTTAGGGTTTTGGGCAACCTCAGGCACAGGCACGGAACAATCCAGGATAACCTGTTCGTTATCCATACCGAAGAAATCAAAACTCCCGGTCCCGGGGTCAATCCCTACAACCCTCATTTAATCTCCTCCCTGACGGCTAATTTGAGGCTTAAAGGGCAAACGGGGTCGGGGGAAAACCAGTCCCCGGTGAGGACAAAGGTTCGGGAGCAACACCCTTTACAGTCTTCCAGATACTGGCAACTTCGACAATACCCAGTTTTGGTTTTTGGGTCTTTAAGCCGGTGAAGAAAGGGTGAGGAAAGCGCCTCACCCCAGATTTCGCCCAGGGGTTTCTCATTGACATTACCGATGGTCATTGGGGCAAAGCTACAAGGCTTCACCTCGCCATTGGTCTCGATGAAAAGATATTCACCAAAAATGCAGGCTGAAGTAGAGGAAACTAAAATCCCGGTGTTCACCGCTGGCATCTGAGCCAGAAGCCCCCATTCCCTCACTGTAGGCCAGAAAAATGGTTCATCGAAGAAGAACTCAACCGCTGTTTCCTGCGCCGCCTGGCAAGCAAGCCTGATGGCTTCCCCGTATTCGGCAGGGGTGAGGAGCTTTTCAAGGTAGCCCTGACACGGCTTGAGCCCAATAAATGTTACCCTTGGTACTCCGATTGACGCCGCTAGCTCTAAGAGCCCTGGTATTTCTGTGTAGTTGGTTTTTAAAAGGGTGGTATTTATTGCCTCCAAAAGCCCTTCCTTGGCACAATCGCCAGCCGATTGAACCACCCTATCGAAGTTAGCCCCGTTCCTTATTGCCTCGTAGGTTGCCTGAGTAGCCCCATCAATGCTTATCATTACCCTTACCCCTAGCTGCTTAAGGGTGGTGAGTATTTGGGGGTTTAGCAGCATACCGTTAGTAATCAGGTGAGCCTCAAGCTGTCTCTGCTGCATCAAGCCTAATAACTCAAATATGTCCTCCCGCAGGAGCGGCTCTCCGCCTTCAATAATGACCCAACCAGGTCTCAGCTCGGCTATCTCGGCTATGAGCTTTTTGGCTCTCTCGGTTGAGACCCCTCCCTCAGGAAAGCCGCGACAATGCTTACAGCTCAGATTACACTTCGACGTTATTGCCCAATCTACAAAATGGGGAAATTGACTCTCGTGCAACAGATAGTCTCCTTAGATTTTTAAGTCTCTGCCGCTAAAAGGCAGTATAGCTGACGCCAGGGGCGAAATCAAGCTGCTTTGCTTGCTGACTGAAATATTGTCTACTGGCTTTGCCTCTGTTATGCTTGACTATAGTATGAGAAGGTTAGCCAGCGACATCAACACCGGTGCCAATGATAAGGAGTTTCGCCCGGTTGACTATGCCAAGATTACTATCTTCGGCTTGGCCATGACGGCTCTTTGGAGCAGCCTGCATAGCATTATTTTGCCCCTGCGGATAGCAGACTTCGTTCCTGTGGGACGGCAGGCTACCTACCTCGGGCTGCTTACCGTTACTGGCTTACTCCTGGCTATAGCTGTCCAGCCGATAGCCGGGGTATTTAGTGACCGTTCTGGCTTCAGGTGGGGACGCCGACGACCCTACATCCTTATCGGCGCTATATTGACGCTGTCATTTCTACCTGGAATAAGCTTGGCTGGCAGACTGTCTATACTTTTTGCCATTTACTACCTGCTGCAGATTAGCAGTAATACGGCACTGGGCCCATATCTGGCCTTTATTCCCGACCTGGTACCTGAAGAGAAGCGGGGACTAGCCTCCGGGGTAAAGGGCCTGCTTGAGATATTGGGGGCGGGTACCTTCATATGGCTAGTAGGTCATTTAATGGGTAACTACTCTATCGGTGAGGGAGTCAGGTGGCTATGGCTGAGCTTGGGTATACTGGCGGCTGTCTTCCTGGGCACCATGATAGCTACTGTGGTCACAGTTAAGGAGCGACCCGGGGTTGGCGGCCCTAAACTGCCCTTATTGCCAACCCTGCATAAAAGTTTTAAGATTGATGTTAAGGCAAACCCTGATTATATCCGGTTTCTACTGTCCCGTCTCTTTTTCATTATACCGTTGACAGCTTTCCAGGCATTTGGGTTGTATTTTTTCAGGGATTATCTCGGTGTCACCAATCCCGCTGCCGTCATGGGCAACTTTACTCTAGTGTCTACCCTTTGCATGCTAGCTATGGTCTACCCTGCCGGCTTCCTGTCTGACAGGTTTGGACGCAGACCCATTGCCCTTACCTCGGGGCTTATTGGTGCTCTAGGGATTGGAATACTACTCTTCTTCCGCAGCTACGACTTCATTCTACTTGCCGCCATCCTTATGGGAATTGGCTTCGGTGGCCTTATGGCCAGTAACTGGGCTCTGGCGGTGGACCTGGTACCTAAAGATGAAGCCGGGAAATACATCGGTCTGACCAATCTGGCTACTGCCGGTGGCTCGGCTCTAGCCCGCCTCCAAGGACCGATGATTGACTTCTTTAATGCCCGTCGCTTTGGTCTGGGCTACACAGTTATGCTTTGGATTTGTTTTAGCTCTCTTATTGTCAGTTCAGTGTTGCTAAGGTGGATTAAAAAAAGGTAATGGTATCCACCCGGCACCGGCACAGGCTACGGCTATATAGGCCAAGCTTCTACCCGCCAAGCATATCAAGAAGAACTTCCATAAAGGGAAGCGGAGGGCACCAGCAGCTATCCCGGTTAGGTCAAAAGGGAAAAAAGGCACCAGGTTAAAAACAAAGATAATAATAGCTCCCCATCTCTTTACCCAGCGCTCTGCCCTAGCATACATCCTTCGGCGTTGCAGAAACCCCCGCCCGCTATAGCCTGCCATATA
>SOKA01000079.1 GCA_004376105.1 Dehalococcoidia bacterium
GTTCCTTTCTTCTACCTTTTTGGATTGAGCGAAGTCCTGTTTGGTTCCATTATAAAAGGGGCCACGGTGGTAATAATCCCTCGATTCACGCCCAGAGTTGTCTTAGAGGCTATAGAGAAGGAAAGAGGCAGCATCCTTTTTGGGGTCCCAGCAATACATAACGCTCTAGCTATGCTGCGGGAGGAGGTCATCAAGGGCTATGACCTTAGCTCATTGAGGGTGGCCTCTACCGCTGGGGCGAAAACCTCACCCCGCCTGATGAAGATGCTAGAGGATAAGTTCGGTTTAACCCTCTGTGAGACGTATGGTCTTTCAGAGCTTTCGGTTGTTTCTATGAGTACCATTGATGACCATAAACTGGGGACGGTGGGCAAGCCAATTTGTGACCTTAAGATAGTAGATGACAAGGGTGAGGAAGTTACTACGGGTGAGATAGGCGAGGCTCTGTTCAAAGCTCCCTGGATGATGAAGGAATACTATAAGGCGCCTGAGCTCACGGCTCAGGTCATTAAAGATGGCTGGTTTCACACCGGAGACTCAGTCAGGATGGATGAAGATGGTTATGTTAAGTATGTGGAGAAGAAATCGTTCATAATAGTGACCCCAGCCGGGCTAAAAATTTCCCCCTGGGAGGTTGAGAATGTGCTTTTGAGGCATCCCGGTATTGCTGAAGCCGCCTATGTGGGGATTGGAGATGCATGCCGTGGACTGGTGCCCACGGCTTTTATAGTCCTTAAAGAAGGGCAAAGTGTTACCACAGAGGAGATAGCCAATTTTTGTCGCCAGAACCTAGCTGACTTTAAGTTGCCCAAGAGATTTGAGTTTGTCGATGGCATACCTAAGACTGGCTCAGGGAAGATTAACAGACAACAACTCAAACGCCCTTAGCCATATGCTAGATAGGGAAAACCAAAATTTTATATAGGTAAAAAGGGCTAGCTCCAAGTTTAGTTAGCCCTTAAAAGAGAAATCCCTAACCAAAGTCTTCATTGCTGCTTCCCACTTCTCGTCTTGAGAATAGATATTCTGTCCAAAGATTAACCGAACATAGCAAAAAGGTGGTACCAATTTGAAATACCCCCTTAATTCTTCCTTGGCCGGATCCCTGAGCCAACTTAGAACAGCCCCATTCATCAAGGTGACGCTAGGATAAATTACCCATGTGCCCAGCGTCGCCCAGAATTTGAACCAAAAACAGTAACGGTCATCCATCTCAACAGTTATCGGAGATAACCTTTGGCATATATCTACTAAACGGGGCCTGTCTACAGGGCTTATATGGTGAAGGACCCTAGAGTGGCAAATAATGTCTATCTTTCCCGGTGACACATATTTATCTAGGTCGAAGATATCTCCAAGGCACACGGCCACCACCTTCTTAGAGGTATCATTAGCCAGTTGCCGGAGGGTATCTATTGTCTCATCATCCACTTTAGGGATTTCCTTGAAAACAATCTCTCCTGTTTCATGTAAAGGCTTGAAAGCCTTCTTAGCCAATTCTATATTTGCAGGAGTAATGTCGACACCTATGTAGACCAAGGGAACATGGGGAAGTTCCTCAAAAACCCGACGACCTAATTCTCCACCACCAAAACCAAAATCAAGCATAACAAGAGCCTCATTGTTATTCTCAATTTCCTTCACTTTTAGAATTATTTGACAAAGCTCTCTGGCAAAACCAGTAGTCACTATTCTAGCAAACTTATGCCTCTCAATCTTAGCAAGTGCGTCATAACCCCTCCTCTGCCATTTTTCAAGTGGCAAATCCCCCAGCTCAAGTAAACTTTCTCGTTTTCTTCTAAGCTCCGGTGCTACAAAAATTAACCAGTGAATAAAGCTAAATATAGAACGAGCTGCTTTAAAGAACCTGATATTAATCTCTGCTGCCTCTCTGTATCTCGGGTCAAGCTTTAATAATTCCAAATCAGAAATAATTTCTTGAATCTCCCTCGCTCTTTTAGTGGCAATCAATTGGACAACAGCCTCCAAACTTCGCTAAATCCTACCCTCAAGAAGCCCAGAACAGTTGAAGCAGCCCTTTCTATCTCATTCATATTGTTGAGAACTGCCCTACCGATGTGATTGAACTAAATTATTTCCCCTAACGTATTAGGATGGCACGTGCCGGAGAGCCTTCAGCCCCTTTGATTTTGAGAGGCGGGCAGAAGAGGGTATATCTTCCCGGGGGGACTTCTTTAAGATTGATGCTCTCCAAAATCAGTATGTTATTTCCCAGGAGCTTCCAATGTGCCGGAAAGTCTTTATCACCGTATCTGTCAACTGTACCATAGTCGATTCCAACCAGGCTTACCTTTTTCTCAACACAGAAGTCAGCGGCTTCGGGTGATAAATAGACGAAGCTTTCAGAAAATACCCCGCTTGCGCATCGACCGCTCATGGAGTTATCTGTCTTGAATAAGAGGGCATCGCCGGGTTTAATGTCCAGGTTTTCCAGTTCGGAAGGTCGAATCGCTTCCTTATCTTCAATATTCACCACTTGTGCGGGAAGAATAAACCTCTGAACGGGATATTCATCAATATGTTTCCCGTTGGGAATAAAGTGGGCTGGAGCATCCATGTGTGTGCCTGAATGGGCACTCATCACCAATTTTGAAAGCTCACAGATTGCGCTATCCTTGGTTGTCTCTATCAGCTCCCTGGAATATGGCAGACTGCCTGGATAATCAATCGATTCAGCTCCAAGCAAGACACTTATATCATAAACAGCTTCGTATCTCTTCATCAGTCATACCTAGCTCCATTCGCCAGCTTCTGGCCAGACCTGGACTAGCTCCTTAGCCAGAAGAAGGTGCTCGGGTTTGTCTAAACTCGGGTCTATTTCAAAGAGTCTTATTGCTTCACTGCGCGCCAGCTCCAGTAGAGGCACATCAGACAGTTTAGCCATCTTTAGGTCAGGTAAGCCACTCTGCCTGGTGCCAAAGAATTCCCCGGGACCCCGCAGTCTCAAGTCCTCTTCAGCCAATTGAAAGCCATCCTGAACCTTTTCTATTATGTCAAGTCGCTCTCTGCCTACCTCGGAAGGGGTCTGGGCTAGTAGCATGCAGTAGCTTTGTTCCTGTCCCCTGCCCACCCTGCCTCGGAACTGGTGCAATTGCGACAGACCAAAACGGTCAGCACTCTCAACCAGCATTACCGTCGCATTAGGCACATCTATGCCAACCTCTACTACCGGGGTTGAAACCAAGATATTCAGCTTGCCAGAGCGAAAGCGCCGCATTACCCCATCCTTCTCAGCCGCCGACATACGCCCGTGAAGCAAGCCTAATTTCAAATCAGGGAAGACCTCCTTAGATAAATGCTCATATTCAGCAATAGCCGCTTTAGCCTGAATAGCCTCTGACTCCTCAACCAAGGGGCAGATAATAAATGCCTGACGACCACTAGCTACCTGACGACGCAAAAAGGCATAGGCGCTATCCCTTTGCCATGGTTTAAGCCACTTGGTCTTCACTACCTGTCTCCCTGGAGGAAGCTGGTCTATAACTGACAAGTCAAGGTCGCCATATAAGGTCAGGGCTAGAGTTCGCGGGATAGGTGTCGCCGTCATTACCAACACATGAGGGTTAAACCCCTTCTGCCGTAGTGCTGAGCGCTGGGTAACCCCAAATCGGTGCTGCTCATCTACCACAGCTAACCCCAATCGGTGGAATTCCACCCCCTTCTGAATAAGAGCATGAGTTCCAATAACAATATCTATATCTCCATCCAGAATACGCTGCTGGAGCTCCTGCTTTCTGACCTGGTTAATATCACCAATAAGTAGCGCCACAGCAAGAGGACGGGATAGAAGCCCAGAATAACTACGGAGGTAATCCTCCTCTCCCTCTAGACGTCCTACTCTGGATAGAAACTGACAGATGGTGGTGAAATGCTGCTCAGCCAAAATTTCAGTAGGCGCCATAAATGCCCCTTGATAGCCATTGGCAGCCGCCATAAGCAAAACTGCTGTAGCTACTACTGTCTTACCACTGCCTACCTCCCCCTGCAATAATCGGGACATTGGCCGTGGTTTTTGTAAATCAGCTAATAGCTCGTCAAGTACTCTTTGTTGAGCTGGGGTTAGCTCAAAGAGTAAAGACTTTAGAAAGGCGTCTAGCACCGGCCTCTGGGCAGTAAAAGGGCTGCCCGGCTGGCTCTCCTGCCAATCACGCTTTTTACTCAGCACACCCAACTGAAGGAGGAAGAGCTCGTCAAAAGCCAGACGAACCCTTGCCTGAGCCTTCATTGCTTCATCCTCGGGATAGTGGGCCTGACTTATAGCCGAGGGTAGCTGCAAAAGGTTACACCGCTCTCTCAACTCCGGGGGCAAGAAATCCTCCACCTGCCATGCCCACTGGTCTATAACCCCCTTCATCAATTTTCTTACTTGGCGAGGGCGCAATCCCCGGGTGAGAGGATAGAGGGGAACCAAACGCCCGGTGTGAATCAAGTCCTCATCCCCAACTAGCTCCCACTCTGGAGATTCAAACACATGTCGTCCATTAAACAAGCTTACCCTGCCACTAAGAACTAGCCGCGTATTAGTAGTTAGTTTTTTAGCCAAGTAGGGATTATTAAACCATACTATCCTGACATTACCCGTTTCATCGCCCACAATAGCTTCAGTACTCCACCTACCACCCAGCTTAATCTCCTGAGCCTGCCACACATTGGCAACAATAGTCTGCTCCTCACCCTCAGTAAGCTGCGAGATAGAATTCCTTTGGCTATAGTCAAGGTGACGGTGTGGGAAGAAATAGAGCAAGTCCCGAACCGTTTTCACACCCAACCTACTAAACCTAGCCGCCAGGCTTGAGCTAATGCCTCTAATAACAGTAATGGGTGAATCAACGGATTGATTAACCGCTATCCTTTGCCCTTTTGCCCCTGAAGATGGCCGGCTGGCTATCGAAGCCAATCTAGCTTCACCCCTTTCTCCTCCCCTGCGCTCTATCTCAGCTAAAAAGTCAAGCACACCCTTTACCCACTCTTTACGCCGCTGTTTAGTCAAAGAGGCATAATTAGAGTTAACTAGGTGAAGTTTGTGAAAGTGATTCAGGGGCTGAGGACTGGTTAACGACTCTATAGCTTGACCGGCCCAGTGGTGCAGGAATCCATCCAAACCACCGATTACCGCTGAATCTAGATAGCCCTTTTTATGCTCAAGCTCAAGAATCTTACGCAGAGGCTCAACATTTATCGACAAAACCTTACCTCTCTGGCCTCAGCGAATAGCTGAGGCTGAGGAAACCCAACTTTAACCTAGTAAAGAAGTAAGGAAAATCCCTTATTCAAGAATCCTGGCTATTACTCTACAGAAACAATATAGTGATAGTGAGGTTGACCACCCCGAACTAGCTCAACCTGCAGTTGAGGGTGCTGCTCACGAATACTGAGAATAACCTGGTCTACCTCAGCCCGTTCGGCATCAGCTCGGTAGTAAATGGTAATTACCTCGGCTTCGTCCAAATCTAGCTTGGCTAACACCTCACCAAGAACATCAGTAGTATTATCACCCACAGCTACTAAGTCTCCGTCCAGAAAGCCAATAGCCTGCTTCTTCTTAATATTCAATCCACCTAGCTGGACAGCTCGTACTGCTCGAGTAATGGCAATAGACCTTACCGCTGATTTCGCCCTGTTCATAGCCTGAGCGTTTGTTTCCAAGTCTGCCTCACTGCTAAAAGTTAAAAGACCAGCTATCCCTTGAGGAATTGTCTCCGTAGCCACTACCTCAATGACCTTGGTAGTCAAGGACTGGATTTGATTAGCCGAAGGCACTACATTTTTGTTATTAGGCAAAATAATAACTTTATCCGAAGGTACCAATTCTACAGCCTGGAGCAAATCCTGGGTACTTGGATTCATTGTTTGTCCGCCGGGAACAATAGCTGTCACCCCTAAGCTAGCAAAAACATCGGCAAGCCCCTCCCCTGAGACCACAGCAATAATAGCTATCTCAGTCGCTGGCATTCTCTCCCTCTGCATCTTCAGGAAATCTTGGTGCTGCTCATCCATATTCCGAATAGTTACCTGATGCACAGTGCCTAACGAGGTAGCATAATGAATGATTCTGCCTGGATCTAAGGTATGGATATGAACCCTAACTGTAGATTCATCACCGACTACAATTAGAGACTGTCCTTTCTTCTTCAGTTTCATCCTAAACTTATCTGGGTCAAGCCCTTGACCTTTAAGCAGAAACTCAGTGCAATATCCGTAGGGCACTTCATTCGCTGCCACCATTTGCGGTATCCTAGCAGTTAGAGGGGTACTACTGGCAATCATCTCGGGCCTACGAGACTGCATCTCCTCTACCTCACCCTTAAGGTAGTGGAGGGAACCCTCCAGGATTGTATACAGACCTTGCCCGCCAGCATCAACTACCCCAGCCTCTCTCAGCACGTCCAATAGATTAGGGGTGTTAGCCACCGACTTACTGGCAGCATTAACTGTAGCCTCCATAATCGATATTAGGTCATTGCTGCCACTAGCCGCCTGCGCCTGAGCCGCCGATGCTGCTTCCCTAACTACAGTAAGAATAGTCCCCTCTACAGGATTGTTTATCCCTTTATAAGCCATAACTGATGCCCGTAGTAAGGCATCAGCTAGGTCCCTGCCGGTAAATGATTCCTTCTCTGCCAAACCTTGCGCCACACCGTGCCAAATCTGTGACAGGATTACCCCACTATTACCCCGAGCCCCCATCAGTGCCCCTTTGGCTATAGCTTCAGATACTGCTGAAGCGCTACGGTCAGGAGCTCGGTAGGCCTCCTCAAGGGTAGAACGCATGGTAAGCAGCATATTAGTCCCGGTATCACCATCAGGTACCGGGAAAACATTCAAAGCATCAATGTCTGAAGCACTCTTCTCTAACCAGTCAGTAGCAATTATAAACATATCCCTTAGCTCTTGCCCACTAAGAGAATCAACTTGTCTCATTGTTATGCTCTCCTTACCTCGAGATTGTCTATTCCCCTTTTAACTCCCCCTTTATCAAGAGGAAGATTAATTTCTGTAAAAGGCCTTGCCCAGTTGGCTCAGCTATGATAACATTATAATGTTAGTCATTATAATGAGAACATAGTTTTAAGGTAATATAATTTTACACCAAAATTATTTAGTAGTAAAGGGGTAGATATATTAACTATGAAATGTGATTTATGTGGAAAATCACCTCAATTCGGTCACAATGTAAGCCACTCTAAACACCGTACCAATCGTCGCTGGGTACCCAATATCCACCCAGTTACTATCGTCATAGATGGTCAGCCAAAACGACTCAACCTGTGCACTAGATGCCTGCGCAATCAGCATAAGGTCACTAAAAAGCCAGCTTCTAATTTAAGCTAGCCCGTATCTTTGCTAAGGCTTCTTTCACAGTTTGTTCTGAATTAAACACTGCCACCCCAGCTACTAGCACCCTAGCTCCTGCCGTTACCAGCCTGGGAGCAATTTCAGCATTGATGCCACCATCCACCTCCAGCTCAGTAGCCAAATCCTTTCTGTCCAGCTCAGCCCGCAAGCGGGCTACCTTATCTAGCATAGCCTCAATAAAAGTCTGCCCGCCAAAGCCGGGATTAACCGTCATGATCAGGACTAAATCTAGGGAAGAAAGAACCTCCTCAAGCGCATCAATAGGTGTGCCTGGGTTGAGGGCAACCCCCGCCTTAACCCCTAGCTCCTTAATTGTTTGTACTACTCGGTGAATATGTGTGCAGGCTTCTATATGAACGCTGATAATATCTGCCCCGGCTTTAACAAATTGATTAATCTGAGGTTCCGGCGCCTCAATCATAAGGTGGACATCCAGAGGGAGATTTGTCCAATGACGAATAGCAGCTACCACCGGAGCACCAATAGTTATATTGGGCACAAAATGCCCATCCATAACATCAACATGAATGTAGTCAGCACCGGCTGCAGTGGCTTCAGCTACCTGCTCACCAAGATGGCTGAAATCGGCCGAGAGAATAGACGGGGCAAGCTTAACTTTGGGAATAGTTTTCAACCTTTACATTCTCCCAGCAGTTTTTTGGCAGCGGCTAACGCCCGGTCTACTTGCTTTGGCGCCGTGCCACCAATGACATCCCTAGCCGCAATAGATGACTCTATGGTAATGGAGTAAACATCCTCTCCAAATAAGGGAGAAAACTCCTTATATTCACTGAGGCTAAGTTGACTAAACGATTTACCCCTTTCCATAGCATAGCTTATCAACCTAGCCACTATATTGTGAGCAGTGCGGAAGGCTTCCCCCTTCTTGACCAAATAGTCAGCTAAGTCAGTAGCTAGAATATAACCCTGCTTAACCGCCTGTTCAGTATTCTCAGCCTTAACCCGCAGGGTTTTAACCATGCCAGTAAATACCTCTAAGGTAGATAGTAGGGTATCTACAGTGTCAAAGAAACCCTCTTTATCTTCCTGCATATCTCGATTATAGGATAGGGGAAGAGCTTTCATAGTAACCAGCAAAGCCATAAGTTTGCCATAGACCCGCCCCGTCTTACCCCGAACTAGCTCGGCTACGTCAGGGTTTTTCTTTTGGGGCATGATGCTACTACCAGTGGTATAAGCCTCATCAAGCTCAATAAAATTAAACTCGGCTGAAGACCACAGAATAATCTCCTCAGCCAGTCGGGAGAGGTGCATCATACAGAGGCTAGCCGCCGCTTCATACTCCACCACGAAATCCCTATCGGAGACAGCATCAATACTATTTTGGCTTATCTGGCTAAAGCCTAGCTCACGGGCTAAGAAATCCCTATCAATATTATAGGCTACGCCAGCTATGGCACCGCTGCCCAAGGGCATAACATCAACCCGCTTCAGGCAGTCGTTAAATCGGTCAATGTCCCGCTGGAGCATCTCAAAATAGGCTAAAAGGTGATGAGCCAACAATACTGGCTGTGCCGGCTGCAAATGGGTATATCCTGGTATGACTACACCTTTATTAGCTTCAGCCAGGCTAATTAGAGCCTGCTGGAATTCTCTCAGCTTAACCAGGGTCCCAGATATTGCCTCCTTAGCCAAAAGACGCAAATCCAGAGCCACCTGGTCATTTCTAGAGCGAGCCGTGTGGAGCTTACCCCCCACCTCACCCACTTTCTCTAGTAACCTAGCTTCAATACTCATATGGATGTCTTCCAACTCAGGCTTGAACTGAAACTTACCCTGCTCTATCTCTTCCCTAATAGAAGCCAACCCGCTAATAATAATCTCAGCCTCTTTCTCTGAAATTATACCCTGTTTTGCCAGCATTTTGGCATGGGCAATACTACCAGCAATATCGTGGCGATATAGACGCCAGTCAAAGGGGATAGAGGCAGTATAATCGGTTACCAATTTATCAGCCGCCTTATGAAAACGACCGCGAATATGGCTCATTTACAATCTTCCCTTCTCGAATTTTTACTACACCTGTGGTACGGATTTCTTTCTCTCAAACTGCTCTCGTTCCACCTCTATCGCCCCGTCAGGAATACCGTTGCGACCTGCGTCTATCGTTGCCTTCACAC
>SOKA01000053.1 GCA_004376105.1 Dehalococcoidia bacterium
ATTGCTGTTCCAAGACCCCAGATTTTATTACTGGTAAGTTTCCTATTTTAGAGAGCATATTTCGCCTTTTCCTGGCTAATGGTAACCAACCCCTTGATTTGGAGGAACTGGGGAAGCAGTTAAATGAGTGGCGTGGTGGAGATAGCTCCCGTACATCGGCTGAGGTCTTGTCTCGCCTTCTTGAAAGTGACCGATACTATGGTCTGAGGCAGGCCCCAAGCTAATACCTTGTACTGAAGCGGGGGTAATTTCCAGTATATTCTGACCAGTTAGTTACTACTTTGGTTATTTTTGCTGCCGGCGGTCCCACCTTAAGGTAGCTGATTAGCGTTTCTAATTGCTTTCTTTCCCCCTCAGCGTTTACCTCCACTGCTTCTACATCTGGAAGGTTGCGTACATAGCCGGTTAAGCCTAGCTCTCTAGCCCGTCTGGAGGTGAAGTCACGGAAGAAGACGCCTTGAACAGACCCAAATACTATTACCCGAACCGAGGCTAAGTCAGTCATTAGTTGTCACTTTACCTTGGGATGAGCCTTAATGGGAGCGGGAAGTTATATTTATCCAGCCTGTCTAGACCTTGCTGGTGAGCCAGGTCAATAGCTTCATGGAACTCCTGTTTATTTACAGGGCGCGCTAGTTGCGGTATATCAAAGGCGTTATGGCAGGGGTGATACTGAGCCATAATGTTTAAGTAGGTATTGGTGGAGACCTCTTGGGCGAGAAAACTTACTATCTCTTCGGTCCCAGCTAACCTATTAGGCAATACTAAGTGACGCACCAGAAGACCACGTTGAGCTACACCCTGCTCATCTATCTGAAGGTCACCTACCTGGCGATGCATTTCCTTGATGGCTGCTTTATTTACCTTAGGGTAGTCTTTTATCCCCGATAGTTGCTCGGCAATTTTACCATTGGAATACTTCATATCAGGCATATAGATGTCAATAATCCCGTCTAGCAGCTCCAGGGTTTCCACGCAATCATAACCACCGGTGTTATATACCACGGGTAGATAGAGACCCATACTCACTGCTAGCTCCAGAGCGTCTAGGATATAAGGCACTACATGGGTTGGGCTTACTAGGTTTATGTTGTGGCAGCCCTTTGCCTGAAGGGAGAGCATCATCTTTGCCAGTTCTTCCTTGTTAACAGCACTGCCTTCACCTAGCTGGCTTATTGTGTAGTTTTGGCAGAAGACGCATCGTAGATTACAGTAGGCGAAAAAGATAGTTCCTGAGCCATGCCTACCTACTAGGGGTGCCTCTTCCCCGAAGTGAGGACCATAGCTGGAAATTACGACTTGGCTTGTAATGTGGCACTTCCCGCTTTCACCAGCCAGGCGGTTAACACCACAATAACGAGGGCATAAGTGGCACTCTTCCAGTATTGATTTGGCTTTCTCAACCCTAGCCTTTAACTCTCCTGTCCTGTAAAGCTGTTGATAAGCGGCTATCTCTCTTACTCCTCTGTCTTTTGTTCCTTCTTTCCCTTTTTAATTACTTCCACCGTTGTTGAGGGTGGTAATATGGTATCAGCCGATATTTTCTTGGTATCCTTTTTGGGTTTCTTTGGTTCTCTATGTCTGTAATCTCGTCTCCCCATAGTAACACCTCTATTTGAGTATTGGGCTGGAGGTATTTCTAATTGAAGTTTAGCAAAGGGAGGTTATCGTGTAAAGTTGGTTGAAAGGCTTTCAAGCGCTGAGCGAGCAGCTTCAGTCTCTGCCTCTTTCTTACTTTTACCTGACCCCTTGCCCAGTACAGCGTCACCGGCTCGTACCTCAACTGTGAACCTCCTATCATGGTCTGGTCCCTTTGTGTCTATTACATAATAGACAGGCGTCTGCTGCTCCCTGGCTTGGACAAGTTCCTGAAGTTGTGATTTATAATTAGCTTCTGCGCCCTGACTAACTACTTTCTGTAGTTCTTTATTAAATAACCTTAGGATAAAATTCTTGGCAGTAGCCGCGCCCTGGTCAAGGAAAATAGCAGCTATTACTGCTTCTAAGGCTCCAGCTAGGTTAACTGGCTTGTGCCGTCCACCACTTGCCTCTTCACCCTTTCCCAGATAGAGGTAATCACCAAGTCTGATGGCTCTTGCTATGTGGGCTAGGGTATCTCGACGAACCAGGGCAGCACGGAGTTTGGTCATCTCACCTTCAGTGAAGGAAGGAAGGTCTTGATATAGCTTTTCAGCAACTACCGAGTCTAAAACGGCGTCACCCAAAAATTCAAGCCGCTCATTAGAGGTTGGGGCAAAGCTAGGGTTCTCGTTAATATAAGAGCTATGAATCAGGGCTTGCTCTAGCCGAGAAGGGTCTTTAAAGGAAACGCCTAGAATTTCTTGCAGAACAGCTAAATCAGCCAAAGCTATGCTTCCTTTCCTAAATAGCTTAGCAGTTCAGCATAAACAGTCAAGCCTGCTCTGTCAAATGTGCTATTGCTGTAGGCACAGCTACGTGCTATAATTTTAACTATACTGGGGAATAGTCTAGTGGTAGGACAGCGGACTCTGGATCCGCCAGGGAAGGTTCGAATCCTTCTTCCCCAGCTAAAGCGGATATTCCATTCCATTCTGTGGACAGACTACTTCAATTTTCAGGTCCCTGATATATGTGGCTAGCAATTTGGGCCTCTCGGTATGGACAGGGTATAACTTTCCTGGATTTATTTCCCTTATAGCCCATTTCAATTCATCAGGATTTATGTGGCCGGAGGCATGTACCTGATAAAGGGGTAGGCCACAGATTTCCAGCCAATTGAGAAGCTTGTTGTAGTCAATCTCCATCTCCTCATTGAAAGGTTCACTCTGTGAGAGGATATAGACGCTTCCAGGTTCAGGTTGAACCTCAACCATCTCGTTCATGTCAAAGAACGATGCCGCCAGGAGAAGCTCATCTTGATGTGCGTTGACATAGTAAGAGTCAACAATCTTGTCCGGGTAGTGCTGTTTCAGAGTTTTCTCCCACTCATATTGTCTCTTCTTCTCCCTCTGAAATATGAGGACATTGGGGTCTTCTAGCCCAAACAGATTGAGGTGTTTGTCACCCTGGAGGTTGTGAATCATCCAGGCCTGTTTGGTGGACACCGTCAATTGTCGGCCATTGGTCTTGGCTGCTTGCCAGAATGTTGTCAGCCTATCTATATCATTGAGGTAGAAGCCAGCTAAGGCAAGCCTCCGAGTGGTTGATACTATGTGTCTTATTTTTTCTTCTACTTCGCTCTCGCTGACCATCTTGGCATCGACAATATTGGTTGCCTCAGTAATCAATACATCTGGATGAGCCTGCTTTGCCTTGTGTATGAACTCCATACTCATAGTAGCTTTAGGTCCATGCAACCTGAAATCCCCTGTGTAGGCGATTACTCCGTTTGACGTGTAGATGATAAACCCATAGGCCCCGGGAACCGAATGATCCACATGGATTGGCTCCAGTTTTATCGAGCCTATATTTAATACGTCTCCAGTCCTGAAAGTCTGAAACTTTTTGAATACCTGCTGGCCTTGGTTTGAAGTGAGATTAGCTATTTTATACTCGGCACGCTGGCCTGCACTGGCTAACTCTTTGGCTACTATCATGGTCTTCGTAGTCTCACCACAGAATATAGGCACCGAGTTTTTCACATACCGAATGTAGTCCCAGTGGTCAGCATGGGGGTGGCTGAGCACTATGGCATCTATGGATGGCTCAGCATCGTCCTTTTTATACAGCCCCCTTATTTTGGGTAGTATCCCAAGATAAATGAGGTGCTTTTCTTCCCGTGGGCTTAAGTAGGGCTCATCATAGAATTGCCTTTCCCGGCCAAAGTTCTTACCGAAATCTAAGAAGATAGATGTACTCCCATCCCTAAGCAATATCTTGTTACCCCCGATCTCACCTGTGCCTCCATAGAATGTCAGTGATGTCATATCACACCTTCTTTCATTAGTCGTCTGAAAGTGGGGAAGTGGAGCTTACTATAGCACTATTTGTCCTTTATTTTACCTCCGCTCGCTTATCTTTGCATCTTTCCTCAACAGAGGCTCTTCCTTTTTATTTCTATTTGCCTGTGGCGGCATTGCTAGTCACCTAAGTCAGTGCTATAATTGGACAAGCCAAAGCGGATTAGGCGAACCCAGAGTTTGTCTATATGGCTGTTTGGCATCATTTTGAGCTTGGTTAATCACTACGTTGGCTACAGGGTGGTGCGCTGGCAAATTTTTGGAAAGGAGGATAGCTCTATGGCGACCTACATTATGTTGATGAAATTGACAGACCAGGGGATCAAGGACGTCAAGAACGCACCCCAGCGGATTGAACAAGGCAGCAAAACCGCTGAAGCGATGGGAGGCAAGGCGATAGGCTTCTACGCAGTCATGGGGGAATACGACTATGTGGCCATCGGTGAATTTCCCAGTGATGAAGCCATGATGACTTTCCTCCTCAGGTTAGGCTCCCTCGGGAGCGTAAAGACGACGACGCTCAAGGCGTTCACGAAGGAAGAGTTTGCAGCGCTGGTTAAGAGGTTGCCTTAGCCTTATCGGCGAGGGCAACGAATGGCTCTCTTGAAGTGACTGTGACCAGATGCTAGTGTGCCATCCTGTGAGCAAAGAGCAAGTAAATTAAAAAACTTTTTAGTGGCGCATTCGTCTAGGGGTTTAGGACACCTCCCTCTCAAGGAGGAGATCACCGGTTCGAATCCGGTATGCGCTACCAACTGGATTTAGATGGCACAGCTATAGTCTGTGCTTCTTTGCCTGAAAAACTTATCTCAGAAATTGATTAGGCAGCCCGGTTTCAAACGGTTGATGAGTATTGCCAGACAAGTTAGACTTACTTTAATTTGTCGATGCCGTTTGCCTAGAGAGTACAGAATGGCGATAGTTTTGTATTAGTTAAGGAGGCTCTATGTCAAACAAGATAAAGATTGCTGCTGTTCAGATGGAGCCCAAGCTAATGAAAATCAGGGAGAATCTGGAAAGTATTTTGAACGCAGTTAGAAAAGCCACGGATAACCAGGCTAACCTGATAGTATTTCCAGAGTGTAGCCTGACCGGTTATATCTTTTCCAGTCGCCAAGAGGCGCTGCCTTTTGCCGAAACAATACCCGGGCTCAGTACCGAAAAACTCATTTCCCTCTGCCAGGAGCTCAAAGTCTATGTTATCCTTGGCCTTCTGGAAAAGGAGGGCGATAGATTATTCAACGCTGCGGCGTTTGTTGGGCCTCAGGGACTTATCGCGGGATATAGAAAGAATCATCTTCCCTTTTTGGGAGTTGACCGCTTCGTGGACATTGGTGATAGGCCTTTCCAGGTACATCAGACCCCCATAGGTAATATAGGCCTGCACATCTGCTATGATATTGCCTTTCCTGAGAGCTCAAGGGTTATGACCTTACTGGGAGCGGATATATTAGTCTTGCCCACCAACTTCCCTCAGGGCCGTGGGGAAAAGTACAGTCATGTCGTTAGTGCCAGGGCCTTTGAGAATAGAGTTCACGTGGTATCAACGAACCGTGTTGGCAGTGAGAGAGGCTACTCATTTGCTGGGCTGAGTGAAATCGTTGATGCCTCTGGGGAAATCCTAAGCTTTGCCAGTCCTGATAAAGAAGAAATCATATATGGTGAGGTCAGTCTAGACTCAGCGCGACAAAAACATCAAACCTTTATACCTGGCGAGTGGGAGCTAGATTGCATAAAGGACCGTCGTCCAGAGCTATATAATGTGATTACCAAACCCAACTTGGATAGGATTTAGAGCCTTCGAGTGCTCTCTGATAACTTGGCCAATTATGGGCACCTGAGGAAGTCTTTGTTTACAATCTGAGCCGACGAGAAGGTTACAATTTTTAATGGCTAACTTGTAGGCTTGACTTTTTCATCACCCATTTTTATAATATTCAGCTAGTTGACTTCTGGTAGTAAAGCTTATAAAAGTAGCGCCCGAGTAGCGCAATGGTAGCGCAACCGACTTGTAATCGGTAGGTTAGTGGGTTCGAGTCCCCTCTCGGGCTCAGGGGATACTTATAGAGCTGGTAAGTAAAAGGGGGGTGCCAATAATGCCGGTGGTAGCCAGTATCGTAAAGTGTAAGAAGTGTGATTTTGAGATAAGGTCAGATTGGAAGTACTGCCCTAACTGTGGGGATAAGATTGTCTGTGTTGGCAAGTATTCGGTGTGCAAAAAGGCAGGGAGTTAGGGCCTGATGGAGGGGTGCCGGAGTGGTTAATCGGAGCAGTCTGTAAAATTGCCGCCTGAAAGGGCTACGCAGGTTCAAATCCTGCCCCCTCCACCATAGTTTAAGTATGGTAGAGCTTCGACTAGACAACGGATTATAGAAATTTGTATAATAAGACCAACGCCCACATAGCTCAGCAGGTAGAGCACGTTCTTGGTAAGAACGGGGTCACCAGTTCGAGTCTGGTTGTGGGCTCAGATAAAGGGGGTTAGAAATGGCTAAAAAGAAGTTTGAGCGGACTAAGCCACATTGCAATGTGGGCACTATCGGTCATGTTGACCATGGGAAGACAGTTTTGACCTCAGCTATAACCAAGGTATTATCAACGGTTAACCCTACTCAGTATCGTTCGTTTGATAGCATTGATAATGCGCCTGAGGAAAAGGCAAGGGGATTAACTATCGCTATTGCCCATGTGGAGTATGAGACCGATAAACGGCACTATTGTCATATTGATTGCCCGGGTCATGCTGACTATATTAAGAATATGATAACCGGGGCTGCTCAGATGGATGGAGCTATATTGGTAGTAAGTGCTCCCGATGGTCCTATGCCCCAAACCAGAGAGCATCTCTTGCTAGCTCGTCAAGTGGAGGTTCCAGCTATTGTAGTTTGCCTTCACAAGGTAGATTTGATGGCGGATGAAGAGCTCCTGGAGCTGGTGGAGATGGAGATGAGGGAGCTACTTACTAAGTATGGTTTCCCCGGAGATGAGATACCGGTGCTAAGGGTAAGTGGTCTTAAGGCTGACGAGTGTGGCTGTGGCAAGAGAGAATGTCAATGGTGCGGTGGCGTTTGGAGACTGCTGGATGCTGTAGATAGCTATATTCCTATTCCAAAGCGGGCTAAAGACCAGCCCTTCTTAATGCCGGTAGAGGATGTCTTTAGCATTAAAGGTCGGGGCACGGTGCCCACAGGCAGGGTTGAGCGTGGGGTGATTAAGCCCGGGGACGAGATTGAGATAGTCGGCTTGCACCATGAGTCCCGCAAGACGGTAGTTACCAGCCTGGAGATGTTCCATAAGACTCTAGATGAAGCTGAGCCGGGTGATGCTGTTGGCTGCTTGCTAAGGGGCATAGAGCGGGATGAAGTAGAAAGAGGACAGGTATTAGCTGCCCCTGGCTCTATTAAACCCCATACCTATGCTGAGGCTAGGGTATATGTGTTGAGTAAGGAGGAGGGAGGGAGGCACACCCCCTTCTTTACCGGATATAAGCCCCAATTCTATATTAGGACCACAGATGTTACCGGCGAGATTGAGCTACCAGAAGGGGTGGAGATGGTTATGCCCGGTGATAATATAACTATGAAGATAAAACTTATCTACCCTGTGGCCTTAGAGGAAGGTCTGCGTTTTGCTATTAGAGAGGGGGGTAAAACGGTAGGTGCGGGCGCTTTTAGCCGCATTATAGAGTAGATATGGCTAGGAAAGCTGAAGCCAGGGTTATCATTCATCTTGCCTGTACTGAGTGCAATGAGAGGACATATACTACTACTAAGAATAAAAAGAATGACCCCCAACGATTAGAGCTTAGAAAATACTGCCCCCGTTGTCGTGCTTATAGACTTCATAGAGAGATAAAATAGGGCTACACGACTAAGAAGTATATGAGATTCCTTCTATGACATATCATACTACTCCCAAGCGAGGCGGCTCAAGATTTAGATTCTTTGGCGATGTTATAGCTGAGTTAAAGAAGGTAGTCTGGCTTTCCAGACGAGAAGCTGTGTATTTGACAATTCTAGTGCTGATTGTTTCTCTCATCGCTGGTCTAGTTCTAGGAGTCATTGATTATGGTTTTAGTGACTTTGTCAATAGATTCTTTTTAGGTAGATAGAAGTTTGTTGGTTTCCAAGTTGAGCTGAAGCGTTATCACCAGGGGGAACTTGTGCTTCCCCAAAAATCTTTACCTAAGTGAGGCCATTTATGGAGGAGGAGCCAAAATTTTGGTTTGTAATTCATACCTATTCAGGGTATGAAGAACGAGTTAAGAAGAATTTAGAGCAACGTATCAAGTTCATGGATTCTGAAGGCGAGGTCTCTCAGGTGGTTATACCTACTGAGGATGAGATTGAGGTTAGAAGTGGACAGAGGCGGACTGTGACCAAGAAGATATTGCCTGGTTATGTCCTTATTCAAATGAAGATGAGCGACCAGAGCTGGAGAATAGTACGTAATACCCCTGGTGTCACCGGTTTTGTTGGTAGTGGCAATAAACCTGTTCCGTTGCGAGAGGAGGAAGTTAATCAGATTTTGAGACAGATGGAAGCCGAAGCACCAAGGCTTAAAATTGGCTTTCGGGAGGGGCAAAGTGTTCGGGTGACTGATGGTCCGTTTATTGATTTTATCGGGGTAGTGGACAATATAAATTCGGGAAAGGGTAAAGTTAGGGTGCTTCTATCCCTTTTTGGGCGTGAAACACCGGTGGAGCTTGACTTCTTGCAGGTGGAGAAGCTTTGAGCTCTTTTAGGAGACACAGTGGCGAAAAAGATAAAAGCCGTGATTAAATTGCAGATTCCAGCCGGGAAGGCAAACCCAGCTCCCCCAGTAGGTCCGGCTTTAGGTCAGCATGGGATTAATATTATGACCTTTTGTAAGGAGTACAACGAGCGGACTTCTACCCAAGCTGGGTCTATTATTCCAGTTGAGATAACTGTCTTTGATGATAGGTCATTTACTTTTATTACCAAAACACCGCCAACTACTGATTTGCTAAAGAAGGCACTAGGTGTGGAAAAGGGTGCTAGCGATTCTGGTCGTGAAAAAATAGGCAAGCTGTCCCGGGATAAGCTTCGTGAAATAGCTCAGTCTAAGGCTAAGGATCTAAATGCTACCAGTATTGAGGGGGCGGAGCGAATTATTGAGGGCACAGCCCGAAGTATGGGGATTGAGATAGAGTGAAGATGGCAAGAGCGTTTTATATCCCTCCGGTGCTAATTTTCGGGTCAGGGGCATCACAACGAGTCGGAG
>SOKA01000062.1 GCA_004376105.1 Dehalococcoidia bacterium
TAGCTGGCTCATCCGAAGGCCAAATTTGCATGGTCACCCCAATTACCTCATAGCCGGCTTCTTTTAAAAGGGCAACTGCCAGTGATGAGTCCACCCCACCACTCATAGCTACCGCAACTCGCTTTTGGGGCATTCTTTAATTCAGTCTCCTTGCCTTGAAAGCAGTTGGCTTACCCTCTGCCAGATAATCTCCCTTATTTTCGCTTTAGATTGGCTGGCATCTACCACCAGCCAACGCTGTGGGTCATTAGCCGCCAGCTTGAGATAACCCTCCCTCACCCTTTGATGAAAGGCTATCTCCTCCTGCTCAAACCGGTCTTGCTTTTTGACTCTTTTACGGGCAAGCCCTTCTTCTACTGGAATATCTAGCAGAACTATCAGGTCAGGTTTTAATCCTTGGGTAGCAGCATTATTAATCGCCTTGACCATTTCTAAACCTAATCCCCGCCCATAGCTTTGATAAGCAGTAGTAGAGTCGGCATAGCGGTCGCAGATAACAAATTTCCCTTTTTCTAGATTAGGCCGAATGACCTCACTTACTAATTGGGCACGGGAAGCATTAAACAGTAGCAACTCGGTCAGTGGTGATATATCTTTGACTTCGGCCCACTTCAGCCAGCGCCCTATCTTGTTACCACAGGGAGTACCACCGGGTTCGTGAGTTAACAGTGCGGGAATAGTCAACCGCGATAGCCTCCTATACAGCGCCTTGGCTTGGACACTCTTGCCACTCCCCTCCCCCCCCTCAAAGGTGATAAATAGAGCCATAAGTTACCTCGTTATTTCCCCCGAAGTAGCTGGGACTTATCCATGATGTCCAATAGGTCTAACGCCTTGCTAATCTGTATAGCGGCCTGACCAGCAAGCTCACCATCACTTGTTTCAAGGGCTTCGGCAAAATTAGAGCAGGCCTCTAAGTATAAATCTAATCCTTGTGTTTGTTGCTCAATAGCCTTTCGTCTCTTCGGAATTGCCAGCTCAGGAATATCCTTAAATTGACTAATTAAACGCGGTAACTCCTTAGCTACCTCCCTAAAAGCTCGCAACTCTTTTACTCTGTCCTTAGACCGCACACTCTCGTGAACCGCATAGACTAACTCACCTACTTCTTTCATCACCCGCGTATACTCCGTCATCCAGTGAATATCCTCGGTTGTAGCCCCCGGCTGCGTAGACAAGTCGGTAAGATCTGAGTCCATTCTCTCAAGAAATACAGCCTTGTCAGTTTTGTCAGTGCCTTCTGAGGGTTTTCCAACCTGGAATCTTCTAGGAAGTCTCCTGCTACCAAATAGTCCTTCCGGTATCAACAAGCCACGGCTACTAACAATGGCAGCTACGAGAAGGAAACCTATGCTAAAAAGTGCTGCCTGCCACACTGGCCGGCCAATAGCCCAGCTTATAACGAAAATAGCCAGCGCAATTATCAGTATTATGTATAAAGTTTTACTTGACCTCATTATTCCTTACCCTCCTTTTTGACATTAAGGTGGTAATCCTTCATCTGATACTTCAATTAAAACTTATAGTTACCACTTTTCCGAAATACTCTTTAATATGTTGTAAAGCGTTCTCTTTTTAAATATTTTTCGGCTGGGTTACTCTTATTTATAAATCCTCACCCGTCTATTGGGGTCTTTGCCCAGGCTGTGTGAAGCAAGGTTATTTCGCTCAGCTATCAGGTGCTGTAGGCGCCGAATATAGGCGCTCTGCGGACTGAGCTCTACCGTTTCTTGACCGCTCTTTACTTGCTCAACTGCTTCTTTCGCCTCACCAAGGGCAAGCTTAAGAGGGTCAGCATTGTCCCTGGGATAAATATCATTTAGTAGCTGCCTGATTTGAGGCGGGGTGTTGCTTTTGAGGACATAGATAGGCAGGTTAGCTGTTTCAGCATCCCTGACCTTTTGTGGCTTTCGCCGGTAATAGCTTCTAGAGGTTATAAACAGGTTGGCATTATTTAGGTTGTCAACTATATCTAGGCTCAATTGCCTCTCTTTTGCCATCTGCTCCAGCCGTCCCCGATTTATGCCGAAGAGGTAAAGCTTGTGTAGATTATTTCCCCTAGCCAGTCGCTTGCTTTTCGCAGGTTTTTTGGTGCTGGTGATTGGCACCTTCTTTTCTACCTTGACCTCCCCCGCCTCATCCCGCCAGCGAATCTCAGTGGCTGTTGGTTGACCGCGCAGAGTAGCATCAACTGCCTCACCGACATCAGGATGAATGGCTACTTTATCCCAGTCCTGGATTTCAACGACAATACCAAAAGTAGGCGGCGACATCCGCTCCAGTATGGACTTCTGTGTGCCCCTCCGCTTTGCCTCTTCATCGCCCAGAGTTACCGTCTGGATACCGCCAATGAGGTCAGCTAAGGTAGGGTTCATCATCAGGTTTTCCAGTGTGTTACCGTGAGCTGTGCCTACCAGTTGAACCCCGCGCTCAGCAATAGTTCGAGCTGCCTGAGCCTCAAGCTCGGTGCCAATCTCATCAATAACGATTACCTCGGGCATGTGGTTTTCTACGGCTTCAATCATTACTGCGTGTTGCCTGGTAGGGGTAG
>SOKA01000080.1 GCA_004376105.1 Dehalococcoidia bacterium
TAGATGACATGAAACGGCTGAGGCGACAGCTCGCCGAGCCTGTTGGCTTTGTGCCGACTATGGGCTATCTCCACGAGGGTCATTTGGCTCTGGTCAGACGAGCCAGAGCCGAAAACCCCTCAATAGTAGTTAGTATATTTGTTAATCCAACACAATTTGGTCCACAGGAAGACTTTAATAGCTATCCTCGCCATCCTCAGCGTGACCTAGCTCTGTTAGAAAAGGAAAAAACTGATGTTGTCTTTATGCCCTCAACAGCCGAGATGTACCCTGAGCAGTTCAATAGCTGGGTAGAGGTTGGTAAAGTAACTGAGCGATTGGAGGGTGCTTCCCGCCCCGGTCATTTCAAAGGGGTTACCACAGTTGTTGCCAAGCTATTCAATATTATCCAGCCAACCAAAGCCTACTTTGGTCAAAAAGATGCCCAGCAGGCAGTAGTTATCAAAAAAATGGTGGCAGACCTCAATATGAACCTGGAGATAGTTACCATACCCACTGTGCGTGAGCCTGATGGCTTAGCTATAAGCAGTCGTAATGCCTATCTTAATCCTCATGAGCGCCAAGCAGCGGTGGTTCTCTACCAGGCGCTCAGTCTGGCTCAACAACTATGGTCGCAGGGTGAAAAGGATGCTCAGCGCTTACGAGAAGAGATGATGGGGCTTATTCAGAAACAGCCGTTAGCCAATATTGATTACGTATCCATAGCCAATACTGAGACTCTAGACGAACTGGATACGATTAATCCACCAGCCCTAGTCTCACTGGCAGTAAAAATCGGTAAGACTAGATTAATAGACAATATAGTGCTGGAATAACCCTACTCCCTAATAAAAGCCATCATGCCTATCATTGCCAGAAAGGCAAGACCGGCACCAAAGAAAAATGGAGCTGCCGGGCTATAAGCTTGCCACATCCAACCAGCAATCAGGCTGGCTGGCAAAAGAGTAAGCCCGACCACACCGTGATACAGTCCGTAGGCTGTGCCTCTTTTTTCCTCAGGAACCAAATCAGCGACAAAGGCTCGAGCTACCCCCTCTACTACTCCGTAGTAGATACCGTAGCTGGCAAAAAGCAGCCACACCTGCCACAGGTCTGTGGCTAGGGCAAATCCCAGATAAGCCAGAGCATAAACACCCCAGCCTAGAGTGATAACACGCCTTCTGCCTAGCCTATCTGATAATTTACCTGCTGGCAAAGAAATAGCCGCATAGGTGGCATTAAACAGGACAAGCATCAATACAATATGGAAAACAGATGAGCCCAGATTCTGTGCCCGCAGTATGACAAAGAAATCACTGGAGTTACCTAGGGTAAATAAAGCCATAACCGCTAGAAACACCTTGAACCGGGTATCAAAACCGGCGGTTAATTTAGTCAAATTGAATCCAGGGCGGGGAGCGCCGGTGGGTGAAGGCTTTCTTTCCCTCTCCTTAACAAATTTTACCAATATCACCACCGCCAGCACTGCGGGCACAATACCTATTAGCACCAACCATTGGTAGGTCCTAAGATTAAGCTCTAGCCCCCCGCCCTGAACGAGATATATGATAATAGCTGCTATAGACAGCCCCAGGACAGCACCAAAGGTATCCATAGCCCTATGTAACCCAAAGCCCTTGCCTCTCTCTCCAGCCGAGACAGAATCAGCAATCAGGGCATCGCGTGGTGAAGTGCGGATGCCTTTACCAATCCTGTCGCCGAATCTGATAGCTAAGACTGCCCCCCAGGTTGAAGCTAGATACATAAAGGGCTTGGCAATCGTAGAAATACTGTAGCCAGCTAGTGTTAGAGACTTGCGCTTGCCTATCCTATCGCTAAGCCAACCACTGAATATCCTGAAAATAGCGTCAGCGCTTTCAGACAGTCCACCAATAAGACCTATAATAGTGGTGGCTGCCCGTAACACATTAAATAAAAGAAGGGGGACAAGGGTAAAAATCATCTCGCTCGAGACATCAGTCAACAGGCTGACCAGACCCAGAAAGAAGACATTAGGGTTAAGCCCCCAGATTCTCTTGCCGTTCGTATCAGTATTTAAGGGTTTTATCAACTACTTCTCCTCGATAACCTCGGTAACCAGTTCCCTAATTTTCCTCTTGGACTGCTCCAGCACCAGCTTCCCTTCGGCAGTAGCCTGGTAGTATTTCCTCACCCTGCCATTAACCACCTTTGAGCTGCTTTTCAGATAGCCTTCTTTTTCCAGGCGATGCAAGGTCGGATATAGAGTGCCCGGGCTAACGCTATAGCCATGCCTAGCTAGCTCTTTAGCTATTTCTACACCGAAGATTAGTCCCTTTGAAGCGTGGTACAGGATGTGAATTTTGATGAATCCCAGGAAGAACTCTCTATCTAGCATGATAACATTACCCGATATTGTGATACGATATTATCTTCCCGATTTGCCCATGGCAAGTGCCTCTAGCCAGAATTGCTTGACACCCATATTGCTAACAGCTACAATAATTTTTGTGCCGAGGTAGCTCAGTCGGTAGAGCAGCGGACTGAAAATCCGCGTGTCCCCA
>SOKA01000030.1 GCA_004376105.1 Dehalococcoidia bacterium
TTGTACTTTTAAGGTGGAAGCATAGTTCGTCCAATATCTCCCCAGTGATAGCCCCGAATCTAAAGTACCTCGGGGTTATGCTCCCCTATACCCCTTTACATCACCTTCTATTAAGGGAGACCGGTCTGCCTCTGGTCATGACCAGTGGCAACCTCAGTGAGGAACCCATTGCTAAAGATAACGACGAAGCTCTGGCAAGGCTTAGAGGAATCGCTGATTATTTTCTGCTTCACAACAGAGACATTTCCGGTCGCTATGATGATAGCGTCTATATGGTGGAGGGCAAGCCTCAGGCGATAAGGCGAGCCCGGGGCTATGCTCCATACCCCATTTTTCTTCCTTTCAAGTCAAAGCAAATCCTCGCCTGCGGGGCGGAGCTAAAGAACACATTTTGCCTTACTAAAGATGAGCACGCCTTCTTAAGCCAGCACATTGGTGATATGGAGAATGAAGAGACTCTAGAACACTTTGAAAATACTATTGAGCTTTATAAAAAGCTATTTCGCATTGAGCCTGAAATCATGGCCTATGATATGCACCCAGAGTATCTTTCCACAAAATATGCCCTTAAAGCTGGCTCAGAGCATGGGTTAAGCCTCATTCCGGTGCAACACCATCACGCCCATATCGCAAGCTGCCTGGTGGAGAATGAGGTCGAAGGACCCGTTATCGGGGTAGCCTTTGATGGCACAGGGTATGGCACCGATGGTACCATCTGGGGAGGGGAGTTTTTGCTGGCTGATTGGCGCAGCTTCCAAAGGGTGGGGCATTTAGAACATTTACCCCTACCTGGAGGTGAGGCAGCCATTAAAAAGCCCTATCGCATGGCATTAGGCTATCTCTATACATTGCTGGGAGAGGGCTTCTCCTTAGAAGGTCTTCCTTTTAGCCGGCTTGACCCCATCGAGCTTGAGATAATAAGACAGCAGCTAAGGCGAGGAATAAACTGTCCTTTGACCTCAAGTGCCGGGCGGCTTTTTGATGCCGTTTCAGCCCTGGCCGGGGTGCGAGAGGAAATAGATTACGAAGCTCAGGCAGCTATTGAGCTGGAGATGCTGGCTCCAAACGAGGTGGATGAGTTTAGGGCAAACTGCTATCCTTTCTATATTGCTGAGCATCAAGGAATGAGGGTGGTAAAGTTAGGGGAACTGTTCTCAATGATAGTCCAAGATGTTAAAAATCAAATTCCTGTTCCCATGATATCACTCAAGTTTCATAACACTGTGGCTCAGATAATTGCCAGGATGTGTAAATTGATTTCCAGAGAGAGTGGAATAACTCAAGTGGCGCTGAGCGGCGGCGTGTTTCAAAACCGCCTATTGCTGAAGTTAGCTACAGCTGCTTTACAAAGAGAACATTTCAGTGTGCTTACTCATCATCTGGTGCCCTGCAATGACGGCGGGATTTCCTTAGGGCAAGCGGTGATTGCTAATTTTACCAAATAAGTGAGCAATAAAGCCGGTATACATAGGAGGGGAAAATGAATTATTGGCTCAATGTCCATCATCCACCGATTAAAAATCAGTCGCAGTCATGCCACATATATTTGCAGCGCAAAAATGAGCACTGGAAGGACGAATTCAAAAAAGGAGACTTAGCGTTCATTTATGAGACCAAAACCTCTCCCGGCAGAGTTAAGGTCAAAAATGCGCGTGGCACAAGAGAAGTTACTCTTAAAGAGGAAGGGGCGGGAGCCATAATTGCCTTAGTCAAAGTCGCCAGTGATTTCATCTCTTATCCATACGAATGGAATAACATACCTTTCATTGGGCATTTTGAGACCCAGATAATTAAAAAGAAGCTTGTCCGCCGGCAGGAGATTAATCGTGCTCGTTCAAAGAAGGGGTTTCGTGCTTTCAATCCGCGTATAAATGGGGGATTGAGGAATTACCCGCCTGAAGAGTTCAAAGCGATGGTAAAGATTCTGAGTTTCTAATTGAGGGGTTTTAGATATGTGCCTTGCCATTCCAGTGCTCATTAAGTCTATAGAGGACAAAGAGGCTGAGGTTGAGATTGGGGGTGTAACTTGCCGAATCAGCCTATGGCTTACCCCGGAGGCTAGGGTGGGAGACTATGCGTTGGTTCACACCGGCTACGCCATAAATATTCTTAATCAAGAGGAAGCCGAAGAAACCTTGAGGCTTTTTGAGGAAATAGCGGAGGCTGAGGAGAAAGGTTGAAGTTTATTACCGAGTTTCGCCGCTCAGAACTAGCCGAGGGGTTAATCTCCCAAATTCATCGGAGGTCCAAGACCCCAGTGCGTTTCATGGAGTTCTGTGGTGGTCATACGGTAACCATCTTCAGATACGGCATCCGCCAGGTTTTGCCCAAGACCATTGAAATGGTATCCGGCCCGGGTTGCCCTGTCTGTGTTACCGCTAACGCTGACCTGGATAAAGCAATTGCCCTGTCCCAAATCCCAGAAGTAATCATTGCCACCTTTGGCGACATGCTAAAAGTCCCCGGGAGCCATTCTAGCTTACAAAAGGTCAAGGCTGGTGGCGCCGATGTGCGTGTGG
>SOKA01000002.1 GCA_004376105.1 Dehalococcoidia bacterium
CCTTTATTGCTTCCAGAGATTATCCTCCAAAACTTTTGTCAATAGTTTGTACTGTCAGCCTCAAGCAATCATATTTTCAGTTTCACCGAGCCCTTTTCCCCTGTTTTTCCTTATGAGCCATCTCTACATGCTTCCGCCAGCATTTCTCGTGCACATAAACAGCACATTTAGCGCAGTAGTAGATATGGGCTCTGGCTTCTTTTCCGCAAACAGGGCAATTCAACAGCTACCTCCTGGTAGTTGCCTTATCTTTACCTCAGCGATTATGAGCTAAGCCTGAGCGTCAACACTGAGATTACAAGGAATATAACTACTAAGACGATGGTAAGTTGAAACAATATCTTTTCCACGCCCCGCCTAGTCCGATAGACGGTGCTCGGCTGACCAAAGATACCCCCCAACCCCCCACCTCGAACCTGAAACAGAATAATTAGTATCAAGGCTACAGACAACACAATCTGAGCCACATTAAGGTAAGCTTGCATCCTACTTTTCCTCAAGCTTTTGCTTAAGCAATTCGTTTACCACCTTTGGATTGGCGCGACCTTTGGTAGCTCTCATTACCTGGCCAACAAGAAACTTCAGAGCTGGTGCCTTACCTGCCTTATAATCAGCCACAGCTTGATTATTACTCTTTATTACGGCGATGACATCCTTTTCTATTTCTTCAGTATCACTGATTTGGCTAAGCCCTCGCTCGCTAACTATATCTCCAGGGCTTCTCCCGGTTTTGAACATCTCCTCAAATACGAGCTTAGCACTGGTGCCGCTGATACTACCTTCAGATATCAATTGCACCAAATCAAAGAGCGCCACTGGGCTAACTTTACTTTCGTTTATTTCCGTATTGGTAGCATTAAGCAAGCGACTGAACTCGCCGATTATCCAGTTAGCCACCGGCTTAGCATGCTTTTTGGGTGACAAGCTTTGGGGTGGTCTTGTCATGCAAGCTTCGAAGTAATCAGCCGTTAATATGGAGCTGGTGAGTAGATTGGCATCATACAGTGGTAGCTTATATTCAGCTACAAATCGGTGGCGCCTAGCTTCGGGCAACTCAGGGAGTTTTGCCCCTATTTCCTCCACCCACTCCCGGTTGAGAACCAGTGGGGGGAGGTCTGGCTCAGGGAAATAGCGATAATCATGGGCATATTCCTTGCTGCGTTGTGAAACAGTTTCCCCCTTCTCTTCTACCCAGCCTCTAGTCTCTTGAACAAGCCTTTTGCCTTCAGCTACTACCTTTCTCTGTCTTTTGGCTTCATACTCCATAGCCAGGTAGACCGCCTTGAAGCTATTCATATTTTTGACCTCGACCTTAGCCAGAGAATCCGGGCTGTTCTCAGGACGGATGCTGATATTGGCATCACACCTGAAGCTCCCCTCCTCCATGTTACCGGTAGATACACCCAGGTATTGAAGTATGCTACGCAGCTTTATCAGGTATTGCCTAGCTTCTTCCGGGGAGCGCAGGCCAGGCTCGCCTACAATCTCCATTAGCGGCACGCCAGCCCGATTGACATCTACCAGACTATAAGATTCTCCACCTGGGGGGGCGCAGTGTACTAGCTTGGCCACATCCTCCTCAAGATGGACACGGGTTATATCCACTTTCTTCTTTTCGCCATTAACTTCAATAATGAGCCAACCATGGTGCCCAATGGGGGCATCATACTGAGAAATCTGATAGCCCTTCATCAGGTCGGGATAGGGGTAGTTCTTACGGTCAAATTTGGTGTAATCAGAGATAGTGCAGTTCAGGGCTAGAGCAGTCATTATGGCATATTCCACCGCTTTCTGATTAATGACAGGCAGGACCCCAGGCATCCCTAGGCACACCGGGCAGACACGGGTATTGGGTGGGGCACTAGCATAGTCAGCACTACAACGACAGAACATCTTGCTCTTAGTTAATAGCTGGGCATGCACCTCTAGACCGATAATAGTCTCAAAATTCATCGCCTATTCTACCCTAATTAATATAAAATCCTAGAGAATAGGTAAATATCTTTTTAGTTCATATTCAGTTACCTGGATGCGATACCGTTCCCACTCAATCTTCTTATTTTTGATGAAGCTGTCAAAGACATGGTCGCCAAGGGCTTTTCTTACCAGTTGGCTATTTTCAGCTAGGTTTATAGCGTCAGACAGGTTCATTGGTAAACTACCTATGCCCTTTTGCTCTCTCTGCTGGCTGCTCATCTCAAAAACATTTTCTTCAATAGGGTCAACCAATTCATATTCCTTTTCAATACCTTCCAGACCAGCGGCTAGCATCACGCTGAAAGCCAGGTAGGGATTACAGGCGGGGTCTGGAACCCTAAACTCAATTCTGGTAGAGTTTTCCTTCCCCGGTTGATACTCAGGGACTCTAATCATGTCTGACCTGTTTCTCCTTGCCCAGGAAAG
>SOKA01000046.1 GCA_004376105.1 Dehalococcoidia bacterium
CGGTAACGACGCCCGATACTCTGGGCATCATCATACTGTACCATCCAAGACTGGCGCAGGTCAGCATATATCTGCTTAGCTACTGCTATCAGCTTCTCTCGTCTACTTAAAGGCAATACGGCTACCTTGATGGGAGCCAGACTGGGGTGGAGGTGGAGTAGCACCCTTATTTCCTCCTTATCTGGTTCTTCATCATAGGCGTCGCAGAGGAAAGCCAAAGCTGAACGGTCTACCCCCGCCGAAGGCTCAATTATATAAGGGATAATATGCTCTTTGGTCTCTTCATCAAAGTAGGTTAGACTCTTGCCACTATATTTGGCATGCTGAATAAGGTCAAAATCACCGCGATTGGCAATACCTTCTAACTCAGCCCAGCCCATAGGGAATAGGTATTCAATGTCATAGCAGTCCCGGGCATAGTGAGCCAGTTCCCTTTTCATGTGTTGGCGTAGCTTGAGGTTTCCCTTTTTTATACCCAATTTCACATACCAGTTGAAGCGCTCCTCAAGCCAATAGTTAAACCACTCTTTATCGGTCCCTGGCTTAACAAAGAATTCAATTTCCATCTGTTCAAATTCCCGGCTGCGGAAGATAAAGTTACCGGTAGTAATCTCATTGCGGAAGGCTTTACCTAGCTGGGCAATGCCGAAGGGCAGCCTCTTTCTGGTAGTATTAACCACATTCTGGAAGTTAACGAACATACCCTGAGCTGTTTCGGGACGCAGGTAAACTACACTGGCTTCTTCCTCAATAGGTCCCATAAAGGTCTTAAACATTAAGTTGAACAGGCGAGGCTCGGTTAATTCACCGCCGCAGGAAGGGCAACTATCGCCGGCTAAATCATCAGCCCGCCATCTCAAGTGGCAACTCTTACATTCTACCAGGGGGTCAGCAAACCCCTTAAGGTGTCCGCTGGCTTCCCAGGTCTGAGGGTGCATCAGGATACTAGCATCCAGACCAACTATATCATCACGTTCCTGAACCGCAGCTTGCCACCAGGCTTGTTTAACATTCCGCTTTAGCTCCACTCCTAAGGGACCATAGTCCCAACAGCTAGACAAGCCGCCATAGATTTCACTGCTAGGGAAAATGAAACCACGCCGCTGGCAGAGGGAGACGATCTTTTCCATATCAACCTTTGCTGGTGCCTGTTTAGTCACTGCTATTGCTCCTTAAAGCTTCTACTGCCCACTCCCATTATAATCAGGGTAATTTCCATATAGGCATAATGTTACCTGATAAGCATTGTAGCTGAAAATATCGAGCATTGCAAAGCCCCTTTAAACTGCCTTTAATAATTCTTGGCGTTAGCTTTCGCTTAATGGTAGAATGTAAACCTACGTTAGCTAGGGGGGTAGAGTGATTGTTGAGAAACTGGTAGTAGGACCGTTTGCTTCTAACTGTTATATTGTGGGCTCTAAATCTAATAAGGAGGGGATGATAATTGACCCCGGTGATGAGGCTAAGCAGATTTTGAAGAGGGTTAAGCAATTGGCACTTGACATAAAGCTTATTGTTTTAACCCACGGGCATATAGACCATACTGGTGCCTTAAAAGAAGTCAGGGAGGTAACTGGCGCTGAGGTGGTTATTCACGCTGATGATGCCAAGTCTCTCAAGGAGCGGTCATTAAGTAATCTATTTGGTCTTCTTTATCCGATTCCACCTCCCCCAGACAGATTACTTAAGGGTGGGGATAGCATAGACATTGGCGATTTGCATTTCTTGGTTCTCCATACCCCGGGTCATACACCGGGAGGTGTTTGTCTTCTGGGGCAGGGAGTAGTATTCAGCGGAGATACCCTATTCAATTATGGTGTCGGCAGGACTGATTTGCCCGGCGGCAGCTACAGCCAACTAATGAATAGCATCCAGACCAAGCTTATGACACTACCCGATAACACTGTTGTTTACCCCGGTCATGGGCCTGATACTACTATTGGTGCTGAGCGGAGGGATAATCCTTTCCTGCATGGTTAACCTTGCTTCTAGATTACCCCGCCAAACAAAACTAGGACTGGTGCCAGAACCAAAGCTACTATTGACATTAGCTTTATCATGATATTCAGGGACGGTCCTGCGGTATCTTTCATTGGGTCACCCACCATATCACCGACAACTGCAGCTTTATGGGCGTCTGAGCCCTTGCCACCGAAAGCGCCTCTCTCTATCCATTTCTTGGCATTGTCCCAAGAGCCACCAGCATTGGCAAAGGTAATAGCTAATATGAAACCACAACCAACAGCTCCCATTAAGAACCCGCCAAGGGCAAGTGGTCCCAATATGAGTCCTACAATGATAGGTGAGACTATGGTTAGTATGCCGGGAGCAATCATTTGCTTTAGGGCGTCTCTTGTGCAGATATCCACACATTTTCCATATTCAGGCCTCGCCTTCCCCTCCATCAGCCCTTTTATCTCACGAAATTGCCGCCGAACCTCATTAACTATCGAGAAGCTGGTCTTGCCTACAGCATTCAGGGTCATGGCACAGAAAATAGCTGGCAGCATAACTCCTAGTAAGATGCCGGAAATAACATGGGGGTCAAGTAGGCTGATATCAGCAAATTTAATGCCTACTGCCTGGGTGTAAGCTAGCAGCAGGGCTAAGGCAGTGAGCCCAGCAGCACCGATAGCGAAGCCTTTACCGGTTGCCGCTGTAGTGTTACCTAATGAATCTAGGGCATCGGTTCGCTCCCTGACTTCTGGAGGTAGGTCTGACATCTCAACTATTCCACCCGCGTTATCGGCTACCGGACCATAAGCATCAGTGGCATCCTGTATGCCCAGAGTTGATAGCATACCGACCCCAGCGATAGCAATACCGTAGATATCAGCGAAGTGATGGGCAACTATAATGGCGACCACCACTAGAATAATAGGTGGTAGGGTGCTCATCAGACCATTGGCAAAGCCCCTGGTTAAAAGTGTCCCTGCTCCAGTTTGGGATGCGTTTGAAATTTGGAGTGTTGGTTTATAGGAGTAGGAGGTAAAGTAATTGGTGCTCTCCCCAATTAAGACGCCAGCAATGAGACCAACTAGGATAGCCCAGAATATGCCAATATCAGCTTTAAGGAAGTAGACGGCTAAAAAGGCGAAAACAGCAGTGAGAGCTGATGCTGAGAATGTACCCCGGCGGAGAGCATTGAGTAGGGCTCCCATCTTTGCCTTTTCACCGACCCTCACCAAGAATATCCCAATAATAGAGGCTATTATGCCCCCAGCAACAACTATCATGGGCAGAAACCAGGCTGTAGCCATATTAGGCACTAGTGGTTTGTCCAGGGTGATAGAGAAAGCAGCTATCGTTCCTAGTGCCATCGTGGCAATAATTGAATCAACATAGGATTCAAAAAGGTCGGCACCCATGCCGGCCACATCACCAACATTATCGCCAACGAAATCAGCGATGACCGCCGCATTTCGGGGGTCATCCTCGGGGATTCCCTTCTCGACCTTGCCCACTATATCAGCCCCGGTGTCAGCTGCCTTAGTGAATATGCCACCACCCACCCTGGCGAATATAGCTACAGATGAGGCACCAAAGCCAAAACCGGGGATAATCTTTAGAAAGTCAGGACTACTGTGAAAGGCGAAGTAGAGGACACTCATACCGAGGATACCGATGCCCACGACACACAATCCCATTACTGCTCCACTACGAAAGGAGACCCTTAAGCCGCTACTTAGACTCTTTTGAGCTGCGGCAGCAGTTCTGGAGTTGGCTCTGATGGCCATGTTCATGCCAATATAGCCGGCTAGAGCGGAGCAAACGGCACCGAAAACAAAGGCCAGGGTTACCCACCAACCAAGCATAGGTACCACGCCCAGAACAATGGCAACCACCGTCACGAATATAAACAGGATTTTATATTCTCTACCTAGAAAGGCTAAGGCGCCCTCTCTAATAGCGGCTGATATTTGCCTCATCTTATCTGAGCCTTGCTCTTGCTTCAATACATAAGAAGCCATGAAACCGGCAAGACCAAGCCCTAGAGCACCACATATTACTGCGACTATCATTGGGTTCATTATTTACTCTCGCATCTAGCTAACAAAATTAGTGTAGCAATCTACCGAAGATTGCCCCCAAATTCACCCAACCTTTCCTCTAGGTCCTTTTGCCTTATGAGTAATGTTAGGTCGCTGCGTGTCCTTTCTAGGATGCTTCTAACCACATCAGTGGTGCGGCGTAGACCACCGGTTATAGCATCAGGGAAGTCCATAGTAACTAAAATATTGTAAATATCATCCATAGCTGATAGTAGTTCTTCACCTCGTGACAGGTCACCCCTTCTCATACTATCCAGGAGATAGCGCCTTAGCTCGCCCACAGCTTCACCTAGCCCATTCAGGTAGGCTGTGAAGCCAATGCCCAGTTCACCAGGGGTAGGAGGTTGGTTTCCAGTTACTAGGCCAAGGGTGATGCTTCCTTCAGCAAACTCCTTTTGAGCATCTCTGATAAAGCCAGTGCTGCTAAGCTCACTGTAGTCAGCAATAGCTTGCTCTGCCTCGTTAAGAAGGCTACGGGCTGATTGGAGCAATCCTTTAGCCTGGTCGAACTCCTGGCGGTGCACAGCACGGATAGCGTTGCTGCAGTGGCGGATTACCTCGCGACATAGAGGTAGTGCCTTTTCTCTAGCTGCATCTTTGGCTGAGAAGCTCAGCCGAATCTGTTCAGCAATTGAATCTAAATTATCCGTTAATCTACTCACTTTGTGCCTCAAGTCTAGCTACTATTTGTTGAGCTGCTTCTTCTGGAGACTCGGCTTGCAATACAGCGCTAATTACTGCTACCGAATTAGCGCCAGCAGCTATAACTTCAGCAGCATTGTCTTTAGTAATGCCACCAATAGCCACCAGAGGTAAGGTTACTGCCTGCCTGATTTGGTGTAGCCCTTCTAAACCAATAACCCTTGCCTCTTCTTTGGATGTAGTTGGGTATATTGAGCCGACAGCAATATAATCAGCCCCCTCAGCTTCGGCAATAATAGCTTGGTCTACAGTAGTTGTTGAGCAACCCAGAATTTTATCTATCGGTAGTAGTTTGCGGGCTACTTTAGTGGGCAGGTCATTCTGCCCCAGGTGCAGTCCATTGGCATCAGCGGCTAGAGCTAAATCTAGGTAGTCATTTATTATAAAAAGCACATTATGCTCAGCACATAGATTTTTAAGCTGTTGAGCAATAGGTAGCAGCTCCTTTTTAGTCAGGAGCTTATCACGCAGTTGAATTGTCTTAGCTCCACCATGAATTATCTGACTAGCTACTTCAATATGACTGCGCCCCTTTAAGGCCTGTGTATCTATAATGGCATAAAGCCCTCGTATATGCCTTATCTTATCCTGGCGGAGTAGCTTGGACAACAAATTTCGCTCTATTGAGTAAAGATTAAACCGAGCTTGCTTGAACTTCTCTGAGTCTAATTTAGGTGTAATGTCTGGAATCTTAGCCAGCTCCTCCAAGGTTCTCAGCGATTCCTGAACCCTCCTGGCGTTAGCCACAACCATTAGAGGTAGCTCTCTTTGCCTCTCCTGTTCAGGAGTTTCAATATTAATACCAACGTCGCCCTCTGAATTTCGAGCCTGAAGGAGCTGCTTATTAAACGACCAATCGCCTTTTACCAACTCGTGGCGCATAGTTTTTAACTGCTGAGTTAGAGCGGCATCGTTAAGCAGTAAGCGAGCTATGTCTTCAAGAAGGCGAAGCCCCTCACCAATACGGTTCAAATTGGCATCAATAATGCGCAGTGTTTGTCCTGATATTGCTTCCGGTGAAGGCATATCTATAGTTCCTTAGCAGTTAATTCTAGCATAGCCAAAACGGAGGGTAAAGCTGGGCAGCCTCAAGCTTCGCTTACCGCATTTTCAATGAGTTCAATTCGTGATAGCTTCCCACTTTGGTTTAGTTCTACTACCACGACATCAATGCGCCATAATGGGGGCAAATTATTATGAGTCTGCCGATAGTGGGAAGCTGTAGCCCTCATCCTTTCTCTCTTGACCGGTGTGATTGACTCTTCAGGGCTGCCGAACTCCGGGCTCTTTTTAGCTCTTACCTCAATAAAGACAAGAGAGTCTTTGTGCTTGGCTACAATATCAATTTCTCCTTGAGGGCAACGGTAGTTAGTTTCTAAGATATGATAGCCACGCTGTTTAAGGAAATCCCTGGCTAGTTTTTCACCCAGAATACCAGTATCTCTGCGTTTCATTTCTCTATTATATCCCTGACTGGTTTGAAAGATTGGCGGTGGATAGGAGATGGTCCCAGTCGGCGAAGGCAGGAGAGATGCTTCTCGGTGCCATAGCCTTTGTGTTGAGCTAATCCATAGCCGGGGTAAATTCTATCAAGCTCTATCATCAGACGGTCTCGAGCCACTTTAGCAATGATTGAGGCACAGGCAATTGAGAAGCATAACTTGTCACCATTGGTTATTCCCTTTTGAGGCAGTGGCACCTCGGGAAGGAGCATATAGTCTATGAGGAGAGACTCGGGCGGTGGCGAAAGCTGGTTTATAGCTAATTTCATAGCCAATCGCGTCGCCTTAATTATACCCTGGGCATCTATTACCTCAGGAGGAGCCATGCTAATGCCTATTGAGATGGCTATTTGATGGATATTATGAAACAGGAGTTCACGCTTGGTTGGGCTCAGCTGCTTGCTGTCTTTTATCTGGTCGAGCCATGGTTCCTCTATGCGACAAGGCAAGATGACGGCTGCGGCTACCACTGGGCCAGCCAGGGCACCCCGGCCAGCTTCATCAATGCCAGCGATACGCTGGTAACCTTGCGCCTCAAGGCTTTTTTCCTCAGCAAAAGATGGTTTCTGCTGATTATTTATCAACCCTATCCCCTTTATCCCCTTCCCCTTCATAAGGGGAAGGGGAATTGGTTATATAAGAGAGGCTTCGCCTCTCTTTGACTCTCCTTTAGGTTTTTCTCCTTCAACTACCCTATCTTCTATTGTCCCCCCACCCAGGACAGCATCACCCTGATAGAATACTACGGCTTGCCCGGGAGCAATTGCCCTCTGAGGCTGATGAAGGTTTACCTCGGCTACCCTGTCATCAAGGTGGAGTTTAGCTGCTACCTCAGGTGATTTGTAGCGAATTTTAGCTGTTATATTGATTGGCTCTTGAGGAGCTTTTCCTGACACCCAGCTTAGCTTACTGGCAAAAAGTCTATTACTTAAAAGCTGGTCTTTGGTGCCTACCACTAATCTATTATTGGCAGCATCAAACCTGAGCACATATAGGCGCTCATTTGAGGCAAGCCCTAGGCCTTGCCTTTGCCCCACAGTATATTGGGCTAAACCATTGTGTTTACCTAAAACCTTGCCCTCAGTGTCAATGATGTCTCCAGATTTGATGGGGATATATTTGGCTATAAATGACCGATAGTCATTATCAGGGATAAAGCAAATATCCTGGCTGTCACGCCTGTTAGCTGTAGGCAGGCCCAGTTCGGCAGCCAGCCTTCTTACTTCCACTTTGTGGAGATTACCTAAAGGCAGTAACAAATGCTGAAGCTCCCTTTGCCCCAGGGTATAGAGGAAATAGGACTGGTCTTTGGTCAGGTCAACTGCTTTCAGCAGGCTATAGCCATTCGCTTGCTGCTCAATTCTGGCATAGTGCCCAGTAGCCATAAAATCGGCATCCAACTCCTTAGTTCTCTCCAATAGAGCGTCAAACTTGATATACTGGTTACACCTGATACAAGGATTCGGCGTCCTCCCCAGGCTATACTCCCGACAGAAATCGGTGATAACCCTTTGGGCAAAAATATCCCTGAAATTCATCACATAATGGGGGATGCCCAGCTTATAGGCCACCCTTTTGGCATCTTCTACCGCTCCAAGCCCGCAACAGCCACCAAAAGCCTGCTTGTCCGAAGGCCAAATTTGCATGGTGACACCAATTACCTCATAGCCAGCTTCTTTTAATAGTGCCGCTGTCAGTGATGAGTCCACCCCACCACTCATAGCTACAGCGACTCGTTTTCGGGACATATTTTTTAAACTTAGCCTCCCTTTCTTGAAAACAGTTGGCTTACCCTTTGCCAGATAATTTGCTCTATTTTTGCTCTAGATTGCGTGGCATCTACCACCAGCCACCGTCCAGGGTCACTAGCTGCCAGCTTGAGATAGCCCTCCCGCACCCTTTGATGGAAGGCTATATTCTCCCGCTCAAAACGGTCTTGTCTTTTGGTCTTTTTGCGGGCAAGCCCTTCGTCTACTGATATATCTAGCAGAACTGTCAGATTGGGTTTCAATCCCTGAGTAGCGACATTATTGATAGCTTTGACCATTTCTAAATCTAATCCTCGCCCATAGCTTTGATAAGCGGTGGTGGAGTCAGCATAGCGGTCGCAGATAACCACCTTCCCCTTTTCCAGATTGGGGCGGATGACCTCATCTACCAATTGGGTGCGGGAAGTGTTAAACAGCAGTAGCTCAGCCAGTGGTGATATACCTGTATCCTGTGCCCACTTCAGCCAGCGACCGAGCTTCCTGCTGAGAGATGTTCCACCGGGTTCGTGAGTTAGAACTACTGGAATAACTAACTGT
>SOKA01000086.1 GCA_004376105.1 Dehalococcoidia bacterium
CAGCAGTGTTTGTATTTCTTGCCTGAGCCGCAGGGGCAGGGGTCATTGCGACCTATCTTTTTGCCACCAACCCTTAGCCGCTTGTTACTCTTACCACCAGCGGCAACCTGAGCCATGGCTGATGGGACTGGTTGAGGGACTTCCTTCTTGACAATGCTCACATGGTATATGGTATGGACTAAATCATGGCGGATGGTAGACAGTAATTCCTGAAATTGCCTGTATCCTACATTCTTATAGGCATCTACTGGTCGTACCTGACGTAAAGTCTGCCATCCCGCATCCTGGCGCTTTTGCTCCATTATAGTTAGATGCTCCACCCACAGGTTGTCTATGATGCGAAGCATCACTAACCTCTCCAGCACCCGCATACTATCTGACCCTAGCTCCTTCTCCCGGTCTTCATATAGAGCCTCTGCCTGCTCAATAAGCTTAGCTTCAATCTGCTCCGGCTTGAACTGGGAAAGAGTATTGACATTGAGCGCTGGCGACAAGGGGAAGATGGTAGCCACATCAGCAATTAAGCCCTCCAGGTCCCAATCAATGCCATGCTCATCAGGAACATGAGCTGCCACCACACCTTGTAGTTCCTGTCTAACCATTGATACGATGTTTGCCTTAAGGTCAGCACCGCTTAATATCTTCTTTCGCTCACTATAGATAATCTCACGCTGCTGATTAACCACGTCGTCATATTCCACCAAGTGCTTACGCATATCAAAGTGATAGCCTTCAACCCGAACCTGGGCGCTTTCAATAGAGCGGTTAACCAATCTGTTCTCAATAGGGGTATCCTCATCCATACCAGCCCACTCCATAAAGCCCTTAATTCGGTCGCCGCCGAAGCGCTTTACAATGTCATCCTCTAAAGAGACATAGAACCGAGAGCTTCCTGGGTCGCCCTGCCGTCCGCTTCTACCTCTGAGCTGGTTATCAATTCGCCGTGCTTCGTGACGCTCTGTGCCTGTGATATGAAGTCCACCAAATTCAACCACCTTTTTATGCCTCTTCTCCCATTCCTCCCACTCCGGCTTATCTTGCTTAGGGGGGTCTTTCCCACCCAGCACAATATCAACACCCCGCCCCGCCATATTGGTGGCAACGGTTACCGCCCCTGGCTGCCCCGCCTGGGCAATGATACCAGCCTCCTTCTCATGATACTTAGCATTAAGCACCTGATGGGGTATCCCCTTCCTCGTCAAAAGGTCACTCAAGTATTCCGACTTTTCAATAGATACGGTGCCAATTAGCACCGGTCGTTCTTCCTTATGAAGCTGCTCAATCTCACGAACCACAGCCCGGAATTTGGTCTCCTCATCCTTGTAAATCCGGTCAGGGTGATCCTCTCGAATCATTGGTTCATTGGTAGGGATAACTAGCACCTCAAGCTTATATATCTTGTGAAACTCTTCAGCCTCAGTAACCGCAGTGCCGGTCATCCCAGCTAGCTTGTCATAAATCCGAAAGTAGTTCTGGATGGTAATGGTGGCAAAAGTTCGGCTTTCCCGCTGAACCCTGACATGCTCCTTGGCTTCTATTGCCTGATGCAGTCCCTCAGAATAACGGCGACCAAACATTAACCGTCCGGTAAACTCATCAACAATGATAACCTGACCATCCTTTACCACATAGTCACGGTCCCTCCTAAACAGTACATGGGCTTTAAGGGCACTCTCAAGGTAGCGAGTCAGAGAGTAGTTTGATGGGTCATAGAGATTAGGCGTCTTTAATAAGCCCTCTCGCCTAAGCATTCTTTCCACATTAGCCGTGCCAGCATCGGTCAGGTTAACGGCGCGTGATTTTTCATCTAGGGTATAGTCCTCGTCTCGGCGTAAGCGAGGAATAAACCGGGCAAATATTTGATATTTCTGCCCTGATTCTTCAGCGGGAGCACTGATAATAAGTGGAGTGCGTGCCTCATCAATGAGGAGATTATCTACCTCATCGACAATGGCATAACTCAGCTCACGCTGCACACACTGGGATAGGTCTATGACCATGTTGTCCCGCAGATAGTCAAAGCCGAACTCACTGCTGGTGCCATAGGTAATATCAGCCTCGCAGGCTTGGCGACGAGGGATAGGGCGAAAATGGGGCCATCGTTTATCCCCTGAATCAAAGTCAGGGTCATAAAGGCGGGAGGGGGTATGTTCATCCGGGGTCTGTTGAGGATAAATGCTGGTTACACTTACCCCCAGCTTGTGGTAGATAGGTCCCATCCAGTAAGGGTCTCGCCTTGCCAGGTAATCATTAACCGTAACCAGGTGGCAACCCTGACCGGTAAGGGAGTTCAGGTAGAGGGGAAGGGTAGCCACCAGGGTTTTACCCTCACCAGTTTTCATCTCAGCAATTCTGCCCTGGTGAAGGACAACACCCCCCATCAACTGCACATCAAAGTGGCGCTGACCTATTGTCCGCTTGGCCGCTTCCCTAACCGCGGTAAAGGCTTCGGGCAGAAGCTCATCAAGCGAGCTGCCGGCTTTATACCGAGCCTTAAACTCGTCGGTCTTGGCCCGAAGCTCGTCATCACTGAGTTTTTCAAATTCAGGCTCCAGCTCATTTATCTGGTTTACTGTCGGCTGTAACCGCTTTAGCTGTTTCTCATTAGAATCAGTAAGTCCACTAAACAATTTAAACATAGTCTTTTCCTCTAACCAGTCTCTTAGCCTTCTCTGCCATTGACTTCCAGACCATAATCTTAACTTCACCCATCCCGGCAACGGCGAACACATGCACCGAACGGGCCGCTTTTGATTTCAGGAGGCAGGGTATGCCATAGCTCTCAAGCAGCCCCCTGATAACCTGGGCTTCCACCTCACCAGTTGCCGTATATACTTCTACCATTTCTTCGTTATTGCTCAAACATAGCTCCTATAGATAGTCCGGTATGAATGCGGCGGATGGCTTCACCCAGTAATGGAGCTATGGGCAAAACCGTAATCTTATCTAATTTCTTATTACCGGTGACAGGAATAGTATCAGTAACCACTACCTCTTTCACTGGGCACGAGGCTATACTCTGGATAGCTGGCTCAGAGAATACTGGGTGGGTGCAACAAGCATATATTTCTTTTACCCCCTGCTCCCCCAAGGTGGAGACAACACCCACCAAAGAGCCAGCAGTGTCTATTTCATCATCTACAGTAAGAGCCACCTTGCCCTCCACCTCACCAATTACATTTAGTGTCTCAGCCTGGTCAACATTGCCTACCCGCCTCTTTTCCATAATAGCCAGAGGGGCATTAAGCTTAGCTGCCAAGTCTCGCGCCCGCTTGGAAATACCTATATCAGTGGCAACTACCACTAGGTCATCAAAGGTCCTCTCCTCAAAATAATCACTCAACAGGTAAAGAGCTGTCAGTTCGTCGACGGGTATATTAAAAAAGCCCTGAATCTGCGCTGCGTGCAAATCCACTGTCAGTAGTCGATTAGCACCAGCCACAGTAAGTAGGTCAGCCACCAACCTAGCCGTTATCGGCACCCGGGGCTGGTCCTTCTTATCAGTGCGCCCATAGCCATAATAAGGAACTACGGCGGTAATACGCTCGGCTGATGCCCTCTTTAGGGCATCAAGCATAATCAACAGCTCAACTAGGCTCTCATTGACTGGGGAGGAGAGGGGCTGAATAACAAAGGTATCTCGCTGGCGGACATTCTCCAGAATACGAACAAAGATGTTCTCATTACTGAACTGAAAGACTTCACACCTACCCAAAGGTATACCAAGGTAATCGGTAACTGCCTGGGCTAGGGCAGGGTGAGCATTGCCAGTGAATACCTTTATCTCATCCATTTGATTATCCTCCAACTCTATTATTAATTCATTATAGCACTATTGCTCACCAACCTCACTCCTCAATCCCCTTTCTCACATTAGGCATCAATACCTGGTGTCGGGAAGCGTTGGCATATCTGGCTGACCTCCTGGCTTACCCGGCTCTGAATATTATGATTACCAATATCAGTAATTACTTTCACAATTAGTGAAGCAATGTGTTTCATTTCCTCGCCACCAAAGCCGCGTGTAGTCACCGCCGGTGTGCCCAGTCTGATGCCGCTGGTTATTCGAGGCGGGCGGGGGTCAAAGGGAATAGCATTCCGATTGACCACAATGCCTGTCCCCTCTAAAGCCTCCTCAGCCTCTTTGCCAGTAACCTCCATCTCAGTGAGGTCTACTAGGACCAAGTGGTTATCGGTTCCACCTGATATAAGGCGCAACCCTAGTCTTTGGAACTCACTGGCTAGAACAAGTGCATTATTCAATATAGCGCGTTGATATTCTACAAAGCTAGGTTGCATAGCTTCATAGAACGCCACCGCTTTGGCAGCGATGATGTGCATTAGGGGACCACCCTGCATCTCGGGGAAGACAGCCGCATCTATTGATGAAGCTAACTGGCTCCGACACAAGATAAAACCACTTCGCGGACCGCGCAGTGTCTTATGCGTAGTTGAGGTTACCACATCAGCGTAGGGCACAGGGGTAGGATGTAGACCCACAGCTACCATACCAGCTATGTGAGCTATGTCAGCCACAAGCCTTGCCCCCACTAGGTCAGCAATATGCCGAAAACGCTCAAAATCAATAATCCGGGGGTAAGAACTAGCCCCAGCCACAATCAACCTAGGCTTGTGCTTTAGGGCAAGCCTCTCTAGCTCTTGATAGTCAATTCTTCCTGTTTCCCGATTAACCCCGTAGGGTATGAAATTATACGACTTACCCGAGAAGCTCACCTTATCACCATGAGTAAGATGACCACCGTGAGCCAGACTCATACCCATAACAGTATCGCCATAGTTAAGCAAGGCATAGTATGCTGCCATATTAGCCTGAGCCCCGCTGTGCGGCTGGACATTAGCATGCTCAGCATGAAACAGCTCTTTAGCTCGCTGGATAGCCAAACTTTCTACTATATCCATATTTTCACAGCCACCATAGTAGCGCTGTTGAGGATAACCCTCAGCATATTTGTTAGTTAGAAACGAGCCCTCAGCCTCAAGCACAGCCCGACTAACATAGTTTTCGGAGGCGATAAGGTTTATTGTTTCCCTCTGCCGTTTTCCCTCCATACAAAGAGCATGGCTAATTTCCGGATCAGTTTGGCTTAAAAAACTCATTTTTCCCTCCCCTGCCGAAGTCTACAACCGCACCCTTATACTGTCAATAACCTGACGATAAACGAACGGTAGTTAACCCAGGTATCTGCCTGCTTACCCAAAGCATCCTAATGCCCCCGCCTTATTATTTCCCGGCACGCCTCATCATACAGGTTTAATTGACTTGACATATTAACCGTGCTATTATAAAGCAAAGGGTGGATGTCAGCGCTGAGCGAGCTTTACAGAGAAATTGCACTCTGCCAGCAGTGTGAAATAGCTAAATACCGAATCAACGTAGTACCCGGTGAGGGGGCAGAGGATGCCGATATAATGTTCATTGGCGAGGCACCGGGCTGGCATGAAGACCAACAAGGTCGTCCCTTTGTTGGTCCGGCGGGACTATACCTAGATGAATTGCTGGCTTCTATTAATTTGAAACGTGAGCAGGTCTATATCGCCAATGTGATTAAGTGCCGTCCGCAGGGAAACCGTGACCCCTTACCTGCAGAAATACATAACTGCCGTAAGTGGCTAGAACGCCAGATAGAGTTAATTCGCCCCAAGATGATTGCAACCTTGGGGCGATATTCCATGGCAATGTTTTTCCCTGGTAAGAGCATAAGCAAAATTCATGGCACGGCTCAAAAGCGGGACAATACCATCTATTATGCTATGTACCACCCAGCGGCTGCCCTTCACCAGCAGAGCTTACGCCAGACAATAGAAGAGGATATGCTTAAGATTCCATCACTCCTAGCCCAGGCAGAAATTATGACCGAAGCCAAGCAACAACCACAGCAATTAACCATGTTTTAGGTCCAAAATTATGGCTAAGCCAAGATTAAAAATAATCCCTCTCGGTGGATTAAGTGAAATTGGCAAGAACATGATGGTGATGGAATATGAAAATGACATCATCGTCATTGATGCCGGGCTTATGTTCCCCGGGCAAGAAATGTTAGGTGTTGACCTAGTAATCCCCGATATCAGCTACCTACTGGAGAAACGGGAAAGGATAAAGGGTATAATCATCACCCACGGTCATGAGGACCATATTGGTGCTTTGCCCTATTTGCTGCCTCAGCTTAATGTACCCGTTTACTCTACCAAGCTTACCCAGGGGCTTATCTCGGTCAAACTTAAACAGCGAAGGGCACGCTTAGGGGCTAAGCTTAAAATGATATCGCCCGGTATCGGGATTACACTAGGAAGATTCAAAATCGAGTTCTTTCCTGTTTGTCACAGCATACCTGACTCAATAGGTTTAATCATTCATACCCCAGTTGGCACCATAGTTCATAGTGGAGATTTTAAGCTTGACTACACCCCAGTTGATAGTAAACCAACCAATTTATCTCGGCTGGCTCAGCTAGGAGCCCAAGGAGTTTTGCTTCTCCTCTCCGACTCCACCTATGCTGAGCTACCCGGCTATACTCCATCAGAAAGAGTAGTTGGCGAAAGCCTAGACCGGGTCATAGCTGAGGCACCAGGAAGGGTGATTGTAGCTACCTTTTCATCGCTAGTGTCTCGCGTTCAGCAGGTTATTGATTCAGCGGCTAAACACCAGCGTCGTGTCTTTATTGTTGGGCGTAGCATGAGTGATACGGTGAACATGGCACTGGAGTTGGGCTATCTTAATGCTTCTGACGGGATACTGGCTCGGCTTGATGAACTCAAAGGTATGCCTCATAATAAAATTGTCCTTGTCACCACCGGAAGCCAGGGGGAGCCCACCTCAGCTCTGGTTCGTATGGCTAACCGAGACCACCGCCAGGTTCACATCGTTCGGGGAGACACAGTAGTTATTTCAGCAACCCCCATCCCGGGTAACGAAGCGCTAGTCAACAGAACTGTGGACAACCTGTTTAAGCAAGGGGCTCAAGTATTTTACGATAGGGTGGCACAGGTTCATGTCCACGGACATGCCAGCCAAGAAGAGTTAAAACTGCTGTTAAACTTGGTCAAGCCAAGGTTCTTTATACCTATCCATGGCGAATATCGCCATTTGACCCTTCATGCTAAATTAGCCGAGTCAGTAGGCATCCCAAAAGACAACATCTTTGCCCTGGAAGATGGTGATATCCTTGAACTTAGTCCACAGGCAGGCAAAATAACAGGCAAGGTTACTTCAGGCAATGTATATGTTGATGGTCTGAGTGTAGGTGGTATCGGCAGCGTTGTTCTCCGTGATAGAAGAATGCTGTCAAGGGATGGAATAGTAATGGTGATTATTGCTGTTAACCGGCAAACAGGTAAGTTAATAGGACGTCCTGACATTATATCACGAGGTTTTGTTGATACCAGAGAATCTAAGGACATGATAGACAAGAGCCGTAACCTACTAGCCCGAGTCCTAAATCATGGTCGTGACCGACCGGCTGATTGGGGCTTCATCAGCACTAAGGTTAAAGATATACTGAATAAATTTTATTACGAGCAGACCAAGCGCCGGCCTATGATTCTTCCGTTTATGGTAAAGGTGTAGCTTAGAGGTTATATGGCTAAGAGGAAAGCCAATATTCGGAGTAAATCCAGAAGAAAGCCCAAGGGAAGGCAGTCAGAGAATGGACTATTCCACTTCTCAGTGCCGCGAGTAGTGTGGCGAACTATCTTGGTAGTCATCATCGTCGCCGTTCTAGTCTGGCAGCGTTCAGCACTGATTTCACTAGCTACTAGTATTAGAGATTATACCTGGGGACTGTTTGGCTGGGGGCTACTCCTTATAATTATAGCTATCGGAATCTTAAGCGGGGTGCTATGGCAACGGAAACATTCTCCTCTCATCTGCCGTTTCCGTCAGTGGCTAGGTGGTATTGCCTTCACTCTGGCTATCTGGGGGATATTAGCCTTTTCTGACCTGGGGGGTAAGCTTGGCCTAAGTATCATTGGCCAGGATATTGTTGACTACCCCATTTCCGTTAGCGTTCTTCGGATAGCGGGATTAGTCTTTGTAGGCGTTATCTTAGTAGCTCCTGGGGCTTGCTTACGTGCTGCAAAAAAAGCTGCTTCCTGGCTGCATAAGCAGTTTCAAAGGCGACCTGCTCCCAGACCAGCCCCTCAACCGGAGCCAACACCCCCTCCGATTGCAATAGCCCCAGTCCCTCAACAGATAGAAGCGGAAAGGCAAACTATAACCACTCCACCTGCTCCCACCCAAGCTCAGCAAGAATTACGACAGGTAGCTCAGGAAGTATGGAAGAAATATGGTGAAGTGCCTTCATTAGTTACTGAGGATGGCTGGCGGCTACCGCCTATTGATATCCTAGATAGGGCTCCTGAGGTTGAATTTAGTCAGGCTGACAATATGGAGAGAGCCAGGCTTATTGAAGAGGCTCTAGCCAGTTATGGAGTTGAGGCTAAGGTAGTTCAGATAAATGCTGGACCAACAGTTACCCAGTTCGGTGTGGAACCGGGGTGGGATAGAAAGATGAAGGAGATAAAGGAAAG
>SOKA01000042.1 GCA_004376105.1 Dehalococcoidia bacterium
GATGAGTCAGCTAATGTAGTGGGTAACACCGCCCATATACTACTAGAAATAGATGAATCCCAGGATGTCAACAAAGAAAAGTATACCAAGGAGTTCAAGCCGATGGGGGCAACGACCAATGTTACTACCATTCACTATGGCACTACCTGGGATGATTCTACCCTTCTGGAAGAGATAAAGCAGACCAATCTTGAGCTGGAGAGAAAAGACAGCATCAAACGCCATTTCAGCTATGATTGGCAGGAAGTAGCCAAGTATAATCCCGATTACCTAACCTATGTTGAAGCCGAGAGGGAGCGCCTGGGGGAGAATCACCCCCTCTTCCTTACCCAATACCGGCTTTTACCTATTCATAGCGGCGGGGGCTACTTAAGCCATCAGCAGAGGGCTCAGCTAAGCGGGGAGCATATGAGAAAGCACCAACCCGACCGGGGCAAGGTCTACATCGCCGGTATTGACCTAGCTGGGGAGGCTGAGGAAGAGGAAGGAGCCAGGCTAAGAGTCCTGAAACCACGCCAGGATTCTACGGTGGTTACTATTGGTGAACTAGACTTCTCAATATGTAGCCAGGTTATTAAACAACCCCTCATTAAGGTTGTTGAGCACTACTGGTGGACAGGCAGGAAGCACGCCGAACTCTATCCCCAGTTAATTGATGTTCTCAAAAATGTCTGGCACTGCCGTAAGGTAGTGGTTGATGCTACCGGGGTTGGTCAGCCGGTGAGCTCATTCCTCAGGCAGTCATTAGGCTCAAGGATTTCTCCGTTCACCTTTACTGCTCAGTCAAAGTCGGAGTTAGGCTTTACCTTGCTAGCCGCCATTAACTCAGGCAGATTGAAAATGTATGCTGGTGATGGCTCGCCCGAGTATCAGGAGTTCTGGTCTGAGATGGAGAAAGCCAAGAGCCAGTATCGTCCCAACCAGACTATGAATTTCTACGTCGACCCGACACAGGGACACGATGACTTCTTAATGAGCCTGGCACTTCTAGCTGAAGCTTCGAGCCAATACTCACCACGTAGCGCCAGGGGGATATAGAAGAGGGCTTCAACTTTAGCTTAATAGTAATAGGCTCTTCTCTTGCCTAGCCAGAAACCAAGAAAGCCGACTCCCATGGCGCCTAACCCCCACCATAAATGTATAATCCAACCAGGCCAGGCAAAGCCGCCAATATAGAATGACCCTGTGTCTGACCATTCGCTCTCATTAGAGGCACCATCTATTGCCTTTACCCTCCAGTAGTAGGGGGCTTCCTCTTTGGTTGGCTCTAGCTTCTCTTCTTCAGTAACGGTGTACTCTGAGTCGGTCAAGCCCTCCTTCTCCAGCACTATAGAAGCAGAAGTGAAATCCTCATCGGTGGCAATCTGGAGGGTATAAGTTACACCACTGGGGTCGTCAACACCCTCCCAGTCAAAGTGTACCGGCGATTCTGCCTTAACGTCTGTTTCTGGCAATAGTGGCGCTGGTATTGGTGGTGCTTCCGACTCCATAGTGAAGGTGACCTGCATGGTGCTGGTGCCATCGCTGGCGGTTATAATGTGCTCTCCAGACTCGCTCTCGGGAACCTTAAATGTAGCGGTAAAAGCTCCGTCGGCATCAGCAGTAGCTGTGGTTACCGCAATCGGCTCAGTAGCGTAGGTGATGGTTATTGTTGCCTCAGGTATAAACCCGGTGCCACTAACAGTCATCTCCATGCCAACATGACCGGGTGACGCCTGGGTGGTAACCGGGCTAATGCTGACACTAGTGGCTATAACTATGGTGAACTCTGCCGTATCTTTATTGGCATCCACATCCTCCGCCTCAACATCATAGATAGCTACTCCCAGATCAGGCACATCAAAGGCAGCGGTGAAATTGCCGTAATTATCAGTTTCATCGGTAACAACGTCGTCGCCATTAAAGGTGATAGACACTTCTACCGTATCTCCGAAACCAGTCCCGGTAACTTCCACCGTATCACCGGCTGCCCCCGAGGTTAGGCTAATGGTTATTTCTGGCTCTACGGTAAAAGTAGCTGAAGCCTCCTTGTAAGACCTATCTTCAACAAGTATGGTATGCTCACCGGCGGTATTCTCCGGGATGACAATATAGGAGGTAAATTCACCATGTATATTGGTTTCGAGATCACCTTCCCAATCATCTAGGTCTTCACCACCATATTTTATGTACCTAATGTCTCTACTCCTAGTAAAGCCAACACCATTAATCTCAACCTGGGTGCCTACTGGACCTTCATCTGGGTTCAGTTCAATGCCTCTTACGGTGAAGTCTTCAATGGCTTCTATGAGATCGCTGTCCTCATAGGTGACATAGATATAGTAGTAACCGCCAACCACCTCTTCATAATCATCACCGTCATCAAGTTCTTCAGGCACATAGAAATATGTATCTATGTGCCCAGTGTCATCTGGGGTTCTCTTTTTGACCAGTGCATAGACGGTAACATCCTCATCAATCTCGTCCCCCACATCCCACTCCTGGCTGGAGAAATAGATATACGCTCTTGTCAAGTCGGTTTTAAAACCATCGCCAGTAATGTCAATCTTATCGCCGACTTCACCAGTGCTTGGAGAGGGGTCAATATCTTCCGCAGCCAGGGCTGGTGCGGCTGGGATGGCTATTAACAGCAGGGAAAGAATAACGGCCAGAATTAGAACTCGAAACACTTTAGTATACTTCACTAGAAACTTACCTCCTATATTTCCTTACATTATAAGGGAAGTTGGGATATTTTTACATAGATGGACTGCTTCTGTCTAGGGTTTGCTCCATTTTTATACTCTCAAGCTCCTGAGTATAATCGATTTGTAAAAAGACTTAAAAAATTATCCTCGAGAATAGGCGGTTCTCCTGCCCAGCCAGAAGCAAAGAAAACCGACACCGATGGCTATTAATGCGTATTTAACCCCGCTAGGTATGACAAAAGAAGAGCTAACATGGAACGAGCTAGAGGTTGACCACGCGCTCTCATTAGAGGCACCATCTATTGCCTTTACCCTCCAGTAGTAGGGAGCATCCTTTTTGGTTGCTGATAGCCTCTCTTCCTTAGTGACGAGGTACTCTGAGTCGGTCAAGTCCTCCTTCTCCAACACTACATAGTTAAAATCGGCATCGGTGGCAATCTGGAGGGTATAAGTTACACCGCTGGGGTCATCAACATCCTCCCAGTCAAAGTATGCCTCTGCCTCAGCTCTACTAGCCTCTTCAGGTAGCAGTATCGCTGGCATTGGTGGTGCTTCTGACTCCATAGTGAAGATGCATCTTACGATATTGGTGCCATCACTAGCCGTTATAGTATGATTTCCACCAATGCTGGCGGGAACATCGAAGGTAATTGAAAAAGCTCCGTTACCATCAGGAGTAGCTGTAGCTACCTGAACATCATCATACTTAATAGTTACCGTCCCGTCAATTATGAACCCCATACCACTAACTGTGAGTGTGGTGCCAACATTGCCCGTATATTGGCTGAGGCTAACCCCAGCACCTATAGTGAACCCTGCCCCACCTGTGTTGTTATCATCATCCTCTGCCTCTATATCGTAGGTGCCTGACTGCATAACTGGCACATCAAAGGTAACTTCAAAACTGCCGTATCTATCAGTCCCATCTGTCGCTACCCCAACTTTATCAAAGTAAATAGTGACATCACTCCTATAGCCGAAACCAGTGCCGCTGACGGTTACCTCACTACCCATAACCCCTGATGATGGGCTAAGGGTAATGGAAGGAATCACTTTAAAGTTAGCTCCATCCGAGTTGCCCAGTACATCCTCTACCATAACCTTGTGATTCCCAACGGTACTGTTAGGAACGGCGAAGGTGTAAGTAAACTCCCCTATAGGAGTAGCAGCCTCGGTGCCCAGATTGACTCTGGCACCATTCTTGTAGTAGTAGACGGTTACTGTCTCGCTGGCATAGAAACCCTTGCCACTAATCGTTACCATAGTGCCGACAGCACCATCTCTGGGGTATAGCTCGATTTCGACTTCCTCAACAATAAAGGACCTCCTGCTCCCCAATTGATTGCCACGCTCGTCCCTAACGGTAACATAAACTCTTCCCGGCACGGCGTCATCGGGAACATCAAAATCGGTAGCGAAAATCCCATTATCAGGAATGACTAAAGTGTCGATTTTCCTGCCATTAAAGAAGATGGAGATGCTATCGCCCCTATAGGATTCAAAGTTTGCTCCAGCTACCGTAACCCTTGTCCCTGGTGAGCCCGAGGTGGGAGACAGGGTAATCACCGGTGCCGCCAAAGCCGGTGTGGCTGATATAAGCACTATCACTAGGGACAAGATAACGGCTACAGCCAGTGTTCGCAGGATTTTAGCATATTTCATCCGCATTTACTTAACTAATATAAGCAATACTTAACATTCTGTCAATTCCTAAATGGTGAGCTCAAAAAACGACAAAATACTGTTGACTGTAGTAGAACATATGTGCTATTCTGGCTTGGAAAGGTGAGCTATGGAGTTGGAGAAAATCAACGATTTTTCTGGGAATCCGAACCACCAGCTAGATTTACCCCCTGAGTATTGCCGCTATGGGGATGAGGGCTGTGAGTTTGCCGACTCCTGTCTTAATTGTCCATTTACAAAATGTATCTATGACGAGCCTAGAGGCAGACAGCGCTATATTAAGAGGTTGCGAGACGAAGAGATAGTAAGGCTGTTCACTACTAAGGAGAAGGGAATAAAGGAGCTGGCACTAATGTTTGGTCTCAGCCAACGAACGGTGCAGAGAGCATTAAAGAGGGCTAAAAATGAATGAAGGTTTTATTCCCGCACAGTTAATCAATCGTGATATGGACAGGCTCAAGGGTTATAAAGAACTCCTTGATTTCTACCATGGTCGGCACTGGGAAGGCTACGCAAGGCGAGGTGAGAAACGCCTGACCTTTAACTATGCCAAGGTGGTTATAGATAAAATTACCTCATATCTAATGTCTGGTATTACCTTCACTGTCGAGGCTATTGAGGACTCAGATGAGGCTAGAGCCCGGAGAGCGGAGCAAGCCTTATACCGGGTGTATGAGGATAATAACCTAGAACAGCTCGACTTTGAGACCGAGATTGATTGTGCCATTCTTGGTGATGCTTGCTTTAAGGTTATATGGGACACGGAGACAAAAAGTGTCAGGATTACCGCCCCCGATATTCAAGGTATCTATGCCTGGTGGCTGGGGGATGATACTTCCAGGGTATGGAGAGTAGCCTCAAGGTATAACCTCACCTCAGATGAGGTAGAAATCCTGTACAAAGTAAAACCTAAGGGCAAAACGGCTAATGTGGTTGAACTATGGACAGCTCAGGACTTTGAGCTCTGGCTGGGTAATGCTCTGGTGGAGAAGAAGCCTAATCCCTATGGCTTTATCCCATTTATCATCTATCCCAACCTGAGAGAGCCTAAGAAATTCTGGGGTATATCTGATTTACCCCAGATTATGGAGCCACAGCAGGAGCTTAATCGGGCAATGAGCCAACTATCAAGAATACTGGAGCTATCGGGTAACCCTATTGCCGTCTTGGAGAATGTGGAAGAATCTGAGGATATTGCGGTTAAGCCGGGGGCAGTGTGGAATATACCTGAAGACGCTAAAGCCTATTTATTGGATTTGCTTCAAGGCGGTGGCGTCAGGCTCCATATAGATTATATCAATCTGTTGTATAGGACCCTGCACGATATAGCTGAATCGCCCAGGGCTGCCTTTGGTGGCACTGAGAGAGATTTGTCCGGGGTAGCTCTTGAGATTGAGCTTCAGCCGTTACTACAGAAGGTGAGGCGAAAGAGGCTTATCAGGACAGACGCCTATAACCGAAGGAACAGGCTGATTCTTAAGCTCCTAGAGCAATATCGGAATGAGAGTTTTGGTAATAACCGTTTGAGGGCAGTTTGGAGTCCAATGCTACCCCAGGATTTAACCAGACTAGTTTCTAATGAGCAGGTATTGATTCAGAGTGGAATCCACTCAAGGAGACGAGCTATGGATGAGGTGGGAGTCAAAGACCCAGAGATGGAGTTTAATAGATGGCTTGAGGAAAGGGAAACTATCCTCAGGATGAATAAAGAGCTTAATGCCAAATCCACCAGGGGCGGAACGAGAGGGAGAGTTGTAGAGCCCCAGGCAGAGGAGGTTTAAGCACCCAGAAAGGAGGACGAAAGTTGGCAGATGATGAACTAAACCAAAACCAAAATCATAATCCCGAAGGGGAGGAGTCAGGGCAGAGCGAAGCATCTAGGATTACCGAGCTTGAGGGCTTGGTAGCTCAAAAGGATGAGGAGTTAACTAAAGCTAATGCCCGCATCACTGAGCTTGAGCAGGCTGTGGCTGAGTCGGATGAAAAGTTGACCACTATCAACAATTCTCTGGCTGAGGCTGTAGCCAGCTACAAAGCCACGGTGGTTCAGGCAAATCCAGAAGTGCTTGAGGAGCTCATCATTGGCGATACTATCGAGTCTATCAATGAGTCCCTGAGGAAGGCTAAAACCCTGATTAGTAGGGTGAGGCAGGGGTTAGAGGTTGAAATTTCAGCAGCTAAGATTCCTGCCGGAGCTCCGCAGAGGACACCGCCTGACCTATCAGCTCTATCCCCGCGGGAAAAGATCCAATATGCAATAGGAGGTAAGAAATAATGGCTTTAACACTAGCTGAAGCAGCCAAACTATCAAACGATATCCTACTTCAAGGGGTGGTGGAAACCATCGTTAAGGACTCACCCATTCTTCAGCAACTCCCCTTCATAGAGATTGTGGGTAATGGTTTAACCTATAATCAGGAGAAGACCTTGCCTACCATTGATTTCTATGATGTCGGTGATCCCTGGGTTGAATCAACCCCAACCTTCGAGCAGAAAACGGCGAACCTGAAGATTATGGGTGGCGATGCCGATGTCGATAATTTCCTCAAAGCGACGCGAAGTAATATTCAGGATTTGGAGGCAGCCGTTATTGAGCTTAAAACTAAGGCACTCAGGCGTAAGTTCGAAGAGACCTTCATCTATGGCGATTCTGTGACTAACACTAAGCAGTTCGACGGACTTAAGAAGCTCATTGATACTGCTACTGCCAGCGACCAGATAATAGCTATGGGGGCTACCGGAGCTACTCTTACCCTGACTAAGCTGGATGAGCTTATTGATACGGTAAAGGGTGGTAAGCCTGATATGCTGCTCATGAGCCGACGCTCGAGGCGGAAGATTAACGCCCTGGTCAGGGCAGCCGGGGGAATGATGGAGACCGACCGGGATAAATGGGGCAACTTCATCCAGTTGTGGGATGGTATCCCTATCGGTATTTCTGACTGGATCCTGGATACCCACGTGCTTACCGGTGGCGTGGAGACAGCAACCACAGGCGGCACTTGCTCCACCATCTATGCCACCCAGTTCGGGGAGGGAGGCCTTTGCGGCTTAACCAGTCCCGGTCACCTTCAGGTAGAGCCTATCGGCTCACTGGAGACCAAAGACGCCTCAAGAACCAGGATTAAGTGGTATGTCTCCCTAGCTCTATTTAGCACCATTAAGGTAGCTGCCCTAATTGGGGTTCAGGACTAAACTAACTCGGAATAGGAGGTTAAAAAATGAAAAAGCAAGAACTAGCTAACTGGCTGTGTCGTTATAGGCTCAGCAAGTATCACCAGGACATTGAGCCCTACCGGGGCCGAGAGGATGAGTTTCACCAGCTCTTTGAGCCCTATGAGGTTATAGAGGGCGAGGGAAATTGCCTGCTGAACAGCGGCATTGATGAAATCTGGGACTTAGTCACTGGTGCTGTCTCTGGTGCCGACCATATCTTTGATAACACCCATGCCCAGATTGGCGTTGGTGATTCCAATACTGCTGCCGAGGCTACCCAGACTGACCTGCAGGCAGTCACCAATAAGACCTATAAGGCAATGGAGGCTGGCTATCCTACCTCTACTAGCCAGAAGGCAACCTTTAAGTCTAGCTTTGGCTCTAGCGAGGCTAACTATGCCTGGGAGGAATGGGTAGTCAAACAGTCAACCAGTGCCATTTGCCTGAACAGAAAGGTTGAGAGCCTGGGCACTAAGAGCACAGGCACTTGGACGCTGGAAGTAGAAATCAGTTTGAGCTAGTAGTCTGGGTAAGTGAGGGGAGGGAGGCTAACCCTCCCCTTACGCTACTAGAGGGGGAAACAATGCCTGAAATCAGAAAACCAGTAGACATTGAGCCTGTCTTCAAGCAGGGGGTTTTGGCTGGCAGAAATGCAGTAGACACCTACAGGCAGGCTCATACTGCTTTGCACTCTAAAGGCTGGTATCCAGAAATCCATGCTGACCATACACCATTACTTGATACTGCGCTGGATGCCTTTAAGGAGTTAGGCTTTAACTCGCTACAGGAATTCTTTGATGCTAGCTTTTTGCTAAATATACGAGGGCTTGGTTTTGTAGATGAGGAAGATTTT
>SOKA01000023.1 GCA_004376105.1 Dehalococcoidia bacterium
CTCTCTAAAATAGGAAACTTACCAGTAATAAAATCTGGGGTCTTGGAACAGCAATCTTTGATAGTAGTCAAAAGGTCTGCCGCCGAAATCCCTGCCTCCTGTAGCCGCTCACGACACTTAGGGCACAAGCAATGCTGAGCCAGAGCCAAAAATGAGCGATTGTTCTGCTTGTACCAATCCAAATCAATAAACCAGTATGGGCTAACTTGTTCAGAACTTATGCTCTCTTCAACCATAAAGCTGCTTCTTGTTGTAAGATTTCTTAGGTCTCAAACCCTACTTTAGCTATGTTAATCAAATCAAGATACCCGGTCTTAAGCCCCAGTGTCTCTGAAGCTTCACAATCTACCTGGTAAGGCTCACCAATAAACACCTTGCCATACTCCTCAACCTCACCCTGAGTGGGGTCATCCCGGGTAATGAACTTTTGACGAGCTTCAATAATCCCCAGGTCGAAGGGTAAAGTGAAATAGAGGTCAGCCACCACCTTATCTACTCCCAGATTATACAAATCTCTCCAGCCCCCTTGAGCCTCGCCTCCGTACTTGCTACTCGGCAGCAAGGTAAGCAGGTTCATTAGGCTAAGGCTACCCCTGCCCTGAAAAACCTTTAACGGAGCCACAGTTATCAGGTAGTCGCTAGACAGGATAACATTGGGCACCCAGAAGGTTGGTACAGCCAAGGGTTTAGGCAGGGGGTTATCTACCTCTACCCAGATACAATCCTCTACATCCAGCATCAATACCCGTGGGAAGTTGTAACCTAGGGCTTGGTATATCGGCTGGATTGGGTTACCTGCAGGGGTGCCTTCAAGCAGAAGGATATCAGCATCACTAACCCGTCTGATACCTTCTATTATCACCGAGAGCATATCCCGGCTAGTAGTTACTGGATATGGCACAGGATAGCAAGCGCTGGGCTTAATCAAAACGCGTCGTGCCCTAGATACCACCGATGGCGGTTCAAAAACAAACTCGGAAGCCTTGAATATCAAGCCTTACTCCTCCCTCCAATCTAACATCATCACCTGAACCACATCTCCGGCCACCACCCCAGCTTTATCCTCAGGAATAATCACCAGCCCATTGGCTAAGGTCATAGAGGTTAGAATCCCTGAACCCTGAGGACCAGTTAGTCGAGCAAAATATTGACCACTGCGCTTTTCAACTAAAACCCGAGCGAAAATGCGCCGTCGGTCACTATTTACCACAGAATTTTCTACTATCGCCTCAATAGTAGGCTTGGTCAAATTCTTCTTACCCATCATTTTAAGGATAGCCGGGCGAACAAACAGCTCAAAGGTAACCATAGAGCTAACTGGGTTGCCGGGTAGACCAAGATGAGGTATGTTTCTAGCTATGCCAGCCTTACTGACCCCTTTAATGGTACCAAAGGCTAGGGGTTTCCCCGGCTTCATCCGAACTGTCCAAAAAGCAATCTCACCTTGTTTAGCCAAAACATCCTTTACTACATCATAGTCCCCGGCAGAGACGCCACCAGTGGTTATAAGCATATCAGCATCCAGCCCCCGGCGGAGCCTAGCTACTACTGAGTCTTCGCTATCTAGGGCTATCCCCAGTATTTTAGGGATGCCACCGTAGCGCCGAATCAAAGCAGCCAGGCTATAGGTATTACTATCATATATCTTACCTGCTGGCAGAGGTTGATTAATATCAACCAGCTCATCCCCGGTGGTTAGAATAGCCACTGTAGGGCGGCGAATAACCCTCACCGTAGTTCGCCCTAAAGAAGCCAAAACACCAACCTCTGAGGGTCTGAGCACTGCCCCTTGGCTTAATACTATTGACCCCTGGGTAATATCTTCACCTGCCCGGCGAATATTCAAACCAGCCTCAGCTTCACCTAAAATGCCTATCTCAGTAGAAGACCCCTGGCGCTGAGTTTCATCTGTATCCTCAAATCTGACAACACTATCGGCGCCCTTTGGTATTGGTGCCCCGGTCATAATGCGAACAGCAGTGCCTGGTTCTACTTCACACCCAGCAATAGAGCCAGCAGAGACGGTGTCAATAACACGCAGAAATCGAGGGGATTGTTTACTAGCACCACGAGTATCCCTAGATTGAACCGCATAGCCATCCATAGCCGAATTATCTAGCGGTGGAACATTAATGCTGGAATATACATCCTCAGCCAGAACCTGCCCCAGACAGTCTAGAATAGGGCTCTGTTCATCCTCCAGAACGTCCACATAATTAAGAATTTTGTCTAGAGCCTGCTCAACACTTATCACGGCTCCTGCCTCCTCTGGCTAACTCCCTTGCCGTCTCCAAGTCAGCCTCAGTATTAATATTGAAGAAGCTCAAGTGCTTAGGGTCAAACCTGTTAATCTCCTCAGCTTCTACATACCTTACCCTAACCAGGGTAAAAAGTTGTCTAAGGCTCAGATTACCCTGTTTAAGCAGATACTCAATAGGAGCTAAGCAACCCTTGGAATAAACAGCGTGAAGCGGCTCAACCATATCCCCCAATCGGGGAACTACTAGGTCAAAGCCAGCCGAAATTTGTATCATATAATGCAGCAAGGCTTGGTTTAAAAAGGGCATGTCACAAGCAACGACAAGGTTATAGAATGAATCCGATACTTTCAAGCCGGTATAAATACCACCCAAGGGGCCTTTATTGAGGTAAATATCAGTTACTGCTCTTAACTTTGGATAGCCACCAAGCTGGGGGTAAGATTGCTTCGAAGCAGTAACTACGATAATATCACTATTAAAGAAACTGAGATAGAATACTACCCACTCGAGCAAACTTCTATTGCCAATAGTTTCTAACGCCTTGTCCCGTCCTAAGCGCAAGCCCTTGCCACCAGCAAGAACAATACAACCTACATCCAACTTATATTTTTCTCAGTTCCCCCCTAACCTCCTCCTATACTATTTTACCACAAGTCAACAGCCTCTAAAAGAGGGCTATAGGGCTGGTTTCAGAACTATGATTTGAGTGCTCGGTGGCAATTCCCCCGGTTTGAATTCCACTTGGCTAGCATCCAAGCGGCTTACTTCCTTCTTACCCCGAAGGAACTCGTCCACACCAGCTATCGGGAAAGCGCACTTAGCAGTTTTATAGTGCATAGGTATAACCACCTTAGGCTTGAGCCTATCACAAAGCTGACCGGCAAGCTTAGCATCAATGGTGTAAAAACCCCCCACTGGAATAAGTAGTATATCTATTTCACCTAATTCAGCCACTTGCCCCTCACTGAGCTGGTGACCTAGGTCACCAAGGTGGCAGACTCTTATGCCATCAACTTCAAAGCAGAGGATGGTATTTTTACCCCTCAATCTTCCCCCAGCATCATCGTGGTAACAAGGGATACCCTTAAACTCTATCTCTTTAACCTTGGCTGTCCCTCCCACTACCTGGGGATTACCCTGAACAGCAGCAGCATTGTTATGGTCAGCATGGTCATGGCTTACGGTAACAATATCAGCCGATTCCTTTATCTCACCATAGCTCAAGGCACCACCGGTTACATAGGGGTCAGTGATTATTTTTATCCCTTCATCCGAGGTAATGATAAAGGATGCATGCCCCAAGTATTTAATCTCCATAATCTAAACCCCCTTTACTTTGGTCACTTATCAACCTCACCCCCTTTATCCCCCTCTCCTTAAAAGGAGAGGGGGAAGAGTAGTTTTTGAAGGGGCTTTGCCCCTTCAAACTTCCCTATAAATGACTCTTTACCTTTAATTATTTGGTCAGAGAAAGGACTAGGTTGACCAGGGTGCGCACCGACACCCCGGTAGCCCCTTTAACCAGGTAGGCTTGTTCCTTTTCGCTTAGACTGGTGCCAGCAATATCCAGATGGACCCAGGGGGTGTCACCAACAAATTCAGCTAGAAATTGAGCGGCAGTAATAGCACCACCGTATCTACCACCGACATTCTTAATATCGGCTACCTCGCTCTTATTTTGCTCTTTATACTGCTCATACATCGGCATCTGCCAGATAAGCTCTCCAGCTTCAGCACCGACGGCAATTGCCTTATCCACCAGCTCCTGATTATTACCAAAAGCACCACTACATACATTGCCCAGAGCTATCTTGCAGGCTCTGGTTAGAGTAGCGACATCAATTATAAGTTTAGCCCCAAACTTTTTAGCATAGCCCAAGGCATCGGCTAAAATAAGCCGTCCCTCAGCATCGGTGGAGATAATCTCAATGGTCTTACCATCGATAGCAGTTAGAATATCACCTGGTTTCAGAGCGCTATCACTAGGCAGGTTTTCCGTGGCTGGGATGACAGCCATAACATTAATCTTTGGCTTCAGTTGAGCAATGGCACTCATCGCTGCCATAACCGCGGCACCCCCAGCCATATCCCCCTTCATCTCATCCATCTTCTCTGATCGCTTTATAGAGATACCTCCGGAATCAAAGGTTATCCCCTTACCAACTAGTGCCACATCAGTTTCAGTCGAATCACCCCCCCGATAGTGGAGAACAATAAATTTAGGCGGTTGCCGACTCCCCTGAGCTACACCTAACAGTGCCCCCATGCCTAACTCCTGCATCTGCTCACGCTCAAGAAGGCTAAGTTCGAGTCCATAACTCTCAGCCAGCCTGGCTGCTGTCTCAGCCATATGACTGGGTGTCATATAGTTGGCTGGTTCGTTGACCATATCACGAGCCAGGTTAGTTGCCTCAGCTAACACCCTGCCCTTATAGCAGCCTTGTTCTAACCTGGGAAGTCCAGTTTTATCAGCTTCTACTATAGTAAGCTGCTTAATCTCACCATGCTCGGCTTCCTTGGTTACATGCCTACGAAATGAATAGAGACCAAGCAAGGTACCCTCAGTTACTGCTTGAGCAGCACCCTCTGGGCTTATACCAGCTATTCCTGCTCCCTGAGCAATAGTGGCGATACTATCTACACCCTTCTGCCTAAGTAGTCGGCATGTCTCAGCCACTGCCCCACGAATCCTATCCTGAGATAGCTCCTGTTGCTTACCTAAACCGGCAACTACCACCCGAGCTGCTGGTAGCTTACCCAGGCTATGAATAATGGTAATCTCATTAAGTTTACCCTTAATCTCACCTTGAGCAATAAGTTGAGAGATAGCTCCATCCAAAGTCCTATCTAGGCTAGCCGTATCGCCTTCAAGGTGCTCCATCCCCTCAAAAAGGTTCACTATGATAGCGCCGGCTTTAATCTCAGCGATATTACCAACTATGACCTTAATCTCCACCTTAAACCTCCTTTCACCTACTAACCTGTCTCACAATCTTGTCTATGACCGGGGTAGTGTCCCTAGAAGTGTCCACAGCATAGTAATTACGACGGATTTTCTGAACCGATGGCTTCATCCTCTGATATACTTTCCAGTCGGCATCTGATTTAGTCTCTGAATTTTCTTGCCTAGCTTTAAGCCGTTCATATACTACCCCAGGTGGTGCCTCAACACGCACCAAGACTAGCTTGACATCTAAACGCTCAGCAATACTATAAAGATATTCACGATACCGCTCTGATAGATTGGTAGCATCAAAAATAAGGGAGACCCCCTTTTTCAGTAATCTCTCAATGAGAAGGTGACATGCCCGGAAAAGGCGCAAGCTCTCCTGCGAGCTATAACCTGGCGATGAGAAAAGGGTCTTGCGTAAAGCATCACTTTCCAGAATAATAACCGGTAGCCTCTCGGCTAACTGGCTACAGAAGTAGGATTTCCCTGTTCCAGGTAAGCCGCTGACTACAATAAAGACAGGCTCGGCAACTGGCTCAGGAAGTTGCCCCAGGTTCTCAATCAGTCGCTGGACATCAGAAACAAGTTGGGTATTTTCCACACCCCTTGAGTATAAAATGTTTCCTCCCATTTCGCTAGGTAGTCTGGTAAAATAATCTAACTAATTATTAAAATTGCGCTCGAGGTTACTTCTAATCTCCACTATAAAAAGCAATGCCATACTTCTCCACCAGCTCCTTGGGAATGCAGGCATTACTATCAGTAACAATAGCCACCTTCCCAGCCATAGGAATCTAGCTGCCTCCCCACTATATTGGAATTTGAGTTAAACTAATATAGCAGATTTTACTCCCTTTGCCTAGAGTTGGATTGAATCCCCCCAAAAGGATTAAACCCTCCTTGATATACCCCACCCCTTTAGAGTATAATACTAACCGAATTCGTTTTCCCCTTACTCATATTAAAGGAGATATCATGCAATCAATAACTCCACTTAAAGAAGCGGTAGATATTATAAAAGAGGAAGGTGGCGAAATCCTCAAATTATGTTATCAATGTGGTATTTGCACCAGCACTTGTCCTTGGAATATGGTAAGGAGTTTTCTTGTTCGCCGAATAATGCACCAGGGGCAATTGGGTTTAATTGACTTTGAAGCTGAGGACATGTGGCTGTGCGTAACCTGTAAGGCTTGTGTTGATCGTTGTCCCCGTAATGTGGAAATAATAGATATTATGAGGGCTTTGCGTAGGGTCGTTGTAGAGGTAGGTATAGCCAAGGTGCCTGACTCCCTTCGGCTCGCCGTTAAAAACATCTCTGGCGTGGGTAATCCACAGGGGGAAGAACGGGAGAAACGGACAGATTGGGCAAAGGACCTTGGTGTAAAGACCTATGCCAAAGGAACTGAGGTATTATACTTTCCCTGCTGCGTTCCCGCTTACGACCCACAGTTTCAGAGGGTTGCCCGGGCTACAGTTAATATTCTGAAAAAGGTGGGGGTAGATTTTGGCATCTTGGGTGCTGAGCTATCCTGTTGCGGTGAAAGTGTTCGTAAAGCAGGTAATGAAGGCCTGTTCCAAAGTCTAGCCCAAAATAATATTAGCGTTTTCAATAAAGCTGGTGTTAAGAAGATTATTGTTACCTCTCCCCATTGCTATCATACCTTTATGAAGGAGTACCCTGAGTTGGGAGGTAATTTTGAAGTAATTCACTTTTCTCAATATTTAGCCGAACTCATTAAAGAGGGGAATTTAAAGCTCACCAAGGAATTGAATAAAAAGGTTACTTATCATGATTCCTGTTATCTGGGGCGTCATAATGATGTTTATGATGAGCCTAGGGAAATTCTAAAGAGCATTCCTGGCTTGGAACTGATTGAGATGACAAATCATCGTGAAAACAGCTTATGTTGTGGTGGGGGAGGAGGAAGAATCTGGGAGGAAACCAAAAAGGGAGAAAGGTTTTCTGACATGAGGATAGAGCAGGCTCTTGAGGTTGGAGCCAATATATTAGCTGTTGCCTGTCCTTATTGCATGGTTAACTTCGAGGATAGCGTGTTGACCTCAGATAAGGGCGATGTTATTGAGATTAAGGACATCGCCGAATTAGTCCAAGAGGTGATTTAAACTTAAGGGAGGTCTAAATATGGAGGATAAAGAAGTCAGAATTGGGGTATATATCTGTCACTGTGGGAGTAACATTGCCGGGACGGTAGATATCAAGGAGGTAGCCGAGTTCGCCCAAGGACTGCCTTCTGTGGTAACGGCCAAGGATTACATCTATATGTGCTCAGACCCAGGGCAAAATATGATTAAGGAGGACATTAAGCAGCTAGGGCTTAATCGCATAGTTGTTGCCTCTTGCTCGCCGACGCTGCATGAGCACACCTTCCGGCGAGCTTGCCAAGAGGCAGGACTAAATCCTTATCTCTTTGAGATGGTCAATATTAGAGAGCACTGCTCCTGGGTAACAGAAGACTGCGCTGCTGCTACCGAGAAGGCTAAGGCACTGGTTAGCGCCGCCGTAAGGCGAGTCTTTTACCAAGAGCCACTAGAGGTTAGGGAAGTTCCGGTTACCCCCAGTGTCATGGTTTTGGGCGGAGGCATTGCCGGGATCCAGGCAGCTCTGGAGATAGCCAAATCCGGACACAAGGTTTACCTTGTAGAAAGGGAGCCCAGTATTGGTGGGCACATGGCTCAATTTGATAAGACCTTTCCGACACTGGACTGCGCTAGCTGTATTTTCACTCCTCTCCTGAGTGCAGTAGGGCAGCACCCCTATATTGAACTACTGACCTATAGTGAGGTAGAGGAGGTTTCTGGCTACATTGGCAATTTCAAGGTTAAAATCAGGAAGAAGGCGAGGTATGTTGATGAGGATAAGTGTACTGGCTGTGGGGATTGTTATACTAATTGCCCGGTAAGATATATACCTCAAGTAAACCGGAGGGAGGGAGATGAATCCACAGAAAGTTGATGAAATTATAGGTAGATATTCTGCTCAAGAGGGAGTTTTAATTCAGCTACTCTTAGATTTGCAGCACGAATTCAATTGGATTCCTAAGGAAGCCATACTGAGTATAAGCGCAAGGTTCCAG
>SOKA01000074.1 GCA_004376105.1 Dehalococcoidia bacterium
ACCCCTCCTGGGCGTTACCCAGCATCCTGCCCGGTGGAGCTCGGACTTTCCTCCCGCCTAAGGCGAGCGGTCACCCGGTTTACTTGACCTACTTATACTGTAATATAGAAGGCATTAGAAGTCAACAAAAATCCCTTAATGCCATACTGGCTAGATGGTGAGCCTCAATGTTTTGTTGGCGCGGGATATAAGTGATAGTAAAGCCTTTCAGCCGGCTTTGCAGTTGCTTTACTTGTTGATATAAGGGTTTAAGCGCTAGATTCCTCACCCGGTATTTACCGTTGATTTGCCTCACCACTAGCTGTGAATCTAAATTTACATCAACCTCCTCAGCACCTAACTTAGTGGCTTTTCCCAGGGCAGCAATGACGGCCCTGTATTCTGCTTGATTATTAGTCGCCCTGCCAATCCCTCGTGAAATGGAGGCAACAAGTCGACCCTGCTCATCCCTTATGGTGGCACCTATAGCCGCCGCTCCTGGGTTGCCCAGTGATGCACCGTCGGCATGTATTATCACCTTCTTCGTCTTCATCTGCCTCAAGCCAGGAATAAGATGCGCCCGCAGCTACTGCATTGCGTCAAGCTACCACTTCTTGCCCGCTGCAACTCGGTGGCGGATAGTGATATCCGGCAACCACGGCATATCCCCTGCTCTACCTTAGCCACGGCTGTCCTTTTCTGTTTTTTGAGCTCATGGTAAAGCTCAACCACCTCGGGGTCAATCTCGGCTGACAGTAGCTGCCGCTTATGCTTAAGATTGGACAGTATGGCTTTGAGCTGCTCCATGTCAGTAGATAGCTGCTGTTGCTGGCTATGCCACTTAGCCTCCAATGTTTTAAGCTCGCTACTTATGGTAGCGACACTGGCTGTGGTCAGCTCAACCTGGTCCATTATATCTAGAGCCTTATCCTCCAGTTGGCCACGCCTGAGTTTCAGTCCATCAACCTCATGCTGGAGGTTGGTCAGTTCTTTGGGATTTCCTACACTGCCACTATATAGCTTCTCTTCAGCAGCGGTCAGCTTAGTCACGATGTCATCTACTTCCCACTCTAAGGAATGCTGCTGCCGCCCTAATTCTTCCAGACGCTGGCGCTCCAATGTGAGTCTATTCCGAACCCTGACCACCTCTTGGCTTTCCCCAAGCTGACTGGTTATTTGCTTGAGAGCCTGCTCATTGGACTCAAGCTCCAAATCAACCTCCTGTAGCTGGTAGAGCTGTTTGGCAACACCCATTTTTAGTCCATTTTATAACGGCTACGCCATAATATCAATTTGGCTGAAATTATTTATCAACCCGTTAGCTCTGCCCTTAAGGGCTTTAGCCCAGAGGGAAATCTAACGGGGTCAACCTCACCCCTAAAACAGGACAAAACACTATAGCATAAACAGAACATATGTGCTACTATAAATACAGATATAGCCACAGGGGGAAAGTTATGAGGCTACTGAGGTTAGCTATAGAAAACCAGAGATGGGACCTAGCCGCCCACACCATTATTCTTGCCACTGCCAAGGTTCTGAACGATGAACCCCGTAGTAGTAACCAACGAGGTGGAGATAAACCACATGCCAGTAAAAGCAGACAGAAAAAGAGGCGCTCCAAAGGGCAATCAGAACGCTAGGAAGCACGGCTTCTACTCCAAGGTTCTTAATGAGGCAGAGCAGCTAGACTTTGAGCTAGCTTCCGGCGTTGAGGGTATTGACGATGAGATTGCCCTGTTAAGGGTTAAGATAAAATCTATCCTTTCCAGTGACCCAGAGAATATCAAACTCATTATGCAGGCAACCAATACCCTGGCTCGCCTGGTCAGGACTAGGTATAACATCACCAAAGAGCAAAAGAAGGGACTGAAGGAGGCAATAGGCAATGTCCTTAGGGATATCGCCCTCCCACTCGGAATCGGCATCGGAGCCACTATCAATAAATAGCAGGGAGTCTTCAGGGGTCAAAATAAATAGACTTAGACCATACCAGAGGGAGGTGGCACTGGCTATACTCAATAGCGTTTTCGGCAGGAAGGGTTTTACCTTCTCTGTCGAAATTGCCCGCCAGGGAGGCAAGAATGAACTGTCAGCCCAGCTTGAGCTTCTACTGTTAACCCTCTATATGGCTGAACCACAGAACCTGGTGAAGTGCGCTCCTACCTTCAAGCCACAGACAGTTATCTCTATGATGCGGTTGAAGGACAGACTAAATGATACCGGTTTTAATGGCATCTGGGCAGCTGAGCTGGGCTATATTATCAGGCTGGGAAATGCCAGGGCTATATTCCTATCTGCCGATGAGTCAGCTAATGTAGTGGGTAACA
>SOKA01000047.1 GCA_004376105.1 Dehalococcoidia bacterium
TAGTCCAACTGCCCCTGCCCAAGCATATCAATACGACCAGGGTTCTTTATGCCATTGACCCCAAAAAGGATGTCGATGGCTTTCACCCGGTGAATGTGGGCAAACTGATGATTGGAGAGCCGGATTATTTACCCTGCACCCCTCACGGAATCCAGCAGCTTCTAATCAGGTCTGGGGTTAAGATTGAAGGGGCAGAGGTGGTGATTGTGGGTAGAAGCAACATCGTGGGCAAACCTATAGCCAATATCCTTCTCCAGAAGAAAGAGGGGGCTAATGCAACAGTTACCGTGTGTCACACCCGAAGTCGAGATATTTCCTTTCACACTAAGAGGGCTGATATACTAATTGTGGCCGCAGGCAAACCCAAAGCTATCACCGCTGATATGGTTAAGGAAGGGGTGGTGGTGATTGATGTCGGCGTTAACCGAATAGGAAAAACTGCGGAAGGTAAAGCTATCTTAGTCGGCGATGTTGACTTTGATGCAGTTAAGGAAAAGGCTAAAGCCATTACTCCAGTGCCCGGCGGGGTTGGCCCTATGACTATAACCATGCTTATGCTAAATACAGTAAGGGCGGCAAAGCTGGCTGCTGGACTAGCCTAGAAAGGGGGAAAGGATGGAATATAAGATTGAGGAAAAGAGTGCTCCCGGCCGGGATAAGGTAAAGGTGCTGGGGGCAACCTATGACGAGGGTAAACCTGAGGGCGAGGAACTTGGGAAATGGAGACAGAAGCTAAGGGACAGAGAGGAGAAGCTCAAATATTTACAAACCGGTGAGAGATATTGGTATGGAAAAGATTGGTATGGCAGTGAAAAGAGAAAGAATCCAGCTTGAGTAAGGCAGGCAAAAAATGGCATTTGAAATGCCTAAAACACAATATAATGGCAAAATCAGAGAGATAACCCTAGGTAATGGGGAAAAAGCTGTAACCGTGGGCGGAGAGACATCTTATCCCTTCTATCTTTTTGAAGGCGAGATACCAAACCTGCCAAGAATAGCTATGGAGGTCTGGGACTGTCCGCCCGAGGAGTGGGCTGAAGTTGCCTTGGAGCCCTTTGCCGGGGTAACCGATGACCCGGTTGCCTGGGCAAAAAAATGCATAAATGACTATGGAGCCGAGATGATTGCCCTTCAACTAATCAGCACTGACCCCAATGGTCTTGACCGGGGGGCCGATGAAGCTGCCGAGGTGGTCAAGAAGGTGGCTGACGCCGTTGATGTTCCCTTAATTGTCTGGGGCACGGCTAATCATGAGAAGGATACCGAGGTACTAAGAAAAGTGGCTGAGGTTTGCCAAGGGAAGAACCTAATCATCGGCCCGGTGGAGGAGGGAGACCACAAAAGGATTGGCGCCTCGGCTATTGGTTACCACCACACGGTGATTGCGTCAACACCTATAGACATAAACCTGGCTAAGCAGCTTAATATTCTGCTGGGCAATCTCGGGGTTTCCGATGAGCAGATTGTGATGAACCCTACCGTCAGTGGCATAGGTTATGGTATCGAGTATGCCTACTCGGTAATGGAGAGAATGAGGATGGCAGGGTTAACTCAGGAGGATGAAAAGCTCCAGTTCCCTATCATCTGTAATATAGCTAAGGAGGTGTGGAAGACCAAGGAACTACATCTTGCCGATGATGAATTAATGATGGGGAATGCCAAAAAGAGAGGTATCTTGATGGAGGCGATGTCGGCTATGGTGCTGCTTTTGGCTGGAGGCGATGTGATGATTATGAGACACCCAGAAGCAATAAGACTAGTTCGAGAGATGATCACTGAACTGACCACTCCTTAATCGGAGTCCGGAGCGATAGAGAATGGCAGAGCGGAAAATAATTAGAGGCTGGGGTTAACTAAGATGGCAGAAAAGGAAATCAAAAGTATTGACCAAGCTACTATCGACATGATAGAGAAGGCAGCTAGTGATGGATGTAATATCGTCTTTGATAGGGCTGCAACCTTGAAACCCTGTCCCATAGGAGCGGTTGGCAGTTGCTGCCGACTCTGTAGTATGGGACCGTGCCGGGTACCTCTACCTAAAGGAAAAGAGGAAACGCCTGAAGAAAAGAGCAAGCGGAAAGGTGTCTGTGGGGCTACGGCTGAGACCATTGCTGCTCGTAGTTTTGCCCGAATGATAGCCGGAGGGGCAGCAGCCCATAGCGACCACGGTCGTAAGGTAGCTGAGACCTTTCTGACAGTAGCCAAGGGAGAGGCACCAGGCTATGAGATTAAGGACGAACAGAAGCTGCTGCAGCTAGCTCTGGACCTTGGCGTTGACATTGGCGACCGAAGCAACCAGGAGATAGCTATCAATATTGGCGAAATCGCTATGAAGGAATTTGGCAGGCAAGAGGGCGAACTCCTGTTCCTAAGGCGAGCTCCCTTAAAGCGCCAGGAATTATGGCGGCGGCAAGAGGTTGCCCCTCGAGGTATAGATAGAGAAGTGGTGGAAATAATGCACCGCACCCACATGGGGGTTGACCAGGATTACCGAAGCTTGCTCCGCCAAGGGGTCAGAACCGCTTTGGCCGATGGCTGGGGGGGCAGTATGATCGCCACCGAACTTCAAGATGTCCTCTTTGGTACCCCGGCACCAGTGTTCAGTCAGATAAACCTCGGGGTACTCAAGGAAGACGAGGTAAATCTTATCATTCACGGTCATGAGCCTCAACTGGCTGAGATGCTGGCTGTGATGGCCCAAGACCCCGAGATGATCGAATATGCCAAGTCTAAAGGGGCGAAGGGGATCAACCTGGCTGGCATGTGTTGCACAGCCAATGAGATATTGATGCGCCACGGTGTGCCTATAGCCGGGAATTTCCTGCAACAGGAACTGGCTATAGTTACCGGAGCCCTGGAAGGTATAGTGGTTGACGTCCAGTGCATCATGCAAGGACTGGCCGATGTAGCTCAGTGCTACCATACCAAGATTATCACCACTGACCCTAGAGCCCATATAGAAGGCGCTATCCATATCGAATTTGATGAACGTAATGCTATTGACATAGCCAAGAAGATAATTAGAACCGCTATCGATAACTTCCCCAACAGGGGCAAGAATGTTCGCATCCCCCAGCAGCAGACTGACCTAATTGCTGGATTCAGTCATGAAACCATTAACTACCTATTGGGTGGCCTATTTAGGGCTTCCTACCGGCCACTGAACGACAATATTATTAATGGCCGAATTAGAGGGGTAGCTGGGGTTGTCGGCTGCAATAACGCCCGAGTTACCCACGACGATGTTCATGTGACCATGGTTAAGGAGCTCATCAAGAATGACGTGCTAGTACTGCAAACCGGGTGTAGCGCTATGGCTTGTGCCAAAGTCGGCTTGATGGTTCCTGAAGCCGCCGCTAAGTATGCCGGTGAGGGGCTAGCGTCAGTATGCGAAGCCGTTGGCATTCCCCCGGCATTACACCTGGGAGCCTGTGTTGATAATAGCCGGATCCTGATAGCAGCCACAGCCATGGTTAAAGATGGTGGCTTGGGCGATGACATCAGTGACCTGCCTATGGCCGGGGCTGGTCCCGAGTGGATGAGCGAGAAGGCAATCGCCATCGGTCAATACTTTGTTGGCTCAGGGGTATTCACCGTGTTTGGGGTAAACTGGCCGACTACAGGCAGTAAAGAGGTAACCGACTTCCTGTTTAAGGATTTCGAGGATATGTATGGTGGGATGTGGGCTTTTGAACCAGACCCAATTAAGGCAGCCCAGCTTATGATCAAACACATAGATAAGAAGCGCAAAGCTCTAGGCATTGACAAGGCGAGGGAGAGGATACTCTACGATATGGCGATGAGGCGGGAGTTAGAATGAGCTTAAACCCAGAGAGGCAAAGATTTGGAAGGATGTAAACAATGTCTAAGATAATCGCATCAGCAGCTATTAGAGGAGCTCACAAGATTGTAGACCGAGCCGGGAAGAAATGGCAGGAAGCAATGGATAAATGGGGAGCAAATGAACCGGTAGGCTTCCCCAATACTGCCTATTACCTCCCCATAATCTATGGCATCTTAGGCATCAAGGTAGAAAAGCTAGGCGATATGGAGGCGGCTCTAAAAAGATGTAAATCACTCCTGCCACCCCCGGTGAGGGAGAATCACCCTCTGCCCTACTTAGCACCAGCTCTTGATGCTGGTATGGCAACCTTCTTTGCCGAGGAAATCATTGAAGCCATAAGATATCTGGAAGAGCCTGACTTTTATACTAAGCAAGAAGAAATTACTGATAATAATATCTGGTTAGGCGCCGCTGATGATGTAATCCTGAGAAAGAGAGGGATTGAGTTTGTTGACGGCACCGCCCCCGGCTTCGCCGCCATTTGTGGTGCAGCTCCAGACGCAGAGACCGCCAAGAAGATTGCTCAGGAACTCCAGGCCAAGAATCTGTATGTCTTCATGTGTGCTGAGTATGATAACAAAAGGTTCTCCGAACAGCTTATTGAAGCGGGGGTACAGATTGGGTGGCCGGTTCGATTGGTCTCTTATGGCCCCGATATTAGCGCGGCAGTGTTTGCTATGGGCTTTGCCACCAGAGTAGCTATGTCCTTTGGCGGCATCCAGCCTGGCGACTTCAGGAAAGTTCTTATCTATAACAAAGACCGTGTCTTCTCCTTCATCTTGCCCTTAGGCTATGTTACCGATGAATGGTATGCCAATGCGACTGGGGCAGTCAATTGGGGATTCCCAACTATTGCTGATACGCCAATACCTGAGATCTTGCCTACTGGGATTTGCACCTATGAGCACGTTGTTTCCAATGTCCCCCACGATAAAATTGTACCTAAAGCCATAGAGGTAAGAGGGTTGAAGATTAGCGTGGCTGAGATACCGATTCCAACCGGCTTTGGTCCTGCTTTCGAGGGCGAGAGGATTCGAAAGGGAGAGTGGTATTTGGAGTGTGGTGGTGGGTTTACCCCTATGGTTGAGTGGGTTACCTCCAAACGGATGGATGAGGTAGAGGATGGGAAGTTTGAGGTGATTGGTCCTGAGATAACCGATATGCCTCCTGAGTCCAGGTTGCCCTTAGCTATAGCCGTTGAGGTCGCTGGCAGAGAGATGGAGGAGGACTATGAACCTATCTTGGAGCGCCAAATTCACCACCTGATAAACTACACTCAAGGGTGCTTTCACAATGGACAGCGGGATATTGCCTGGCTACGAGTTTCTAAAGAGCTTTATGAGAAGGGCTTCAGACTATATCATATCGGTTCTCTCCTCCATGCTAAACTGCACCAAGATTTTGGCCGGATATTTGATAAGCTGCAGGTAAAACTCTATACCGAGGAGGACAAGGTAAGAGAGATACTTGCCAAGGCAAAGGCAGTATATGCGGCTAGAGATGCCCGAATTGAAGGCATGACCGATGAAACCACCGATACATACTACTCTTGCACCCTGTGCCAGTCCTTTGCCCCACCTCATGTTTGTGTCATTAGCCCGGAAAGAACTGGACTTTGCGGTTCCTATAACTGGATGGACTGTAAAGCTGCTTATGAAATTAACCCTACCGGACCTAATCAACCAGTGCCCAAGGGGGAAGTTATTGACCCTGTGTTGGGACAGTGGAAGGGGGTAAATGAGTTTCTCTACAAGGCTTCCCGCGGAAAATTCGACCATTATAACTCCTACAGCATAATACATGACCCCATGACCACCTGTGGCTGCTGTGAGTGTATTGCCGCTGTCCTTCCCCTGTGTAACGGGATAATGACGGTAAATCGGGAATTTACGGAAATGACTCCCTGTGGGATGAAGTTCACCACTCTGGCTGGCACTGTCGGTGGCGGGGTGAGCACCCCTGGTTTCGTTGGCCATGGTAAGTATAACACTTGCCAGAGGAAATTCCTTATTGGTGACGGTGGTATAAAAAGGATAGTCTGGATGCCTAAGATGCTAAAGGAGGAGATTGCCGACCGGCTTAAAGCTAGAGCCATAGAGGTTGGCGTGCCTGACCTCCCTGATATGATTGCCGATGAGACGGTGGGCACCACCGAGGAGGAGATTCTCCCCTTCCTAGAGGAGAAAGGGCACCCAGCCCTTACTATGGAGCCAATAATGTAAACAACGCTGAAAAACGCAGTTTTTCAGCCTCATGAGTAATGTAGAAAAGGGGTTTTGCCAATGCCACTTACCGGAATAGAGATATTCAAATTGCTCCCCAGGACAAACTGTGGCGAATGCGGGGTGCCTACCTGTCTTGCCTTTGCCATGAGCTTAGCCGCAGGTAAGGCAGAACTGAGTGCCTGCCCCTATCTCTCCGAGGAAACAAAAGCTAAATTGGTGGAGGCATCAGCACCCCCTATTAGACCGGTTACTATCGGCGTCGGCGACAGGGCATTAAAGGTTGGCGGTGAGACAGTTATGTTTCGCCATGAAAAAAGGTTTGAGAACCCTCCCGGTTTCGCCATCCTTATTAGTGATACTATGGACGAGTCTGAGGTTAATGCTAGGCTGAACAAGCTCAGCCAGTTCCAATATGAGAGGATAGGTCTCACCCTTCACCCCGACTTAATAGCGATAAAGGATGACTCAGGAGATTCCAGCAAATTTGAGGCTCTGGTTAATAAAGTAAAACAAAATAGCGATTACGGCATTATCCTGATGAGCAGCAATCCTGATATCTTGGCTGCTGGTTTAAAGGCTTGCGCTGAGCAGAAACCACTAATATACGCCGCCACTAAAGAGAACCTAGAGCCGGTGGCAGATTTAGCTAAGGAAAGTTCTTGTCCGGTAGCAGTAAAAGCCTCCAGCCTGGAAGAGCTTGCCCAACTGACTACCAAGTTAACCGAAGCTGGCATTAAAGATATCGTTCTTGATTCTGGCTCAAGAACTATTCGCCGGGCATTTGAGGACCAGGTATTCATTAGGACTGCCGCCTTAATAAAAAAGTTTCGCCCCTTAGGTTTCCCCACCATCGTTTTCCCCGGCGAGATGACTGATGATATGATGAAGGAGGCAGTAATTGCCTCCATTTTTGCGGCTAAATATAGCGGTATTATTGTTCTCTCCGACTTTCAGGGGGAGAGCCTGTTCCCCTTGCTAGTAGAAAGGCTGAATATCTATACTGACCCCCAACGACCGCTGATGACCACGGAGGGAATCTACGAGATTGGTGGTCCTGATGAGAATTCCCCGGTGCTTATTACAACCAACTTCTCCCTTACCTATTTTATTGTCTCCGGTGAAATAGAAACCAGCCGGATTCCCAGCTACTTATTAGTCATGGACACCGAGGGGCTTTCGGTTATGACCGCCTGGGCAGCAGGCACATTTGTAAGCGATAACATTGCCGCCTTTGTCAAGAAGTGCGGGATTATGGATAAGGTTAAACATCACAAATTGATAATTCCGGGGTATGCTGCCGTTGAAAGTGGGGGTATAGAAGATGAGCTAAAAGACTGGGAGGTTCTAATTGGTCCCAGGGAAGGGGCTCATATACCAGCCTATCTTAAAACATGGAAACCATAAGGAGGAGGGCAATGATCCTTATCGGGGAGAATATAAATATTACCACAAAAATCGCCGGCGCAGCCATGAAGGAGAGAAATCCTGAGCCCATTCAGAGAATAGCTAAGGCTGAGGTTGAGGCCGGCATGGATTATCTTGACATCAACATCGGCCCTGCCCGAAAGAATGGGGATGAGTTCATGACATGGATGGTTAACACCGTGCAGGAGGTTAGTGACAAGCCACTGTCTCTGGATACGACAAACCCAGTGGCTATGGAGGCTGGGCTAAAGATACACAAGGGTAAGGCGTTAATTAATTCTATCTCCCTGACTAGAATGGAGGAGGAATTACCCCTAGTCATAAAATACAATGCGGCTATGATCGGTCTCTTATGGGGAAGAGAAGGAATGCCTCGAGATGCCGATGAAAGGGCAGTTATAGCCGCTGAGCTCATGTATAAAGCCAATGAAATGGGCATCTCTAACCAGAATATCTGGTTCGACCCTATAGTTACCCCAGCGGTTAATGTAGATACAAACCAGGTCAAACCCTGCCTGGAATTTATGAGTATGCTCCAAGAGATTGTCCCCGGATGTAAATCTACTGTAGGCCTGTCTAACATCTCCAACGGCACCCCCCACCATCTCAGACCCTATCTTAATCGCACCTATCTGATGATGCTTATGAAGTACGGACTTTATTCAGCTATAGTTGATGCCTTTGACTC
>SOKA01000029.1 GCA_004376105.1 Dehalococcoidia bacterium
CGCATCGGTGAGGGGGCAGCTATGATTAGAACCAAAGGTGAAGCCGGCACCGGTAATATTGTCGAAGCTGTCAGGCATATGCGAGCGGTAATGGACGGTATCCACAGACTGGTAAACACACCTCAGGAAGAGCTGATGACACAGGCTAAGGAAATGGGCGCACCCTTTGAACTGGTAGAGGAGATTCATAAGACGGGAAAACTGCCTGTAGTTAACTTTGCCGCTGGTGGAATAGCTACCCCAGCCGATGCCGCCCTGATGATGCAGCTAGGCGCTGAAGGGGTCTTCGTTGGTTCAGGTATATTTAAATCCAGCAACCCAGAGGTTAGAGCCAGGGCTATCGTCAAGGCAACTACCCACTTTCAAGACCCAGAAATCATCGCTGAGGTCTCCAAAAACCTGGGAAAAGCCATGCCCGGATTAGATATAAAACAAATCCCCACCGAAGAACTACTGGCATCTAGAGGATGGTAGTATGAGAATAGGTGTCCTTGCCTCGCAAGGAGCCTTTGTTGAGCATATAACTACATTGCGCCAACTAGAGGTAGAAACACTGCCCGTCCGTCTGCCCTCAGAACTTAGGGGCCTGGACGGGCTAATTATACCCGGAGGGGAAAGCACCTCTATTAGTAGGTTGATGCTGGATTATAACTTGGTGAGCGAGATAAGAAAGCTGACTAATGACCTGAGATTTCATCAATATTTTCTGAATATTGTCGCCGAACGAGTAAATTCAGATTAGAGGGGAATGCTTTTGCAAAAGGTAATCACTGATGACCTAGACGCTTTGCTTGACATTTTACCACCCCATATTCGCCAGCCATTATGCCAGCAAAGTGACAACAGTGAGCTATTGGAAGTAGTCCTAGACCTGGGTCGCCCCCCCGAAGCCCGCTTTCCTCAGCGAGAAGTAGTCCTCAACCCCAAAGAAGTCAGTGAACAGGACATTGACTATGTAGCTTCACGCATTAGTAGCTTCGGAGATGACAATCGTGCTGGAATTGAGCGCACTCTACATCGCATCTCAGCTATCCGCAACCGCAAGGGTCGCATTGTGGGGCTTACCTGTCGTGTAGGCAGGGCTGTCTTTGGCACTATAAAAATTATTGAAGACCTTATCCAATCAGGCAAGAGTGTCTTATTGTTAGGCCGTCCCGGGGTAGGCAAAACAACAATGCTACGTGAGGTAGCCCGAGTACTAGCCGATGACCTTAATAAACGGGTTATCATTGTCGACACCTCAAATGAAATTGCTGGCGATGGTGATATTCCCCACCCAGCTATTGGACACGCTCGGCGGATGCAGGTAACTACCCCCACCAAGCAACACGCAGTAATGATTGAAGCCGTAGAAAATCACATGCCTGAGGTAATCGTTATTGATGAGATTGGTACTGAGCTTGAGGCTCAGGCGGCTCGAACTATTGCTGAGCGTGGGGTTCAACTAATAGGCACCGCCCATGGCAACACACTAGAAAACCTGATGATGAACCCTACCCTAGCTGACCTCATTGGGGGTATCCAGACCGTAACCCTGGGTGATGAAGAGGCAAAGCGTAGGGGCACACAGAAGTCCATACTGGAGCGTATGTCACCGCCTACCTTTGATATCGTCGTTGAAATCCAGGAGTGGGACAAGGTAGCTATTCACCCTGAAGTTGGCCAAGCGGTTGATGTCATCCTACGTGGTCAACCTACAGCTACCGAGATTCGTTGGCTGGATGAGCAGGGAGAGGTGAGAATAAAAAAGGAGGAGCCAGTTATTACCACCAAAAAAGCGATCAAAGCTAAGCTGCTGGTCAAAGGAAACAAATCGCCCAAGTTTTACCTCTTCGGTGTAAATCGGGGACGACTAGAGCAGATAGCAAGAGAGATGCGATTAAGTCTGGATATAGTTAACAATCTAAATGATGCCGACCTGTTTGTCACCTCTAAAAGCTACTATCGTCGCAAGATGCAAAAGGTCAAGGAGGCCGAAGCAACCACCATACCTATCTATGTCCTCAGAAGCAACACGCCGCCTCAAATCAGACAGCTATTAAGTGATATCTACCTCCCGGAGAGCGTAGATAAGACAAATTCCCTTAAGCTTGCCCTTGGTGAGGCAGAAGAAGCCGTCACCAAGGTGAAGA
>SOKA01000004.1 GCA_004376105.1 Dehalococcoidia bacterium
TAAGCTCAGGCGTCTCGTTACAGGCAAAGCCAACCATCATTCCTTGGTCACCAGCACCAATTTTATCAAGGTCATTAGCCGCTGAAGCCACTTTTGCTTCCAGTGATTTGTCCACCCCCATAGCAATGTCGCTGGATTGTTCCTTAATGGAAACCATCACCCCACAGGATTGATAATCAAAGCCATATTCAGGGTAGGTGTAGCCTATATCGTGAACTACTTCCCTTACTATCTGGGGGATTTCAATATAGCAATCGGTAGTAATCTCCCCCATAACAATTATCAGCCCATTGGTTACTGCTGTCTCGCAGGCTACCCTGGCATATGGGTCCTTGCTCAGGATAGCGTCTAGAATAGCATCTGATATCTGGTCACACAGTTTGTCAGGGTGCCCTTCGGTAACCGACTCTGAAGTAAGCATGTAGATAGGAGAGCTATTAAAACTGTTAGTCATTTTTTCCCTCTTTTTATGTTCCTTGCTCCCAACTGGTTAGGTATTCCTCTTGCTCTGGAGTTAAACTATCAATATCAATGCCCATAGAGTTTAGTTTTAACCGAGCCACCTGTTTGTCTATTTCTTCAGGAACTGGATAAACCTTAGGCTTGAGCCTGTTCTTATTCTCCACTATGTATTCCAGACACAGGGCTTGGTTAGCAAAGCTCATATCCATAACACTGGCTGGGTGCCCCTCAGCGGCAGCCAGATTAATCAATCTCCCCTCTGCCAGCAAGTATAAGCGGCGCCCATCATTCAGGGTATACTCATCGACGAAGGGTCGTATGCGTTGCTTACTATGAGTCAAGCTTTCTAAAGCTGGAATGTTTATCTCTACATTAAAATGTCCGCTATTAGCCAGAATAGCTCCGTCTTTCATCACTTGGAAATGGGCTTTATCAATGACATTTTTATTACCAGCAATGGTGATGAAAATATCGCCTAGTTTAGCTGCTTCTATTAGTGGCATGACCTGGTAGCCATCCATGACCGCCTCTAGGGCACGGACCGGCTCTACCTCACTTACAATTACCTGTGCGCCCAGCCCTTTGGCTCTCAGGGCTATCCCATGCCCGCACCAGCCATAGCCACAAATCACTACCTTTTTGCCTGCCCACAAGATATTGGTGGCACGGGTAATACCGTCAATGGTGCTCTGCCCGGTGCCGTAGCGATTATCAAAGAGATACTTGGTTTGAGCGTCATTTACTGCAATTATGGGATACTTTAACCCTCCCGCTTTCTCTAGGCTACGTAGTCGGATGATACCGGTAGTGGTTTCCTCAGTGCCGCCAATGACATTACCGATTAAGTCGCTTCGCCTGGTATGGAGGGTGGCAACCAGGTCGGCGCCATCATCTACAGTAAGCTGAGGTTTATTGTCCAGGGCAGTATTAATGTGCTTATAGTATGTTACTTCATCCTCCCCCTTAATGGCATTAGTCGGAATTCCATATTCTACTAAGGCAGCGGCGACATCATCCTGGGTGCTAAGTGGGTTGGAGGCGCAGAGAACGATGTTGGCCCCTCCCTCCTTTAGAGTTAGGGCTAGATTTGCCGTTTCACTAGTAATATGGAGGCAGGCTGAAATTCGAATCCCCTTTAGGGGCTTTTTGATAGCGAACCTCTCCCTGATTAGCTTCACTACTGGCATCTCTCGGGAAGCCCATTTTATTCGCTGCCTCCCCGCTTCAGCCAGAGAAGGGTCCTTAATATCATACTGATTATTTATCAACTTCACCCCCTTTGTCCCCCAGTTAATCTTATACCAAATCCGTCTTATGAGTTGGTTTTCCAACGCAACATTCTTCTAATTGCCTGAACTGAGTAGCCACATAATCAGGTATATCCAATGTGCCGAGAAGGAGCGGTTTTTGATGACAATCACTACCTCCAGTCATGAGCAGGCTGTGCTTCTTGGCCAACTCAATGTAGTGGGCAGTGGTCTTGGCATCGTGTCTTGAATGCCAGCACTCAACACCATCAATGTATTCTAGCATATATTCTTCAATAATCTTCGTCTGTTCCTCTAAATCACGCGTTATGCTTACTAAAGATGTCCCGTTTGGGTCATTAGGGTGTGCGTGCACGAGTATACCGCCGGCGTTCCTTATCAACCTTGATGCTTCAGC
>SOKA01000050.1 GCA_004376105.1 Dehalococcoidia bacterium
AGTGTATCCTAACATACACAAATATTTTTGCAAAGGTAGCCTACCATAAGTGCCCGGGATACTGTCAACAGCGATTTATTTCTCCCCTCTTTACATCGATTTGAAATTCCCTACCTAACTCGTGAGGGGAGGTGTTAGAATGAGGGGCAACAGATACAAAAAGGGCCCCCCAGCTCAACAGGTAGAGCAGCTGACTCCCAAGCACTTGCCAAGCAGGGCAGATTACTTTATACTGTGTCAGATAAAAAGAGCAGGGGGTTGAATATGAGCAATTCCACAAAAGATGAACAGGTTTTTACCAATTGCACTGTTGGCGGACCGGTTTATGTTTATGTCAAAAATGGAAGAATAACACGCGTTGAACCTCTGCACCTCAGCCCCGATGATGCCGAATCTTGGGTCATCGAGGCGCGGGGAAGAAGGTTTTCTCCTCCAAGAATAGCGATGGTTTCTCCGTATACCCTGGCTGAGAGGTCAAGAATATACGCATCTAACAGGATTCTTTATCCCCTTAAAAGGGTGGACTTCAACCCTAAAGGAGATAGGAAACCTGAAAATAGAGGTAAATCAGGCTATGAGCGAATCAGCTGGGATGAAGCTTTAGATATTCTCACCCATGAAATAGAGCGTGTCCATCTAACCTATGGGCCGGGAGCCATTTTAAGTACGGCTTCCTCGCACCACAACTGGGGAAATATAGACTATAGACACAGCACCTACTTCCGGTTTATGGGAATCCTTGGCTATACTTACGCCGACCACAACCCGGATAGCTGGGAGGGCTGGCACTGGGGTGCAATGCATACGTGGGGGTTTGCTTGGAGGTTAGGGGTTCCAGAACAATACGACCTTCTAGAAGACGCGTTGAAAAACACGGATATGATAGTTTTTTGGTCCAGCGACCCTGAGTCCACGAGCGGAATATATGCCGGGCAGGAGTCAACCATATGGCGTTTCTGGCTCAAAGAGCTGGGTGTGAAAATGGTTTTCATAGAGCCTCACTACAACTTCACCGCCATAAACCTTGCTGATAAATGGTTTGCTCCAAGACCTGGAACCGATGCGGCGCTGGCAGCGGCTATCGCCTACGTCTGGCTCACCGAAAACCTATACGATAAAGACTACATCGAAAAGCGTACCGTCGGCTTTGAAAAGTGGCGAGACTATATTCTAGGTGAGGAGGATGGTTTTCCTAAGACTCCTGAATGGGCGGAGAGGGAGACAGGAATACCAGCCCGAGAGATTAAAGCCCTGGCCAGGGAATGGGCGAAAAAGAAAACCATGCTGGCGGCTGGAGGGCTTGGCGGCTGGGGAGGAGCCTGCAGAACCGCCTATGGAACGGAATGGGCAAGAATGATGGTTCTGCTCCAGGCGATGCAGGGTCTGGGCAAACCGGGCATCAATATATGGTCAACAACGGGAGGTGTCCCGTACAATGCCGACTTCGTATTTCCAGGATATGCTGAAGGAGGAATATCAGGTGACCCGCTAAACTCTGCCGCCCACTTTCAAATGGTCTCGCGAGGAATAACAAAGCATCCGGTGAGGTCCGCGATAAACGACCCCGGAGGGCAGCATATACCGAGGATTCTAGTTCCTGAATGCGTTTTAAATCCGAGCCAAGTGTGGCGGGGGAAGGGCTTCTGCGGCGCTTCCACCGAAACCCAGTTTAAGAAGTATAAGTATCCTGAAGACGGATTCCCAAAGGTGAAAATGTTCTGGCGGTATGGCGGTGCCTACCTTGGTACCATGAACAACACCAACCGATGGGTTAGAATGTACCGAAGTCCCGAGCTGGAATTTGTAGTTAACCAGTCCATTTGGATGGAGGGGGAGGCTAAGTTTGCCGACGTAGTGCTTCCAGCCTGCACCAACTTTGAAAGGTGGGACATCGGTGAGTGGGCTCACTGCTCAGGCTACATACCCCACTCATCCTATGGTACAAACCATCGGATAATAGTTCTGGAAAAGAAGTGTATTGAGCCCCTTGGAGAATCTAAGTCAGACTATGGCATATTTGCCATGGTGGCTGAGAGGCTTGGGTTCTACGACAAGTTCACCGAGGGAGGCCTAACAGAATTAGACTGGGTTAGAAGAATGTTTGAAGTCAGCGACCTACCCAAGTACATTTCATGGGAAGAGTTCGAGAAGAAAGGCTACTTTGTTGTTCCTCTGCCAAAAGACTATAAGCCGACACCAGCCCTAAGGTGGTTTGCTGAGAATAGAAAAAGGGATACACCGGACTGGGGTCCCGTTGGAGGAGGAATAGAAGGACTGCCTGACAGGGAAGGAAACCTAGCTACCCAAACCGGGAAAATAGAGTTTGAATCGCAGAGCCTCAAACGTTTTGACCCGAACGACCCCGAGAGACCGCCTCTTCCCAAGTATATTCCTTCATGGGAAGGTCATCATACCAAGGAACTTGTATCCAAATATCCTCTGCAACTAATTACACCTCATCCAAGGTTTAGCTTCCACACTCATTATGATGGTAAGGAAAGCTGGATGAATGAAATACCGGAACACAGGGTTAAGATGAAAGACGGACATTACTACTGGGTGATTCGGATAAACCCCGAGGACGCCAAGGTGAGAGGTATAAAGAACGACGATATAGTTAAAGTCTACAACGACAGAGGAGCCGTTTTATGTGCCGCCCAAGTTACGGAACGCATTCGACCTGGAGTAGTTCATTCCTACGAGTCCTCCGCTACTTATGAGCCAATTGGTGAGCCTGGTGAATCGCCAGATAGAGGTGGATGCATTAACCTGCTGACACCTCACCGCTTCATATCTAAGAATGCCTGCGGGATGGCTCCGAACTCATGCCTGGTTGAAGTAGAAAGGTGGAGGGAGTAAACATGTCTAAGCGGGGTATGGTGATCGATATATCAAGGTGCACCGCTTGCTATTGCTGTTTCGCAGCCTGTAAAGATGAATACTGGGATAACGATTATCCCCCCTATTCTGCACCTCAGCCGAAGCATGGACAATTCTGGATAAACCTCGTGAAGAAAGAACGTGGAACGTATCCGTGCATAAAAGTCGCTTATGTGCCTGTTCTTTGCATGCAGTGCGACGATGCGCCCTGCATTAAGGCTGCCAAGGAGGGTGCTGTATATAGAAGACCTGACGGAATAGTGATAATAGACCCGCAGAAGGCTGTTGGGCAAAAGAAAATAGTGGATACTTGCCCCTACCACGTAATATTTTGGAACGAGGAAAAGCAGCTCCCTCAAAAGTGTACCTTCTGCGTGCACATGCTTGAGGAGGGAAAAATTCCTAAGTGCGTGCAGGTATGTCCAAGTCAGGCTTTAATATTCGGCGACCTGGACGACCCTAAAAGCGAGGTGTCTAAACTGGTAAAATCAGGTAAAGCTGAGGTCTTTCACCCTGAATATAATATAAAGCCCAATGTCTACTACATAGACCTTTACAAGATGACTAAGTTGTTCATAGCCGGGAGTGCTGTCTTTAAAGATACGGATGAGTGTGCCGAAAACGTTAAAGTAACATTAGAGGACAAGCAGACCGGAGAAACAAGAACAACCGTCACCAACAATTACGGAGGCTTTGAATTTGATGGTCTCAATGTCGGAAAGTACTCCGTTAAGCTTGAATGTGACGGATACGCACCAAAGATAATAGATGTTGACCTGAAAACTGACAGCTACCTCGGATACATAACCCTGTCTTATTGACCATCAATCAGTTAATGGTACTCTTTGGCTAACAGCTTATGAAGAAGGAGGTAGAAAATGCCGGTGTTCGGTAAAATAAAGAAGTTCCCAGAGTCAGGAATTTTTTTGAGTGCCTTAATTGGGGTGGTGGTCCTGGGCTCAATTTGGGGCGTTTTGGAGGCTACTCTCGGTGGGTTTTTGCACCTTATCCACTTTCCCTACAAAGGGGCGATTATGGGTGGCATTGGAATGTCAATCATGGCGACGTTTGTAGCCACCAATAGGCGGCCTAGCCTCGTAATTGGGGTGGGGTTCATCGCCGCTCTTTTCAAGCTGCTGAGCGCTCTGATCTATGGTGGGCCCCTTTTTGCACCATTCGTGGTCAACCCAGCCACAGCAATTATTTTGGAGGGGTTAGCTTTCGGCCTGGTTACTTACTTCCTTTTCAGGGGTTTCGAGCGCAGCGTTAAAGTTCGAGCTGGGGTGGGGCTCTTAGTCGGATATCTAAGTATGACCTTATGGGGCGCTGTGGCATCTATAATGGGTGTAGGTAATTGGGCATTCATGGAGCTTCAGGAAAAAGTCACCTACGGTTTGGTTAACGGCACGGCTTTAGCTATTGTGGGAGTTCTATTATTGCCCTTGGGATACATGGTAGGCACGAAGCTTCGACCTAAGCTTGTGCAACTCAGGAGCATGAGGCCAAAGATTTTCTATGGTAGTTCTGCAGCTGCCACAGTCTCGTGCTGGATTATCGCGGCATTCGCCTTTGCGTCGGGTCTTTAAGTGAACCTCCTCGTTGTAGGCAAACCAGGTTCGGGCAAGACCAGTTGGTGTAGAGAATACATCGACTGGTTGGGAAGGCACGGTTTTAGTGTTGGCGGAATCCTCTCCCCAGAGATTCTCAAGCACGGGCGACGAGCCGGCTTTAGTGCAATTGACCTCCTTACCGGCGAAGAGACCTCTTTTGCCCGCCTATCACGCCATAGGTCTTTTAAGGGAGGGGAAAGGGTTGGTGATTATACCATCAGCAGGGATGGGATATTATTTGCCTGTAGTGCCATTGAAATAGCAGTAGACAACAAATGTGACCTAGTGGTCATTGATGAGGTTGGCATTTTGGAACTCCGTGGTAAAGGGCTTATGCCCGCAGTCGAATTAGCTCTGGCTTCAGCAGTCAATGTGCTCTTAGTAGTAAGGAGTTCGTTAAAAGAAGCACTTCAGAGGCGTTTTCCCAAGTGCGAATTTACGGTCATCGCTGATTTGACACAATTCCCTCCAAGTGTGTCCCAGCGTGCAAATTGGAAAAACCATGAATGGCTATCTATAACCCGACCCCAGAACGTTGATAGCCCCAAAAACCAAATAGTTGAGCAGTATATATAGAGGAGGTGACATGTCTGATTTATTTGATTTGACAGGTAAGGTAGCAATAGTAGTTGGTGGTGCCGGTGGGATTGGCCGCGCTCTAGCTCTGGGTATAGCCGAGTGTGGTGCGGATGTTATCATAGCTAGCCGCCAACTTGGGCACTTGGAGCGGGTAGCCGAGGAGATACGTGCTAAGGGTAGAAAAGCGCTGGCTGTTACCGTAGATGTTACTCAGGAGCAATCGGTGGTGGATATGGTAACGCACATCCTGGAGGAATTCCCTCGCATTGACATTCTGGTGAACGCTGCCGGAATAGCGATTCGCAAACCTGCCGACAGTTTCCCAATTGATGAGTGGCAAAAAGTCATGGATATCAATGCCCGAGGGACATTTCTCTGCTGTCAGGCGGTTGGCCGGGTGATGATCAAGCAGCATAGTGGTAAAATCATAAACGTATCGTCGGTGAGGGGCAGATATGGTCTTCCGGCGGACTATGCGGCTTATTGTGCCAGCAAAGGAGCAGTTGATACCCTGACGCGAACACTCGCCTGTGAGTGGGCTAAGTATAATGTGCTGGTGAATGCGGTGGCACCCACTATCGTGGAGACCGACCTTACCCGCCCTGCCCTAGCCGACCCCGAGTATGCCAAGAGGATGAAGTCTCGCATCCCAATTGGCCGCTGGGCAATGCCGGAGGATATTGTTGGGCCTACAGTGTTTTTTGCCTCAAAGGCGTCAGATTTCGTTACCGGGCAAATCCTCTACATTGATGGTGGTGTCACTACCTGGTAGTAGTCTTTAAGTAGTTAAAATTTAAGGAGGTATCTACTATGGGAAAAATAAGACTGGTTGATTTGAGTCATCCTTTCGGTGACAAAGTGCCTTTATGGCCATATTTTGCCGATGTCAAGATTGAGCGCATGCATTATCACGCCAAATCTGGAGTGCTCTCCCAGGTAATTACGACTACCATGCACTGCACAACCCATGCCGATTCTCCGGCCCATGTGTTTGAGGGTGGCATGTTTACCGATGAGATTCCCCTGGAAAAGTACTACGGCACCGGAGTAATCGTTGACATCCCGAAGAAGAAGTGGGAGAAGATTATGCCGGAGGACCTGGAGAAGGCACGCCCCAAGATTGAAAAGGACGACATTGTCATTGTCCATACCGGCTGGCATCATAAATGGTCAGACAGTGTCGAGTATTTCTGCTACTCTCCCGGTCTTTACAGAGAGGCGGGGGAGTGGTTTGTTGAAAAGAGAGTGAAGTGTGTCGGCGTTGACCAGCAGGCCCTGGACCATCCTCTGGCTACCGCTATTGCCCCACATGGAACGGGCCCGCTACGGCCGGACATATGTGAAGAGTATAAGAGAGAAACCGGACATGATGTGCTGGAGGACTTTCCTGAGTGGGAGCCCTGCCATAACCTCTTAATGCGCAATGGCATTATGGGATGGGAAAACGTAGGTGGTGACATAGACCAAGTCGTGGGCAAGAGAGTCACCATTGCCGGCTTCCCTATCCGGTGGATGAAAGGCGATGGGTCTATCGTGAGATTGGTGGCCATCGTGGATGAGGGCGACCAGTAGTACCCCGCTGCTTGTCCTGTGCTATCAATGTCAAAAGGGGAAGATATATGAAAAAGGTTACATTGGATCAGGTTAAGCCCTATGAGGTGGCCAAGCATTTCAATATGGTTGCCCTCAGGCTAAGCGGCAAGGAGGAGACCGGGGCCGAGAAGTTCTGGGTGGGACTTTCCCATTTTCTCCCTGGAGGTGGGGCAGAATATGCCTACGAAGATTCACCTACAGAGAAGGTCTATATTGTTCTGGAGGGAGAAATCACCATTAAGACCAAGACAGAAGAGTTCACCCTGGGCCCCTTGGATGTACTTTACATCGCTCCCAATGAAGGAAGAGAGATAATCAACAAGACCAACAAGCCGGTGAGTATGCTAGTAGTTATTAGCTATTAGGGTAACGTTCCGTGGTCTGAACGATTCTGTTGCTAACTCCTTCCATGAGGTCTCTCCAACTAGGGGAGTTAGTATCTTAGAATGGTGCCTTTATTTTGGGGAGTCATCATCGCAGTATGAAAATCGTCATAGTCGGAAATGGGGCTGCTGCAATTAAAGCCCTAGAGGCAATCGCAACCCACAAGGCTATGTCAAATGCAGACAAGGGGAGAATCACTATAGTCTCGAGAGAACGGACGGCGCCTTATTCTCCAATGTTTCTAGTTGACTACTTAACTCGGGAGTTGGGGGAGGAAGATATTCTGCTTGGAGAGAAACACGGTCTGTCTCCCCATAGATTACTAGGTGAAAAGGTTATTAGGGTGGAGAATAGTGAGAACAAGGTTGTCCTGGAAAATGGAAGGCAAATTAGCTACGACAGACTTTTAATTGCCAGCGGGGCATCAGCACTTAAACCTCCGATAAAAGGAATCGATAAAGAGGGAGTGCATTTTTTCAATCGATTAGGGGATGTAAAAAGACTATGGCCAGAGCTTCCGAG
>SOKA01000087.1 GCA_004376105.1 Dehalococcoidia bacterium
CCCATCCCTCCCCCTCATGATAGGAATATATATCCATATCATGGAGAGGGGGACAAAGGGGGTGAGGTTGATAAAGACTATAATACTAAGAGGTGAACTCTGAAGGTATTGGTTGTTGGTGGAGGGGCTAGGGAGCATACCCTGGTCTGGAAGCTAGCCCAGAGCCCCAAAGTTAAGGAGATTTATGCGGCTCCGGGTAATTCCGGCACGGCTCAAATTGCCCATAACCTGGATATTAAACCTACTGATATAGAGTCACTGGCTAAAGTAGCCCAGGAAAAGGGAGTTGAGCTTGTCGTTGTCGGACCAGAGGCACCTCTAGCTAATGGCATTGTTGACCACTTTCAAAATATAGGTATGCCTATCTTTGGTCCCATTAAGGCAGCTACCAAGATAGAATCGAGCAAGGTATTCGCCAAGGAGTTGATGCAAAAGTATAATATTCCCTGCGCTCAAAGCACCAGCTTTTCTGAATATACTCAGGCAAAGGAATATATCCGACAACACTCACCTCCTATTGTAATTAAGGCAGACGGGCTAGCCGCAGGCAAGGGGGTAACCGTAGTCGATTCAATCCCACAAGCCTTAAATGCTCTGGCCAACATCATGGAGGCTAGAGCCTTTGGGGCTGCTGGTGATAAGGTAATTATTGAGGAGCGCCTATCCGGGGAAGAGGTGAGTTGTTTCGCCTTTACCGATGGCAAAACCGTCATCCCTATGGTATCGGCTTGCGATTATAAGCCAGTATATGATGGAGACCAGGGTCCCAATACCGGTGGTATGGGCAGTTACAGTCCGCCTCACTTCCTTAATCCGGCACTGTCCCAAAAAATAACGGAAACCATCCTTGAACCAGCGGTAAAGGCTATGGCTCGAGAGAAAAGACCTTACCAAGGTGTCCTTTATGGCGGCTTAATAGTTAACAAAGACGAACCAAAGGTGCTAGAATTTAATGCCAGGTTTGGTGACCCAGAAGCCCAGGTTACCCTGCCACTGCTCAAAACCGACCTAGTAGATATTCTGCTGGCAGTGATTAACGGTAACCTCGACCAGATGAATATAGAATGGAGTGAGGATGCCTGTGTTGGGGTGGTAATGGCCTCAGCCGGATACCCCGGTAGCTATAAGACAGGCTTCCCCATTAGTGGACTGAATGATTTAGATAAAGATATCTTGGTATTTCACTCCGGAACCAAGGTAGTTTCAGAACCGTGGCAGGTATTGACTAATGGAGGACGGGTGCTTACTGTAGTCGCTACCGGTAAGACCATTGCCGAAGCTAGAGAAAAGGTTTATAACAATATTACACGAATTCACTTTGACGGTTGCCATTATCGTAAAGATATCGCTGAGATAAGGAGAAGCCAGTAAAGGGATGCTTGAAGGGAGGTAGATAATATGCCATTAGTCGCCATAGTCATGGGTAGTAAATCAGATGCTGAATTAATGCGGCCAGCACTGGAAGTATTAAATAAGCTTGGTATTGATTATGAAGTGTCTGTAATATCAGCCCACCGTAACCCAGAAAAAGCTCGGCAATTTGGGCTAGCTGCCCAAGGTCGGGGGATTGAGGTCATAATTGCCGCTGCCGGTGGGGCAGCTCATCTTCCCGGGGTTCTGGCTAGCTGGACTACCTTGCCTGTTATAGGTGTGCCACTAGCTACCAGCGAACTGGAGGGCATTGATGCCCTCTACTCCATAGTTCAGATGCCAGCCGGAATACCTGTAGCCTGCATGGCCATAGGCACGGCTGGGGCTAAGAATGCTGCCTACCTAGCTGCCGAAATTCTATCTCTAAAGCATGATAAAGTACGAAAAGCCTACGAAAAATATAGAAGTGCTTTACAAGGAAGCGACAGATGATTGAGCGATATTCTAGACCACAAATGAAAAGGGTCTGGTCAGACGAGAATAAGTTTGCTAAGTGGCTTGAGGTAGAGATTGCTGTCTGTGAGGCATGGGCTGAGTTAGATGTTATTCCCAGAGAAGCTGTGCCTAAGATAAAGCTGGCTCGCCTTAATCTTAAGCGCATGGAGGAGATTCTCAAAGAGACTTACCACGATATGACTGCCTTCCTTGGTTCTGTGGCGGAGAGCCTAGGTGATGAATCGCGTTTTATTCATCTTGGTCTTACCTCTTCTGATGTAATAGATACTGCTCTCAGCTTGCAGCTAGTTGAGGCAACGGAGATACTCAATCAAGATATAAAAGAACTCATCTCAGTATTGGCACAAAAGGCAATAAAACATAAATATACAGCTATGATAGGTCGCACCCACGGCGTCCATGCCGAACCACTTTCCTTCGGTTTAAAGCTAGCCCTATGGATTGAGGAGATGAAGCGCAACAGGCAAAGGCTCTCCGAAGCCAAGAAAGCTATCGCTACCGGTAAGATTTCAGGAGCCGTAGGCACCTATGCTACCCTATCCCCTAAGGTTGAAGAGAGGGCTTGTGCCAGATTAGGGCTTGCCCCAGCCCCGGTATCAAGCCAGATTTTGCAACGCGACCGCCACGCTCAATTCACTACCACTTTAGCTATAATCGCTAGTTCCCTGGAGAAATTCGCTACCGAGATTAGGGGGCTACAACGAACTGAGACTCACGAGGTAGAAGAACCCTTTGCAGCAACCCAGACCGGCTCTTCAGCTATGCCCCACAAACGTAATCCTGAACTTTGTGAACGAATCTGTGGCTTAGCCCGATTGGTAAGAGGCTATGCTCTAACCTCAATGGAAAATATCACTCTGTGGCATGAACGAGACATCAGCCACTCCTCTACTGAGCGTATCATCCTGCCTGACTCCTGCCTTCTCCTAGATTACTCCCTCGCCCTTTTCACATCAGTAATGAAGGAGCTGCAAATCTATCCCCAAAGGATGAAACGGAATATAGGACTTACCAAAGGCTTAATTTTCTCCCAGCGAGTAATGCTAGCTCTTATAGACAAAGGATTAAGTCGGCAAAAAGCCTATGAACTGGTGCAACGAAATGCTATGAAAGCATCGAAGGGAAATAAAAACTTCCTCAGCCTGCTCAAGGCTGACCCTGAGGTTACTGCCACTCTGCCACCAGAAGAGCTTGAGCCGCTGTTCGACTATCAATACTACTTGCGTTACATCGACGAGATTTTTAAACGGTTGGGCTTAACTGAAGCCCAATGGAAAGAGAGACCTGGTCTGGTTGAGCCTACAGAACCAGCTCCTAAAACAATATGAGTATTAGCCCCTCAGTCTTGATAAATACAAACCTGCCCCTCCCCCTATTTTTCCGGGGCAAGGTGCGGGATACCTATGACCTGGGTAACCTGTTACTCATTGTGGCTACCGACCGAATCTCAGCCTTTGACTCTGTTCTACCCTGCGGTATTCCCGATAAGGGTTGGGTGCTTAATCAACTCTCGGCTTTCTGGTTCAACAAGACCAAAAATCTAGTGCCCAATCATTTGATAGAAACAGTTGATGATGTTCACTGCCTTGATTCTTACCTCCCTACCGAAAGCCACTTTCATTACCCTTCTTACCTTAATGGACGGTCTATGATTGTTAAAAAAGTAAAGCGCATTCCTATTGAATGTGTGGTGCGTGGTTACCTCTCAGGGTCAGCCTGGGTAGAATATCAGAAGTGGGGCACTATTTCCAGGGAATCACTACCTAAAGGCTTAAAGGAAAGCCAGGAATTGCCCCAACCATTATTTACCCCTACCACCAAGGCAGAAACTGGGCATGATCAGCCGCTTAGTATAGATGAGATGAAGAGGTTGGTGGGTAAAGCTATAGCTGAAGAAATGAAGGAGAAAAGCCTGGCCATTTATAGCTACGCGCGAACCTACGCCAGAGCCAGAGGTATTATCATTGCTGATACCAAGATGGAATTTGGGCTGGACAAAGGTAAGCTTATCCTTATTGATGAACTACTGACCCCAGACTCAAGCCGATTTTGGGATGCCGAGCTTTATAAAATTGGACAATCCCAACCCAGCTATGACAAGCAACCAGTTCGTGACTGGCTTGTCCAGTCAGGTTGGAATAAGGAGCCACCAGCCCCCATGCTACCAATGAAGGTTATTGAGGCTACCACTAAAAGATACCAGCGGGCTTACCGCAAATTAACCGGTAGGAAATTAAGATAAGCTTTTAGTATTACCTTCTTTACTTTATTGCTGGAACAAGGAGGAATATAGCACCATTTATAGTAAGCATGGTGCTATATTCCTCCTTTTTTAGAAGTTTATGCTTAGTGCTCTAGTAATTCCTTAGTGCTGGGTAGTTCACCACTAATCCGCTCATCAATTGTGGTAGCTGTATCTAAGGCTCTGCCTAGGGCTTTAAACAGGGCTTCTGCCTTGTGATGGTCATTGACGCCATATAATATTTTGGCATGGAGATTAAGCCTGGCTTCAAGGGCAAAGGACTCAAGGAAGTGACGAATAAGGTCGGTGGCAAACCCACTCATATCATTCTCGCTAAAGGGCAGGTCTAGCACAGTATATCCCCTGCCACCAATATCCACTGCTACCAGAGCTAAAGCATCCTCCATAGGCACGGCAGCATTAGCCATTCTGACAATGCCCCGTTTCTCCCCCAGGGCTTCACCGAAGGCTCTGCCTAAACAAATGGCAACATCCTCTACCAAGTGATGCTGGTCGTCCCCTGTGGCCGAAATCTTTATGTCAAATACACCGTGCCGGGCAAGCTGAGCCAACAGGTGGTCAAACATTATAATCCCGGTATTCGTCTCACATTTACCACTACCATCAATATTAAGCTCCAAGCTGATATTGGTCTCTTTAGTCTGCCGTTTGACAATAGATACTCTATTAGCCACCTATCTCCTCCTCTAGTTCTTGCAATGCTTTAACCAAGGCATCGGTATGCTCTGGTTTACCCACACTAATACGGATAGAATTTCGTAGTAGTGGCCTGTCAAAGTAACGAACCAGTATACCCTTATTTCGCAATTTTTGCTGAAGTTGGCTTGCCTTGCCATTTAGAACTGAGCAGAAAATAAAATTAGCTTGTGAAGGGAAGGGTTTTAAGAATTTCAGCTTCTCTAACTCAGTAAAAAGCCTCTCCCTCTCAGCAACTATAGCCTTTACCCTGCTCATCAAATAATCAATATCCTTTAGCGATTCTCGGACAGCAACTAAAGCAGCTGCATTTATATTATACGGAAGCTTAATCTTCATTAGGTAATCGGCAATTTCAGACGGGAAAATACCATAACCAATCCTCAGACCAGCCAGCCCTGCCCATTTACTGAACGTCCGTAGCACCATCAAGTTTCTATACTGCCTAACCAGTGGAGCCACCGTTTCTCCAGCAAATTCAACATAGGCTTCATCCACTAATACGGGCAGCCCGGTATCAACTAGCTCAACTATATCATCCTGGCAGGTCATATTTCCGGTAGGGTTATTAGGACTATCCACCAGTATTATCTTAGTTCTTTTGTTTATCGCTGCCTTTACTACATTGACATTGACAGCAAAATCTTTATCCCTAGGCGCCTCAACCAGCTTACCATTATACATCTCCGCGCTGAAACGAAACATGGTGAAGGCCGGTACACAAATTACCACCTCGTCTCCCGGTTCAACAAACAAACGCAAAATAAGATCTATTAGGTCGCCACTACCACTACCAGCCACGATATGTTCAGCGCCAATACCGGCATACCCTTGCAAGAGCTTCCTGAGCTCTGTTTGCCCGGCATCAGGGTAGATACTTAAATAAGGATGAGTAGCCAGAGCCTGGTTTACTCTTGGCGAACAGCCATAGGGATTCTCATTGGCGTCTAGCTTGATGATACTTGCTACAGGAACTTCAACCTTCCCCTCTAGTGTCTCCGGGAACGTGCTGGCAGCATAACCACTAAAGGTAATCAAATCAGACCGTATAAATCTCTCTATTCCTGCTCCTTCAATCATTCTCCGCCCCCTAAGCTAAAACCAGTTAAACATCTACACATTTTAACACGAATTCATAGATTATCCCAAAGGACAACTTGCCGAGTTGTTGACAAGGGTAGATTAAAGAAAGGGGTCGCCAACTCGACTCAGTCCAAGAACCGTTACCATGCTTCTGGCGACCCCTTAGTAAGGAACATTAATTTGTCCTTTTAATACTCTCACGGAGTGAATCTCGGCTCCTTTTTCAGGTAAAGCTACATTTTTAACCCGAGCTCCTCCAGCTTCTCCTTGGTTGGCACTCCTTCTTTATCCCAACCCCTCAATTTGTAGTATTCAGGGAGCATTCGGTCAAGTTCAAACACTTCACCCTTAGACGGTCCAGATGGTATTGGCTCTTTAAGCAGTCTCAGCGGAAGGGTATCGTCTTTCTTAGTAAGTCCTGCCTTTAAGTTGAAAAGCCTCTCCAGGTTATTTATCCGCTCTCCGGCTTTCAGGAGCTCCTCATCAGAATATGGTATCCCGGTTATCGCCCTTAGTATTGAGCCATAATCAGAAACATATCCCAGAGCAAACCAGGTAAATAGACACATCCCCGCTGAATCAATAGCTCCTGCAGTAAAGTCCTGCATATGCTTGGTCAGCGCTGCCTTCCCCTCATACTGTAGCCTATCCATCGGTTCCGGCCAGCCCACAACCTCAGCGCCAATGGTGTATCCCCTGACATGACAGGCTCCCCGGTTTGAGGTGGCATAGTTAAGCCCCATGCCCTTAAATGCCCTCGGGTCGTATGCTGGTATTTCCTGTTTCTTGGAACTCATTGACAGCTCGGGATGACCATAATGCTCAGCCAGCCGATACGAACCTTCAGCCAACAAATCCCCGACGATACCTTCTCTCTCGCCCATTATTTGCACCAATTTAACTACAGCATCACCATCACCAAACCTCATCGGGAAGGGCACGTCCCTCTCCGGTATATATCCCTTCTCATAGAGCTCCATGGCGCAGGCAATGGTGACACCAGCCGAAATTCCATCAAGCCCATATTCATTACACAGATAGTGAGCATAGGTAATGGCATTCAGGTCATGAACACCACACATCAAGCCCAGTGCCCAGGTCGTCTCATATTCGGGACCTTCTCCATGATGCCCCTTGTACTTTCCTTCTTTTATCTCGGTGACTCTGCCGCAGGCAATGGGGCAGGCAGCGCAGGCCCACTTCTTTATCAGAATCTTGTCAGCTATTTCCTCCCCGCCAGTAACACCAGCATCGGCATCGTAGGCATCCTGGGCATTTCTGACCGGGTAACCACCACGCTCATTTATAACATTAACCATGTTAGCCGTGCCTAATTTTGGCAGGACCACGCTAGTTATCTTGCTTTCTCTCACTAGCTTCCGCGCTTGGGCTATCGCCTTCTTGGCTTCTTCTGGGTCAAAAAGCTCGACCTTCTTGGTTCCCCTGGCCGCTATCCCGAGGAAGTTCTTGCTACCCAGAACTGTCCCCACCCCGCTCCTACCCGCCGCCCGACAGGCATCAACCATAATGTTAGCAATTCGGGACAGCTTAACTCCAGCCGGACCAATATTCGCCACCCTAGCTTTTGGATCAGTCTCTTGCTTTATTACTTGTTCAACTTCAGCCGTCTTTTTCCCCCACAGTTTCTGAGCATCTCTTATTTCAATGCTGCCATCATTAATCCAGAGATAAACCGGCTTCTCTGCCTTGCCCTCAATAATAACCATATCATAGCCTGCCCGCTTAAGTTCCGGCCCAAAGAAGCCGCCAACATTGGAGCAGGCAATAGTACCAGTCTCAGCGCCTTTAGTTATTACCATGCTTCTTCCTGATGTCGGAGCATTAGAGCCACCGATCGGTCCAGTGGCAATAACTACTTTATTCTCCGGGGCAAGGGGGTCAATTTTGGGGTCTACCTCGTCGTAGATTATCTTACTCCCATAACCCCTGCCCCCAATGAAGAGCCTTGCCCACTCTTCATTAATCTTCTCCCTTTTTATCTCCCCAGTTGATAGATTTACTCTGGCGATTACACCAGCAAACCCTTTTATCATTAGGACACCTCCTTTAAATTAAAATAGATTTAAGCTTGGATTAATCCAGATTCTTAAGTGTATCTCTAGTAATATATTGAGCTGAAGTTTCAGTTACTAACCGCCACCCACAGGTGGAAATATTGCCACCATATCCCCGTCCGCAAGTTTAGCATGAATCCCACCCAAAAACTGGATAGGCTCGCCCTCGAGTTCAATACGAACCCCTTCCAAAAACTTGATATCCCGTCCATTCTTTAATATCTTTATATAAGGCCTGAGCTTACCAGAACGGTCAAATATCTCCTGACGACGCTGGCGTGAATCGCATAAAAGATTTAACAGGTCTTGGATATTAGACCCACTCCCCAGCTCAACTTCTTTTGCCTCACCACCAAATAGCTCTCTAAAGGTGGCAAAGAACTTCACTTTCACCTTCATAATCTAGCCACCCTCCTTGCCACAATCTTCACACCTTGGATTCTTTTCCAGTGGAACCTCATCCATCACCGCATTCAACCCATCCCACATCAAGAGCCTGTTCTCCAAAAGGTCCCCAATTCCGAGGATGTATTTTATCACCTCAGTTGCTTGAATACAACCTACGACACCAGGGGTTACTCCAACTACAGGGGGAACCGTTGGCGGAGGAACTTCAGGAAATATACACCTTAAACAAGCCGTTTTGCCAGGGATTATCGTTGTCGCTTGTCCGTAAAATCCATGAACTGCACCGTGAAAGAGCGGGATTTTCCTCATTAATGCAGTTTTATTTAGCACATACCTCGTAGCAAAGTTATCCATCGCATCTACAATCATATCAAAATCACCAACAAGTTCATCAATATTACCTATGTTTATCGTTTCAAATATAACTTCCACTTCAACATTGGAATTCATTTTCTTGAGCTTTTCTTCGGCAGATTCTAGCTTTTTCTTGCCTATATCATTATCCCGGTGCAGTATCTGCCTATTCAGATTTTCCAAGGCTACAATATCATTATCAACCATTCTCAGCTTTCCAATTCCGGCAACTGTAAGATATATTGATATAGAAGAACCGAGACCTCCGGCACCGGCGATAAAGACCTTTGCCTTCTTGAGCTTCCTCTGACCTTCTTCGCCGAATATACTTATCTGTCTTTCGTACCTCTTCACCTCATCCTTCGTCAACATACCAAATACCCTCCAATCCAGAACCTTATAAGTCACCTTGCAGCCGCTTTTCCACTGCCCAAGCGTGAGCCTCGAACCCCTCAGTCCTGGCAATAATTGATGCTGCTGGAGCTAGTTGTTTTAAGCTAACTTCATCTATAGTAACCAAATTTATAAACTTAACAAAATCAGTTATATTAAGCGGTGAGCTAAATCGGGCAGTCCCTCCCGTAGGTAAAACATGGCTTGGTCCAGCCACATAATCACCCAGAACCACAGTTGATTTCTCACCGACAAATATACACCCGGCATTAGACACCTTGTTAATATAGGAAGTGGCTTTGTCTACCATTAGGCAAAGGTGTTCAGGGGCATAAAGATTAGCTAATTCTATAGCCTCATCGACACTAGTAACTGTTACTATCTTCCCCCTATTTTCTAAAGATTCAGCGGCAATAGCTTGACGGGGCAAACCCTTTAGTTGTTGCTCAACCTCCCGGTTAACTTCATCGGCCAACCCCCTTGAGGTAGTTATCAAAATAGCTGAGGCTAAAGGGTCATGTTCAGCTTGAGCTAAAAGGTCAGCAGCACAGTATTCAGGGTTAGCTGTTTCATCAGCTATAATTAATACTTCGCTTGGTCCTTGCAAACCATCAATATCCACCACCCCGTAAACCATCTTTTTAGCCAAAACCACAAAAATATTACCTGGCCCACAAATCTTATCTACTCTAGGAATGGAGTCGGTGCCAAAGGCTAAGGCGGCAATTGCCTGGGCACCGCCGATGCAAAAAATACGGTCAACCCCAGCAATATCAGCAGCTACTAACGTAGGTGGGGAAACCACCCCGCCTGACCCTGGTGGTGTAGCCAAGACAACCTCCTTAACCCCAGCGACCTTAGCCGGTATAGCTGTCATCAACACCGTAGATGGATAACAGGCAGTGCCACCGGGAACATAGACCCCAACCCGTCCCAACGGGCGTATTAGCTGACCCAGACCCTGCTCAACAAACCCCCCCCAAATATTATCTTTCTGTATAGTGTGAAAGGAGCATATTCGCTCAGCCGCCAGTTTAAGAGCTGACACAAGTTCTTCATCAACCTCCTGGTAAGCACTAGCTATCTGCTCTCTGCTTACCTCTAGTGAGGTAAGCTTTACTCCGTCAATCTTCAAAGTAAAATCAAGAAGGGCTTCATCCCCTCTATTACGCACCTGGTTAATAATTTGCTTAACTGCTTGCTCCGGGTCTTCGGTGCCAAACATCTCAGTAAGCCTCCGCCTAAGAGCTGGTGAAACCAGATAAAAGTCAGCCGTGGCTTGCCGTGATAATGCTGATTTCGCTGACTGAAAACCTTCAATAATCATCAATTTAGATGTCCTCCGCTGCAATTCGCAGGCTTTCAGTGATAGACTTTATCCTTTCCCTCTGGCTGGAGCTGAATACACGACCGGTATTGCCAATTAAGCAAGCTGTTGACTCAAAAAGGGTATCAATAATCTTAAGGTTATGCCTGGCTAGGGTTCGCCCTGTCTGCGTATTCTCAATTAGTAAGTCTGCATCCTCAGGCAAAAAAGCTTCACTGGCTCCCCAGGTAGGAATCACCCTATACATTCCAAGGTGATTATCTCTGGCATATTTATCAGCTATATTTACATACTCTGAAGCCACTCTAAATGGCACCAACCGCTCAGCGCTAAGTCGCCTCAAGCTATAGATATCGGACACGAGTAAATCCCTGCTTATCACAGCCACTATTTTCACCTTACCGAACTTGAGGTCCAGAAGCTCTGCTACCGGGCTTGACGGAAACTGATAAAGATGCTCCATAAGCCAATCTTTACCGGTAATAGCCAAATCGAAATTCCCATTAGCTACCTGCAATGGCATATCTTGAGGTCTAATCACCTTAATCACCACGCCGTCTAGGTTAGTAGTTGGTCGGCGATTGCCTACTGGTGATGGGTAATCGTCAATCTGAATACCAGCTTTATTCAGCAGACGAAGGGTAGGTAGTTGTTGATGTCCATCGGGCAAAGCTAATCGGACTGTATCCTCAGCCACTTGTCTAGAGATAGGTTGACCAGCTATTGCTGGCGCTCTCGTTACCTCTGCCGAAGAGAGATGCTTCTTATTAATAAGCAGTTCATCTCTGATAGAAGCCAGCACTTCACTCATGTCTTTTGTTTCCCAGCTACTCTTATTAGCTATGAGAAAGGCACTAAAACTAAGGACTTTACTTATAGACATAAGGTCATAATCAGAAAACTTCTCCCCTATCTCTCCCGGGATTAATGCCAAATCAGCACTCTCCGGTGGATAAACCTCAGCCCCTCCCCATAGGGGAAAGATACTAAACCGCCTCAGCCGAAGGTTTAGAGCAAAGGACTCAGCCAGGTTAGGATACTCGCTAGCAATCCGCACAATGCCCTCCTTTGCCCGCACTTCTTCCACCGTAGATACCCCCTCAGACCGGCTGACAACCATATATAAGGCACCCTCCCCATATCCCAGATTTTTTATTTTAACCAAAACACTGCTAGGGTATTTAATCAAAAGCTCTTCAACCCAATCTAGCCCACAAACGCCTAAATCGTAGTTTCCTATTGCCACCTGAATTGGAATATCCTTCTCATGGAACACCCTGGCTGAGAGATTAGGAAACTTTTCAAATTTAAGGCGATAAAAGCGAGCCCTCTCGTGGTATCCACTTAGTCCCCAGCCTGCCCTCTGGAGCAAGGTGGCTGTTTCAGCTAAAAGGCGACCTTTAGGCAACGCTATCTTTATCGTCATTCCCCTCCCCCAGTAACGCCAAAACCTCAGAGGCAGTTTTAAGCTCAAACTTTCCGTGCTTAATCTGGTCAGTCAAAACAAATAAAGGTGCTTTACTTCGAACCTCAAGCATCCACCTAAAATTAGCTAGCTCCTGACCCTCAAGCTGTAGTTCAGCTACATACCCAGCTTCACGAAGATAACTGGCCATATTGAAGCCTTGTTTTATCGCCTCTGGTCCAGCCTTAATCAAGATTCTTTGAGCCAGAGGTTTAGCCAAAGTTGCTGGCTTTACCAAGTTCATCAAGCGGTTAAAGTAAAGGGCAAAACCTGAGGCAGGAACATTCCTGCCACCCATTAAAGGAATAAGGGTATCATATCTACCCCCGCCACCTATCTTTTCCTCACCCATAAAGAGCTGGAAAATCACCCCAGTATAGTATTCAAAGCCCTTCCCTGAAGTTAGGTCAATCTGGTAGTTATAACCCAGAGCCTCAAGAAGGTCAACAATACTTATGAAATTGTCAAGGGAAGGCTCAAGCTCAGGTAAACTCCGGGCAAATAGCCCCTTAGAGTTTTTTAGAAACCCGGATGATTTCCCTTTCAAGTCTAATAAAAGGGACAAAGCCTCATCTAGCTCAGGTTTTCCCGGCTTTATTCTAGCCAGCACTTCTACATCCCCGTCCAGAATTTGGTCAAATATCTTGGCTTGTTCTTCAGGACTCAGCCCAAGCTCAAGGAGTAAACCCCTTATTAAGCCGACATGGGATAGCTTCAACTCTATGCCCTCAAGCCCTACCCTTTTCAAAACCTCTAAAGCCAGTATTACTAATTCTATATCGGCGAGGGGAGAGCTTACTCCTATAAGCTCAGCTCCACCTTGCCATCTTTCCCTCGTCTCCTTCCCCGTTTCCTCAAACATAAAGATATTAGTTACATAAAAGAGCTTAGCCAAACCCCTGTCTTCCATATTATCAATATAAAGCCTAGCCACAGGAATAGTGCCATCAGGTCTCAACACTACCCTCTCCCCACTCCAGCCATCCCAGTCAAGGAAGGAATATACTTTACCTAGCATACCGGGAGTAAGTGTCCCGGTCGAGGTGAACAGGTGAAGATACTCAAGGGTTGGTGTCTTAACCTCCTCATAGCCCCATTTGTGACAGCAATCCCTAAATGCTTCCTCAATAAAGCGAAACTTTATCATTTCCTCAGGGGATAAATCTCGAGTCCCCTTACACCTTTGGGCTCTCATGCTGCACCTTTCAAGACTGTTCAAAAAACTTAATGTTTTTACTAACAGTTCGCAAATTCTACACTAATTTGCCTAGCTATTCAACTATGACTATCAAGGTTGTTTATTAACCCCACCCGCTTAAGTTTGATTCAATTTGTAATAAAACTATAAACAATATATAATTTACTTGTTACAGGCTTCTAAAAGGTTATTATGCCAAAAATCATACGCATTCTATTACTACTAGGCTTATTAATCGCTGCCTCTATCTCTATAGGCATCGAGGCTCAGGCGGCTAGTTCCAGGATTGATGTGCTTCATGCCAAGGGAACTATTAACCCTGTCCTTGCCAATTATATCGAGCGTGGAATTAACCAGGCTGAGGAAGATAATGCCATAGCTTGTATTATCCAACTGGATACACCCGGTGGTTTGGACACCTCTATGCGTGACATTGTTAAGGACATCGTTAATGCGGAAGTTCCAGTAGTGGTATATGTCTCCCCCTCTGGGGCACGGGCGGCTTCTGCCGGCGTATTTGTTACTATGGCCGCTCATGTAGCTGCCATGGCACCAAATACTGCCATTGGTGCCGCTCATCCAGTAGCCATAGGTGCCGAGGGTGAAGCTCAAATGTCAGAAGAGATGGAGGAAAAGATTGTCAATGATGCTGCCGCTTATATCAGAAGCATCGCTGAAGCCCATGGACGCAATATGGAATGGGCAGAAAAGGCAGTTAGAGAGAGCGTTTCAGCCACTGAGCAAGAGGCTCTGAAGCTTAATATCATTGATATGGTCGCTCCTGACCTTAACAGCCTAGTCGCCCAACTAGATGGCTGGCAAGTAACTATGCTCGACGAGAGCGTGGTCACCCTGGACACTCAAGGAGCTACAATCAACCATGTCAAAATGAGTACAATAGAGGATTTCCTCTATGCTATCAGTGACCCAAATATTGCCGTTATTCTTCTAAGTCTGGCTATGCTGGGCATAACGGTGGAAATATTCAACCCTGGGCTTATTTTCCCGGGTGTATTCGGTGGCATCTCCGCATTTTTAGCCGCCTACTCATTGGGCTTTTTACCCATAAACTACGCCGGCATTGCCCTTATAACTCTGGCAGGTGGTCTGCTTATAGCTGAGGTATTTACCCCCGGTTTTGGTTTACTTGCTGGCGGGGGCATAACTGCGTTAGTTTTTGGTTTTTTAATTCTATTTAGCGGGAGGCCAACATTGTTTCAACCAGACCCATGGGTGATTCCCACGATAGCAATTAGCATTGGTGCTGTCCTTGCCTTTATAATTTATCATGTAGTTCGAGCCCACCGACGTCAGGCAACAACAGGCAGGGAAGAGCTACTAGGGAAGAAGGCTGTAGTCAAGGCAGCCCTTGAACCTGAAGGCACAGTCCTTCATCAGGGTGAACTCTGGACAGCAGTATTAGACGAGGGCAAGGCAAAGCCCGGGGAGGAGGTGATTATAACTAAGTTTGATGGCTTGAGACTATATGTAACCAAAAAGCGACAAAATTAAAACAAAAATAAAGGAGGTAGAAAAATGCCAATATGGGGTATCGTTTTAATTGTTATACTTGCTGCCATATTCATCCCGGCGGCGGTTAAAATTGTCAGGGAATATGAGCGGGGGGTGATATTTCGCCTGGGACGGTTAGTTGGCGCTAAAGGTCCTGGTCTATTTATCATCATTCCCTTCGTTGACAGGATGGTAAAGATAGACCTCAGGGTAGTAACTATGGATGTCCCCCATCAGGAGGTAATTACCAAGGACAATGTTACCGTTAGGGTAAACGCAGTGGTATATTTCAGAGTAGTTGACCCTGAGAGTGCTGTAGTCAAGGTCTTAGACCACATCAGAGCCACCTCCCAGATATCTCAGACGACGCTGCGAAATGTTTTGGGACAATCTGAACTAGATGAACTGTTGACGCAAAGGGAAAGGCTTAATCAAATGCTGCAGAAGATAATTGATGAACACACTGACCCGTGGGGGGTGAAGGTCACCACCGTAGAGATTAAGGAGGTTGAACTTGCTGAAACGATGAAGCGCATGATGGCAGCTCAGGCTGAGGCAGAAAGAGAGAGACGAGCCAAAATCATCCACGCTGAGGGTGAGCTCCAAGCCTCAGAGAAGCTGGCTCAAGCAGGGGAAATCATCGGTAGAGAGCCAACTACCCTACAACTCCGTTATCTATCAACACTCACTGAGATAGCCTCAGAAAGAAATAGCACTATTATCTTCCCCCTGCCCATAAACATTTTCGAGGCCTTTGCCCGCCTAGGTGGTAGTAAGCGTCTAGAAGAAGAGACTACCAAATAGCTAAAAGGGGAAAGGGTTAGTAAGCAACTTCCAAAATATTGACCTGATAAAAGTAAATCCCGAGCCTACACCTGGTGCAGGCTCGGGGGTTCTCTATTTTAGTCACGTAAGGTAACATCACCAGCTACAATCTTAGTTAGGCTACCATCCGAGTGACGCAACAGGAGGCTGCCATCCCTGGCTACAGATTCAGCTAGGCCTTCATACCTAATTTTACCCGAGTTTACCTGAACTTTTTTGCCCAGGGTCACCAAATTATCCCGCCACTCTTCGTAAATAGACCCCCCAGCCAGCAAAGTCAGGTATAACCTTTCTATTTCAACTAACAATCGCCGTATTAGGCTTAACAGTGATATATCTCTTCCCAGCTCATTAGAGAGACTGGTGGCAAGTGATAAGATTTCAGGAAAATCAGAAATCCTAAGGTTAACATTTACCCCGATACCTATAATAGCATAGGCCACAATATCTCCCCGCACATCGCTTTCAATTAGAATCCCACACACCTTTCTGCCATTAACCAAAACATCGTTAGGCCATTTAACCTGCGACTTCAAGCCAGCAACTGCCTCAATACTATGAACCACAGCTAGAGAAGCCAGCATAATAAGGGAAGGCAAATAGACCAGGCTAGGGTAGAGAATGATAGACAAGGCAATGCTACCCTTAGGTGATAGCCAAACACGCCTTATTCGACCCTTGCCTGCAGTTTGCTCACCAGCAATGACAACTGTTCCTTCTACCGCTCCCAGGCGAGCCTCCCGCCTTGCCGCTTCCATTGTTGAAGTCAGCCTAGGATAGTAAATAACCCTCTGCCCGATAAAACGAGTCTCTAAATCATTGGTAATAGAAGCTGGCGATAAACTATTTTCCCCCATTCCTACGCTACCCTGCCTAAATCAAGTCCCTAATTACAAGTAAACCAACCTTAGATTAATGTGTGATTATTAACAGAGAGTCTGGGTATCTGTGCAGAGATACCCAGACTCTCCAGCAGTTGTGATATCCGCAATACTAGCTTTAACTCTTCCCTATCCTGAACATCTTAGTCCCACATACGGGACACACACCTTGAGTTGCCGGCTTGCCATTCTTCATGATTATGCGCCTAGCATCCTTCATTTCCCTTTTGGCACGGCATTTCACGCAGTAGGCTTGCATTAGGTCTACCTCCTTTTTTGTAAGAACAATAAACTATTCACCCTGTAATGTCAATAGTCACCCGCAAAATAATAAACCCATAGCTACATAATTATAAACCAACAAAGCAGACTCTTTTAGAGCGTACAAACTATGGCCTGCACCACGTAAACACTGTTAGACAATATGGCTTATTGTTGTACCCGGTGAGCATACAGAATGATACCCGGCGATTCAGTATCTTCTACCTCTTCCCCCACCAAACCCACCACCTCCCCTGCTACCATACGGTCCCCCGCCTCTGTTGTCAGAACGAGGTCGAGCCGCATTAACATTCAGCGTCCGATCCTTTAAAGTTTTGCCATTGAGAGCAGTAATCGCAGCTTGACCTTCGGCCACTGATGGCATTTCAACAAACCCAAATCCCTTTGGCCGCCCACTATACTTGTCCGTTATGATACTTACAGATTCAACCTCTCCAAAAGCTAGGAATTCTTGACGTAATTCCTCCTCTGTGACCTCATAGGATAAATTACCCACATAGATATTCATATTAGTGCTCCTTTCATTAGCTTATGCTATCCCTAACCAGCTACTTGTCAGCTGCATCGCCTTCTTCTTGCGCTCTTTCTTGCTTTGAGAGGCGACAACCCCCCTTAGATAGAAAATAATGATGAGCCTTTACCTCGCGCAGAATTCCGCTCACCTGTACCATCCTCTGAAAGCGCCTCAACAAGGAGTCCTGGGTTTCGCCTTCACGTCTGGAAACTTGCAATGTCATAACACACTAACCCATTCTAGTGACATACATAGGCCAGTGCTCCCAGCCTATGTATGTCCTTCAGGTCAAACTAGCGTTATTTGTCCAGTCTGACTTTACTGTAGCACTCGCTACAATACACCGGTCTACCTTCGCGGGGCCGGAACGGTACTTCGGTTTCCTTGCCACACTCAGCGCATATTGCAGGGAACATTTGGCGTTGGGACCTGTAGCTCTGGCCACTATTCCCATAACGCTCTGACTTCCTGGCTTCACGGCACGACGGACAGCGCTTAGGCTCGTTAGTATAGCCTCTAGATTGGAAGAGCTCTTGCTCCTCAACGCTGAAGGTGAAGGTAGCCCCACAATCGGAACACTGGAGCGACTTGTCTTTAAAACTCATTGAATGACCTCCTCTCTTTTAAATTCTAGTTAGAGTCCGGCCATCCAATACTTAAGTAAATCCGAGGGATTTTAAGAAGTATGTAATAACCTAAACTAAAACCGTTGTGTTAATTATACACTAAAGGAATTCTGTTTGCAAAAACCAGCGTAAGCCTCCGAGTAGGAAATGGTTGCCTTTTGTAGCGGACACATCCCTCTTCAGTAACAACCTTTCCAGTAACAAAATGACGACTCGTGCAATGTCGCTGTAGGCTCAGAAAATGTCCCCCCCTTGCGCAGCTGGCAGATTACCCACACAGCCATCAATGCGTTATACTTATGGTCGTTAGCCGTTCTAATCCTGCTCGGGGAGCTCCAGAGCATAGAAAAGGGATTGGCAAAAGGTTGCAAGCGTGAGTCCACAAGGTCGTAACAGCATCGATATGGCTAAGGTCTATTTTTTCACGGAGGCGGAGAAGCTCTTAAGCGCCCTCGACCTCCTTGGTATTGAGGACTTTAGAGGTGAAAAGGTCCCCATAAAGCTTCATATGGGGGAGCCAGGGAATAGGTATTATATTTCCCCTTCCATTGTCAAGCTAGTAGTAGGAAGGCTCAAGGGGATCGGTGCTGAACCCTTTCTATTCGACACCATTGTGGCTTACCCGGGACCCAGGTCTACAAGGGAGGGATATGAGCGGGTGGCTTACAGGCACGGCTTTGGGGAGGATGAGACAAATTGTAAAGTGGTCATTGGGGAGGATGGGGTGAAGGTCGTTGAAGGGGCACATAGCTTTGAGGTGGCGAAGGAGATATATGAAGGCACCCACCTCATAGTAATCTCTCACGTCAAAGGACATATTTCAGCTGGATTCGGAGGTGCTATCAAGAACCTGGGCATGGGTGGGGTGACCAAAGGGACGAAGCAAATAATTCACCGCATGAGCATCCCCAAGCTTTCAGCGGAAAAGTGCGACCTCTGCGGGTCATGCGCTGAAGTCTGCCCCTGCCAAGCCATAACCGTAGATGAAGAGTGGAGATATGATAGCGCCGCTTGTGAAAGTTGTGGCAAATGCGTATCCGCCTGCCCTAGTGGGGCTTTGAGCTATGAGGTCATGGACTTCCAGAAAGGGCTGGCGCTGGCAGCCAAGGCATGTATCCGGGGAAAGAGGGTGCTCTATATAAATGCCTTGGTGAACATAACCCGCAGCTGTGACTGCGAGTCTCACCCCGGTCCCATAATCTGCCCCGATATAGGCTATCTGGCATCCAATGAGCTGGCAGTCATAGATAGAGCGTCTCTGGAGCTCATAAGTAAGGTTAAGCAAGGAGTCTTTGAGAAAGTGAACCAAATCGACCCTTCAAAGCAAGTCAGCTATGCAGAGGAGATTGGGCTCCTCAGCTCATACCAGCTGAGGAAGCTTTGAGTCTCCTGGTGTTGGCGCAAACGTGTCACCAGAATGAAGGCCAGTCTGAGCCAGACTGAGAGCGAGGCGGGCATTCTCTCCACTAAAACAATAGTTCTGCCCCCCTGGCTAATATCCCTTATGATTTTGGCGATCTCGGTGACTAATATAGGCGATAAGCCCAGCGAGGGTTCATCCAAAAGGAGCAACCCTACATCTCGTGGTAGAGGGTGTTAAGACTATCCAACGCGAAGTCACAGGCTAGCAGGCTGAACTGGAGGGGTGACTGATTCAGATAGATAAGCTACGTTGGTTATTATGAAGAGACCAAACAATGGCTGCATTACGAGTGTCACTAATTATATGGATGCGTATAGCCTGTTTGACAGACACTATGATAGAGGCCTAGAATTTTAACAGGGCTAATTTGTATGAAAGAAACCAATGTATTACAGGCAGACCTGACTCTAAGGTTTTTATATAAAGGTTATATTTGGGAGAAAAGGGGGGGGTTGTTGCTAAGGCAAACTGCCACGAGATGAAAATGAGTGATGTCTATGTCTGTAAAAGTTGCGGACTCGAGCTGAAGATGGTAAAGGAGTGCAAAGAGCACTGGAAGAGAAAGACTAAAACACGAGCTAGCAAAAGTGCATGATTGAATAAAGGGTTATATTGTAGCAAGCTAGAGGGGTCTTATTATGGTGAAGATAGCTTGTGCTGTTGATGAGATAAGAAGCCTAACACCTGACGAAATCAAATCCATACTGGACAAGGATAAGACGGGTGAGTTTTTTCTTCTGGATGTGAGGCAGCCCGAGGAATACGAAGCAGGACACATCCCAGGGGCAGCACTTATCCCACTGGGTGAATTGGAAGCGAGACAGGGGGAATTAGACCGGACTAAAAAGATTATTACCTATTGCCGCTCGGGGCACAGGAGTATGGCAGCAGCCATAGTGCTGTGTGGACTGGGATTTAAGGCTGTTCACCACCTGGATGGCGGTATTCTTAACTGGTCTTACGAGACTATCCATGGAATGCCTGAAGAGAGGCCGGAATTAATAACTGAAGCTGTTAATGTTAAGGACATCCTCATGCTGGCTATCAAACTGGAGAAAGGCTCTTGGGATTTCTATATGGCAGCCAGGGATAAGGCCGAGTCGCCTCGGGCGAAAGAAGCATTCCAGATGCTGGCCAATGCCGAAGATAAACATATACACATGTTGTACCTGCGCGCTATTAGTCTGCTCGGTGAGGGGGCTCTACCACCTATAGACAAGCTCAAGCGGGAACTCAAGGTGGAACACATGGAGGGCGGTGTTGAAATCAGCCCGGCTCTGGCCAAAGTAGATGAGAAATTCACCAATGAGATGGAAGCACTGGATATAGCATTGGAAAAGGAATACATGGCATATGATTTCTATAAGCGGGCTTCGGCATTGGTGGTGAACCCGGATGCCAAAACACTCCTCCACGAATTGGCTTTAGAAGAGCGAGAACATGCCAATATTTTACTCAAGCGAGTAGGCGAAATCGTCCGGCAATGATAATTAAAAGGGGAGTAGCCAGATGATTTTTGAGCGCATAAAATCAGAAGGCATAGCCCATAATTCTTACTTGATTGGCTCCGGCAGCGATGCTGCCGTAATTGACCCACGGCGTGACTGCCAGATTTACATTGACCTGGCTCAGGAAAAAGGGCTAAGAATTAAATATATCTTTGAGACCCACCGCAATGAAGATTATGTAATCGGCTCTGTAGAGCTGAATAACTTCACCGAAGCCGAAATCTACCACGGCCCGGGGTTGAACTGGAAGTACGGCACCACATTGAGAGATGGGCAGGAATTTCAAATTGGCAAACTAAGGCTAACCACTATTCATACCCCAGGTCACACTGATGAGAGCGTGTCCTATGCTGTGGCTGACCCCTCCTCTGGTGAAGCTACGGTAATGGTATTCACTGGAGATACGCTATTCGTTAATGATGTCGGGCGAACTGACCTATGTGGCCCCGAAGAGGGGCCAAGGCTTGCCTCAAACCTCTATGACAGTATCCTTAATAAGCTTCTTCCCCTGGGTGACGGGGTTATCCTATGTCCGGCTCATGGTGCTGGCTCAGTCTGTGGCTTAAATATTGGCGACAGGGATGAAAGCACCCTCGGTATAGAGAGGACTCAGAACCCGATACTTCAAATAAAAAACAAAGATGACTTCATAAAACATAAAGTGGCTGAGCAGCCGGAGAGGCCTCCCTATTTCCGCCAGATGGAAAAATATAATTTAGAAGGCCCTCCCCTCCTTGGCTGCATGCCGCTGCCAGCTCCACTTACTCCAACTGAGTTCAAGGAGGAGATGGAAAAGAGGGCGGTAGTCATTGATACCAGTGAACCAGCTGCCTTTGGCGGTGCCCATATTAAGGGGGCATACAGCATCTGGCTTGAAGGGCTACCCGTCTTTGCCGGCTGGGTCCTAGCTTATGATAAACCTATTCTGCTGGTATTAGAAGACCAGTGCCATCTCGGAAGGGCTGTTCGCTACCTGATACGTGTTGGCTATGATCGGGTCATCGGCTATCTCAAAGATGGTACTGAGGGATGGTATAATGCTGGGTTGCCTACGGAAAATCTCCCCTTGCTTTCGGTACACCAACTTAAGGATAAGATAGACCGGGGTGAGGAGCTAGTCGTTTTGGATGCCAGAGAACAAGGTGAGTGGGACTCCGGGCATATAAAGGGAGCACTTCACATATACGTCGGTCATCTTGAGCAGAGATTGGCAGAAATCCCTAAAGATAAGCCAGTAGCGGTGATTTGCAGTGTGGGGCACCGGGCTGGGCTTGGTGCTAGCATCCTGCTCCGGGCTGGCTACCAAGAGGTATATAACGTCTTGGGTAGCGTGAAGGCGTGGAAAACCGCTGGCTTTCCAACTGTCACTGATTAGTCACGAGCAAGTTTAACCAGAATTCATTGATGAGGGTGTAAAATGGAGACCGAAAGGGAAAAGGAAGAGAAGGCTCTTCTGGAAAAACTGACTTTGTTAGCCAAGATGAGGAAGCAACATGAATGGATTGTCTTCGGGCAACAGGAAGCTGAGGACGAGGAAGAGGCTGAGACGAAGATAGATTCAGAAGCTTCTGATTCAACAACCGGTGAGCTTGAAGACGAATAGCGAGGTAACCAGTCTGCCCAGCACTGTTGATTTAAGTGCCCCTTTTATCGTGTTACAATGGGGGGTGAGGATGCTAGACGAACTGACTGAATTATTAGATGCGGCAATATATAAAGAAATCGCATCTCAGGCTTTCTACATAGCCGGGCAAAATAAGACTCAGGACCCTGGTGCCAAGGCGTTGATGAAGGAGCTAGCTGAGGAAGAGTTAAAACATTCACAGTGGCTAAAGAACCTTAAGGAAAAGGGATTAGAAAAACAGGAGTGGCATCAAGAAAAGGTGCCTAATCTAATGATTAGTGAGTATCTGACTGGTGGTGACACGCTGGAAGGTGCTAGTGTGCAGGATACGCTTCTTTTCGCTATGAAGCGCGAGCAGCAAGCTATTGAGTTCTATTCAAAAATGATGAGCGTAATGAGAAATAAAGCAGCTAAACGTCTTTGCCAAAGGTTGGTTCGCGAGGAACTTAAACATAAGCTGAAATTAGAGACACTGTACGACGACATGTTGTTTTTTGAAGAGAACTGACCGATTGTTCTACCAGCACCTACAGGGGTAGTAAATAGGGGGAGTTATGTCGGTAGATATCAACTTTATGGTCGGTGGAGAAGCGGGCCAAGGAGTGCAATCTGTGGGCTTTATATTAGCCAAGTCTTTCGCCCGAGGCGGATATTACGTCTTTGCTGACCAGGACTATGAATCCAGGATAAGGGGTGGGCATAACTTTTTCCGGGTCAGGGTAAAGGACACTAGGGTAGAAGCCATCGCCGAGCCGGTGGATATATTGCTTGCCCTCAATAAGGAAAGCATAGACCTGCATCAGGGAGAGTTAGCCAAAGGAGGGATAATCCTGTTTGATGGAGAGAAGATAGAGGACATTAGTGGCGATGGCAACTTCTTTAGCGTGCCTCTGGAGAGGCTGGCTGAAGAGAAGGCAGGAAATAAACTAATGGCAAATACTACCGCCCTCGGTGCAGCTCTAGGTCTGGTAGGATATGACTTTGAGTTATTGGATAAGGTTTTGCGAGAACATTTTGGTGCTGGTGAAATTGGAGAGAATAACATCAAAGCTGCCAAGGCTGGATATGAGTACACACGAGAGAATTTTAAGAGGGATTTTGATTACCGTCTCAGTCCCATCAGTGATACGAAAAGGATGCTGCTTAATGGGCATGAGGCTGTAGCTTTGGGGGCTATAGCCGCCGGCTGCAAATTCATGGCTGGGTATCCAATGACCCCGTCAACATCCATTATGGAGTATATGGCAGCTAAAGCCAAGGATTTTGACCTGGTAGTCTTACAGTCCGAGGATGAGATAGCGGCGATAAACATGATAATTGGGGCCGGCTATGCCGGTGTCAGAGCTATGACTGCTACCTCGGGGAGTGGCTTTTGCCTAATGGTAGAGGGCTTGGGACTAGCGGGAATTACCGAGACACCGATAGTTATAGTCGATGGACAGCGTCCCGGTCCTGCTACTGGCCTACCCACCAGGACAGAGCAGAGCGACCTTGAATTTGCCCTTCATGCCTCTCACGGGGAATTCCCCCGGGCTGTCCTGGCACCAGCTACAATTGAAGACGCCTTTTGGCTGACTATCAAAGCCTTTAACCTGGCCGAGAAGTATCAATTACCGGTCATCGTGTTAACCGACCAACATCTTGCTAGCTCCTACTCTACGGTTGGCGGATTTGACCTCTCAAATGTAACCATTGATAGGGGCATTCTCTTTTCACCAGAGGAAGCAGGTGAGGAATATAAGAGGCACAGAATAACTAAGTCTGGTGTTTCACCCCGAGCCTTCCCCGGACAAAAAGGTGCTCAAGTGGCTACTGACGCTGATGAGCATGATGAAGCGGGACACCTGATTGAGGATGCTGAGACCAGGACTCAAATGGTGCAGAAGCGGATGTGCAAGCTTATTGACCTTAAAAAGGAGATTGCTCCTCCTCAGCTATACGGCCCCCGAAAGGCAGAGACAATACTTATTGGCTGGGGCAGTACCTGTGGCGCCATTCGTGAAGCCGTGGATATTCTGGGTCAGGAAAAAGCTAGTGTCAACCTACTTCATTTGAGCGAACTGTGGCCTTTCCCTGCTGAGGTGGTAGCCGAGGCCTTAAGCAATGCCCGAACGAGCTGCGTAATTGAGAATAACGCCACCGGACAACTGGCTCATCTAATCCGGGCAGAGACAGGTAAAGAAGTCAGTGGCAAAATCCTCAAATATGACGGGCGTCCCTTCACACCAGCCTACATTGTTCGAGAGGTAAAAAAGGAGGGTTGCTGACTATGGTAGCAATGACTGATTATGCTGGGAGTAAACTGGCCTGGTGTCCGGGCTGTGGCAACTTCGGTATCTTGAGCGCGGTTAATAAAGCCCTGGTTGAGCTTAATATCGAACCCCACCGAGTGCTGATGGTCTCTGGCATTGGGCAGGCAGGGAAACTACCCCACTATACCAGATGTAATATACTCAATATGCTCCACGGCAGGACACTCCCAGCGGCGGCTGGTGCCAAGATAGCTAATCCAGAGCTTATTGTTATTGCTGTGGGTGGTGATGGGGATGGCTACGGAGAAGGGGGAAACCACTTCATCCATGCCATGCGCCGTAACCACGATATTACCTATCTAGTGCACAATAACCAGGTCTACGGTCTCACCAAGGGGCAGGCATCTCCTACCAGTGACCTTGGTTTTGTCACCAAGACCACCCTCAGAGGAGCAACAATGCCACTAAACCCCCTGGCTCTGGCTATAGCCTGTGATGCCAGCTTTGTTGGCAGGGGATTCGCCGGAGACGTTGAGCATCTCGCTAACCTCATTAAGATGGGGATTACCCATAAGGGATTTGCGTTTATCGATGTGCTCCAACCCTGTGTTATTTTTAATCGTAAGAACACCTATAACTGGTACCGAGAGAGAGTGTATAAGCTGGAAGAGGAGACTAACTACGACCCAAGCAACAAGGCAGCAGCCTTCAACAAAGCTCAAGAGTGGGGAGAACAAATACCTATCGGCATTATCTACCGGAAACAACGGCCTACCTTTGAGGAGCAACTACCAGCTTTAGATAAAGGGCCGTTGGTGAAACAGAAGATAGAGATTGGACGAATAGAAGAGCTACTTGATGAATTCCTGTAAATAGATAAAGGCAAATGATTTTGATGGTAGGGAGGCAATAATGTCACTAAATTTCAATATCTGGTGGCTAAAGAAGCAGAACTTCTGTCTCTATAAGTTTAGTAAGGAGGGATATTAGAGTGTCTATTTCTTTTTATGGCAGTGAGCTTATAAACATAGCTATCGGTATTGAAAGAAGGGGCATTGCCTTCTATGATGTCATGGCCAAGTCAACCCAGAGTGCAGCAGCTCGTGATATCTTTCGCTATCTAGTCGGTATGGAACGAGAGCATATCCAGACTTTCCAGAGCATGCTCGATGAAGCTGATAGATATGAAATTCCAGAGATGTATGCTGGGGAATATGCAGCTTATCTTCAGGCACTGGTTGACAGTGCTGTTTTCACTGATGATATGGCCACCAGTGAAATGGCGACTCAGGCGGATAGTGATATTAAGGCAATAGAGCTAGGTATTAGTGCGGAAAAGGATTCCATACTGTTTTACTACGGCATGAAGGAGATAATGCCCCAGCGAGCACACCCGACACTAGATAAGATAATAGCTGAGGAAAAGTTGCACCTGAGGCAGCTTGCTGAGTTAAAGAAGAAGTTAGCCACCCCTTATAACACAGATTAAAGACGGACTGCGGTAGTCGAGGCTGTCCAAAAGTTGGGAGGAGTGAAGTCAGCAGATTCAGTAACCGGGCCTTATGATCTGGTTGTAGCTGTTGAGGTGGCTGACCTTGATGCTGTGGGCAGCGTCGTCAAACAGATTCACTCCGTGCCAGGAATTTGCAAGACGACAACCTGCGTCGGGGTGAAATACTCCTGAAGCGTGCCCTTCAAGACGAGTAGATGCAGAAGGCGGATTTAAAGAGGTCACAATGCAGGACTGTTCTAAGACAAACTCGCCTGAGGGTAACATTCCGACGTTTTGTGTCTTACCTCGAGGTGGACCTTTATCACCCATTCCGAGGGATTGTTAAATGCTAATGGCAAATGGATAGAACAATTCTCTGGCAGGCTCCTTTCAACTTTCTTAGATTGATATAACCTACACATCTGGTT
>SOKA01000040.1 GCA_004376105.1 Dehalococcoidia bacterium
GGCATTGAGGCAATAACCGATAGGAGAATACGGGCGGCTGGAGTTTTCGCTGCCGTCTTTTTCCTTGGTATCATTGGCTTGGTTATTATCAAATCCATTATCCAGCGCCGATTGGCCAGGGCAGCTGCATAGTGTCCCATCTACAGCGTTAAGTGACTTTTGCCTAGGATGAGCCAAACCCTTAACCTTGACGCTCCAGCTTGCCGATGTTACACTTGGCTTGTTCTCAGAAGTGACGCTTTCATTATTATCGAAGAGTAATCTATGAAAAGGATTGGTATTCTCTATCACCCGATGATTGAGGCTGCCTATAGTCTGGCTGAAAAACTAGAAAAGTTTTTAGGCTCAAGGGGCGTTTCTGTATGGCTATGCTCAGCTTGGGAAGGGGAGAAGGCCAGAGCTCAGGTAAATAATACCGATTTGATTCTTAGTATCGGTGGCGACGGCACAATTCTACGGGCGGCTCAAGCAGTGGTTCCTCGTCCAATCCCTATTACCGGGATAAATCTGGGCAAGCTGGGATTTATGACTGAACTCAGCGTTGATGAGGCGATGGCTAAGCTACCCCCCTTACTGGCAGGAGAAGGTTGGATTGATGAGCGGGCTATGCTTGAAGCCGAGCTTTCAGTGCCAGGTGAGGAGTCACTCCCTATATTTTATGCCTTGAATGATGTGGTGGTGGCGCGAGGGGAAATAGCCCGGGTGGTTCGTATAGAAGCTGGTATTGATGGTGAGGCACTGACCACCTATAAAGCTGATGGGGTGATTGTGGCTACAGCCACTGGCAGCACTGGTTATTCGCTGGCAGCCGGTGGTCCTATCCTTCATCCACAAGCTAAGGAGCTTCTGATGCTACCAATATTACCTCACCTTAGTTCGGCTTATACTCTGGTGTTACCCTCTACTGTGGTAGTCAAGCTGCGGGTTCGTGCTGCTCACCAGGCAGCACTGAGCATTGATGGTCACATAAATTTGCCCTTGTCAGGCGGGGCTACTGTTACTATAAAGCATAGCTCTAATAGGACTCGATTTTTAAGAATTCATCCCGAGACCTCTTTCTATAGCTCTCTGGAGCAAAGGTTGAAAGGAAAGCATTAGGTTGAACACAGTGGAAAAAGCCAGAATCAGTGATGTACCCCAGATGCATGAGTTAATTAACTACTTTGCTAATAAGGGTGAGATGCTAGCTCGCTCGCTAAGTGAGATATATGAAAATATCAGGGATTACTTTGTGGTTAGGCAGGGTGAGCGGGTAATCGCCTGTGCGGCACTACATGTTATGTGGTCAGACCTAGCTGAGATAAAGTCACTGGCGGTAGCTGAGGGTAGTCAGAGACAGGGGATTGGCGACCAACTAGCCGAGGTTTGCCTCAAGGAGGCTAAGGAGCTTGGTATTCCTACTGTTTTTTGCCTGACCTATAAGCCAGCCTTTTTTGAGAGGTTTGGCTTTTCTCAGTTAGATAAAATGGAGCTACCACGCAAGGTCTGGGGTGAGTGTTACCGTTGCCCCAAATTTCCTGATTGTGATGAAGTAGCTCTTATCTATCACCTGGAGGCAAGAGCTTAACTTGGCTGAGGAAAAGACACTATCTAGCCAATTAATTTATGAGGGGCGAGCGGTAAAGCTGCGGGTTGATACTGTGCAGATGGCTGATGGCAGGGAAACCAGACGGGAGATTGTGGAGCATAGTGATTGTGTGGCTATTGTAGCTATTGATGCCAATAACAATGTCTTACTGGTTAATCAATTTCGTAAGTCGGTAGAGAGGGAGCTATTAGAGATACCGGCTGGTGGTATTGAATCCGGTGAAGACCCTGTGGCTACCGTTCGCCGTGAATTACGGGAGGAGACAGGCTACCTACCCAGAAAAGTGGAGAGGTTAGGCGGCTTCTACTCTACGCCTGGTTACTGCACTGAATACCTTTACCTTTATCTGGCTACTGACCTTATTCCTAGCCAACTCCGTGCTGAGGATACCGAGAATATTAGGTTAGTCCGGGTGCCGGTTAGTCAGATTTCCAGTCTTATAACCTCAGGTAGCATTTGTGACGCCAAGAGCATTGCTGGCTTGTTTACCTTCTTAGA
>SOKA01000060.1 GCA_004376105.1 Dehalococcoidia bacterium
ATTTTAATATAATGTAATCTTATCTTACCCGAAATGTGAGCCAGCACCTTATGCCCATTAGGCAGCTCGACACGAAACATAGCATTAGGCAGCGGCTCCACTACTGTCCCCTCAACCTCAATAGTCTCTTTCTTAGGCATAAACTCCTTCCCTATACAATAGTAAGCACCTCTGGTTCAGCATCGGTAATGGCAATGGTGTGTTCAAAGTGGGCTGAAAGACTCCCATCAGCAGTAAATACCATCCAGTGATTACTGAGCTGAGTATGCCAATCGCCAATATTCACCATAGGCTCAAGGGCAAGGGTCATACCCTTTGTCAACACCGGCCCATTCCCTGGTTGACCAAAATTGGGTATCTGAGGTTCCTCATGCATCTCCCGGCCAATACCGTGCCCGGTATACTCACGGACTACCGAATAGCCTCTTGACTCAGCACAATTCTGAATAGCGGCTGAAATATCTCCCAATCTCGCCCCTGGATAAGCAGCAGCGATGCCAGCCTTTAGCGCAGCTTTGGTAGTTTCTAGAAGCTGTCTAGCCTGTGGGCTAATCTCGCCTACACCTATTGTCACCGCAGCATCACTCTGAAAACCGTTAAAAATAGCTCCAAAGTCAAGAGATACAATATCACCCTCGTTTAAAACCCGCTCCCCCGGAATCCCATGCACTATCTCATCATTTACTGACACACAGAGGTTAGCTGGAAATCCCCGGTACCCCTTAAACGAAGGTTTAGCTCCCAGCCTTTCTAGCTCTCTACCTGCGATAATATCCAACTTCTTGGTTTTCATCCCTGGTCTCACCTGCTTACTTAATATCCCCAATATGATTGCCACAATTCTGCCTGCCTGCCGCATAGCAGCAATCTCTCGCTCGGACTTGATAATTATACTCATCTAGCTACAAATTCTCTCTCCGTGAAGGGCGGCGACTATTCTCTTACCCACCTCATCCACACCCCCCTCCCCATCTATCTCTAGTAGCTTACCAGCCTGAGAATAATAATCAATAAGGGGGGCTGTCTGAGCAAAATAGACCTCCAGCCGCTTTTTAACGGCTTCAGCAGTATCATCAGGGCGTTGATATAGCTCACCGCCGCACTTATCACACTTACCCCAAACCTTGGGAGGAGAATTTATGGTGTGATATGGCATCTGGCAATTACGACAAATCCAGCGTCCACTCAAGCGTTTTATAAGCTCCTCTTCACAGACCTTGATATATACTACCTTATCTATAGCCTTAGCCTGCTGGGCTAAGGCCTTATCCAATGCCTCAGCCTGTTGCAGATTCCTGGGAAAACCATCAAAAATTACCCCAGGTTCACACTCTGGAGCTGAGATACGCTCTAGAACCATTGGTATTGAAATGGGGTCAGGAACTAGCACCCCCTTTTCCATATAAGACCTAGCCTGCATTCCCAGCTCGGTTCCCTGCTCTATTGCCTGCCGAAGCAAATCGCCAGAAGCAATATGAACCAAATTAAGCTTCTGAGCCACATAAGCGGCTTGTGTTCCCTTACCCGCCCCGGGAGCACCCAGAAAAATAATATACACTCTTTCTCCTATTTAATAAAGCCTTCATAGCGTCGCATTACCAGTTGCGCCTCTAATTGTTTCATAGTATCCAAAATAACACCAACCACAATAAGCATGCCCATGCTAGATAGCTGGAGGTCAACGCCGGTAATCTGTCGACCGAAAAAGGGCATTACTGCCACTACAGCCAGAAAAAGGGCACCCCCCCAGGTAATATGCTTAATGACCTGGTTAAGATAACCAGCGGTATGTTTTCCTGGCCGAATGCCGGGGATAAATCCTCCCTGCCGCTGTAAGGCGCCAGACAAATCCTGCTGCTGAAAGATCACCATAGTATAAAAGAAGGCAAAGGCAATGGTCAGCACAAAAAAGAGACCCCAATAAAATAGTCCCATAGGCAATGCTGCCCTAGGGTCAAGCAAATTCACAATATAGTTAGCTAAGTTAGGGTCAGCTCCGGCTGGATTAGCAAAATAACTAGCTATCATACCGGGGAACATTACCACCGACATGGCAAAGATGAGGGGTATCATCCCGGCTGTATTTACCCGCAGTGGGATATGGGTTGAGCCTGATTGTCTATACATACGACCACCGCGAAAGATGCTACGAGCATATTGAACCGGGATGCGACGATGCGCCTCAGTAAAGATGACTATTACCGCAATAGTGATTAAGGCTATGAAAATATAACCGACTAAACCGCCAAGATTTGACATAGCGGCGAGACGGCCCCGGATAACCATATCAGCAAAGCCAGCCACGATGCCGCCAAAGATTATTATAGATATACCATTACCAATACCATATTCAGTAATAAGCTCACCTAGCCAGACCAAGAACATAGTGCCGGCTATCATGGCAACAACCATAGCTGCTGTCGGCAATGCGGCGGCACTAGTGAGCACACCTTCACGCTGGAGCAAAACTATCTGCCCGTAACCGGCAAGACCAGCCATAGGCACAGTCAACCAGTGGGTAATTTGATTAATCTTATTCCTACCAGCCTCTCCCTCCTGAGAAATGGCTTGCAGCCGGGGTATAACGGGCGTTAGCAGCATCATTATAATTGAAGCTGTTATATAGGGATAAACCCCCATGGCCGCCACACTGAAATACCTCATGGCACCGCCACTAAACAGGTTAAGCATGCCCAGTAACGCATTACGATCAAATAGCTGCTGCAGGGCAGCGGCATCCACCCCGGGAAGAGGCACATGAGCCACAAAACGGAAAACCACCAGCATGCCTAAGGTAAAGAGAAGCCGGCGCCTTAAATCGGGTATTCGGACGGCGTCGAACATTGCCTGGAGTAATCGTGGTCTAGCTCGTCTTTGCCGCATGCCCAACCTGCTCCACTGTGCCCCCTGCTGCCTCAATCTTGGCTTTAGCGGCAGCGGAGAACCTGTTTGCCTTTACCAAAAGAGGATAATTAATATCACCCTCAGCCAGAATCTTGATTGGGTGCCGTAGAGATTTTACCACTCCTGCGGCTACCAATCTTTCTGGTGTTACCTCACTCCCAGCCTCAAACATATTAAGTTTATCTATATTAACAATGCTATACTCTGTTCTAAAAATATTGACAAAGCCACGCTTCCGGGGCAAGCGTCTAATTAAAGGCAGCTGACCACCTTCGAAGCCGCGCTTCATCCTAAAGCCAGAACGGGACTTCTGCCCTTTACAACCTCGCCCTGAATAGGTGCCGTGTCCACTACCATCCCCCCGACCCACCCGTTTTCGGCTCTTCTTAGAGCCAGGGGCTGGGAAAAGCTTATCCTGCCTCACGAGCTTTCCTCCTCCACCTTAACCAGATGTTTCACCTTGTTAATCATACCTCGAACTGAGCTACAGTCATTATGGGTAACACTCTGATTTAGTCGATGAAAACCGAGAGCCTTTATAGTCCTCCTCTGAACCTCATTATAGCCAATACTACTCTTAACCCAGGTGATACGTAGCTTAGTCACCAGAAATTACCTCCTCAACTTTAAGGACTGGCTTACGTCTGGCTAACTCCTCTTTCGGCTCCTTAAGCTGCCTGAGGGCAAGCATCGTTGCCTTAGCCACATTGACCCGATTAGAGCTACCCAACAATTTAGTCAAAATGTCCTTGATTCCGGCTGCTTCAACCACAGCTCGGACACTACCACCAGCAATAATACCTGTACCTGGTGCTGCTGGTTTTAGCAAGACCTTAGTTGCTCCAAATTTAACCCTCATTTCGTAGGGAATAGTAGTCCCGGCCAGCGGCACTTTAATCAAATTCTTCCTAGCCATAGCGCTAGCCTTACTGATTGCCCCTGGCACTTCATTAGCCTTACCGGTGCCAATGCCTACATGTCCATTACCATCCCCAGTTACCACCAAGGCGCTAAAACTGAGGCGTTTCCCCCCCATCATTACCTTAGTCACCCGATTAATATAGACCAGCTTGTCATTCAGTGCCAGTTCTGTTGGGTCTATCTTGCTTATCAACTCCTTCACCTACTTAAGAAGCACCTCCTTAAAATTTCAGCCCTACTTCCCGAGCTGCCTCAGCCAAGGCCTTAACTCTGCCATGATACTTGTATCCGCCACGATCGAAAACTACCTGAGTTATCCCCTTACCCAATGCTCGCTTAGCTACCAGATAGCCAACAAGCCCAGCCTTACCCGTCTTTACCTTGCCAATTGCTTCACCTTTTATCTCGGGATCAAGGGTTGAGGCGTGGGTCAGGGTATGCCCCAGCGAATCATCAATAACCTGAGCATAAATATGATTCAGGCTACGGAAAACACATAAACGTGGCCTAGAGGTAGCGCCTTTCACCTTGGCTCTAACTCGGGTATGTCTTCTGAGACGTGCCGCCCTGGGCTCAACTTTGCTCATTATTTCCTCTCACCCAGCACTCTGCCTGCCTTTGCCTGGCTTCAAGTGAACTAGCTCTCCAACATATCTAATACCCTTACCTTTATAAGCATCAGGGGGGCGAATAGCCCTAATCTGGGCTGCCATCTGACCAACTGCTTCTTTATCAATCCCGGTAACCTTAATGCGATTTGCCCCCTCGGTAACCAGAGACACACCGGGCAACGGTGATACCTCCACCGGGTGGGAAAAGCCGACATGAAATATCAGCTTATCCCCTGCCTTTTCAACCCGATAACCCACCCCTACCATTTCAAGACTTTTCTCAAAGCCCTTAGCTACCCCCTCCACCATGTTAGCCAAAAGGCTCCGTGTCAGCCCGTGCAAGGAACGATGCTGTTTGCTATCACTAGGCCGCGACACTATCAGGTTATTATTGTTCAAGGTAATAGACATATCAGGGTTGAAACGGCGACAAAGCTCCCCTTTAGGCCCGGTTACAGTGACCTCATTCTCCTTATTAATACTCATCACCACACCTTGTGGCACAGTTATCGGCATCCGCCCCACTCTAGACATATATATCACCCCAACATTGGTTTACCACACATAGCATAATAGTTCACCACCAACCCCCTGGCGCCAAGCTTGCTGCCCTGTCATCACACCCTTAGGTGTAGAAATGATAGCAATACCCAAACCACCGTAAACACGGGGGATTTCCTTTCGCCCAGCATACACCCTTAACCCGGGCTTACTTACTCGCTCCAATCCAGAAAGGACTGGTTGATTTTTATCACCATATTTAAGGTGAAGCCTAATTACCCGGTGTGGCTTATCCTTAAGCACCTCATAATCATCAATGAAACCTTCTGCTTTAAGGATTCTAGTAATAGACAGCTTCATCCTCGAGGCTGGTATCAGCACAGAATCATGCCTCGCCATAATAGCATTGCGTATTCGGGTTAGCATATCAGCTATTGGGTCAGAAACAGTCACGCCTATCCCCTTAGTCTTATTTTAGAACATCTAGTTACCAGCTTGATTTTCTTACTCCAGGAATCTGACCAGCGAGAGCCAGCTTACGAAAACAAATACGACACAAGCCGAACCTACGGATATAGGCACGAGGCCGGCCACACAAATAACACCGATTATGCTGCTGTACCCCATATTTAGCAGGACGTTCCGACTTTACAATCTTCGACCTTTTAGCCATTTCTACCTCAATCAATCCTTACTGAAGGGCATACCTAATGCCTCCAGCAGATGTCTACCCTCATCATCTGTCCTAGCCGTAGTGATAATTGACACCTCCAGTCCCCGCACTTTGTCTATTTTATCGTAATCTACCTCAGGAAAGATGATTTGCTCCTTAAGTCCCAATGTGTAGTTGCCCCAGCCATCAAAGGAGTTTCGGGAAAGCCCTTGAAACTCACGCACACGAGGTAAGACAGCATTTACCAGCTTGTCAAAAAAGTCATACATACGCTCCCCTCGCAGGGTTACCTTCAACCCGATAGGCATCCCCGACCTCAACCTGAAGGAAGCAATGGATTTCTTGGCACGGGTTATCACCGGGTGTTGCCCCGAAATAGCAATCAAATCCCTCTCAGCTGCTTCCAGAGCCTTAGCCTCCCGAATTGCCTCTCCCAAACCAATATTAAGCACTACCTTGTCTAGACGTGGTGCCTGCATTATATTCTTATACCCATAAAGCTCCATTAGGTGGGGGATAACCTCTTTTCTATACCTTTCCTTGAGTCGTGACATTTAATCAATTACCTCATGACAAGAGCAACAAATACGAACCTTCCTACCATCCTCTAAAAAGCGGAAGACAACCCGGGTAGGATGATTACACCGGCTACACAGTAGCATAACATTTGACACATGAATTGGTGCCTCCCGTTCTATTATGCCTGCCTGCCTAACCCGACCTGCTGCTCTGGCATGTTTTTTAATAAAGTTGATACCTTCAATTATTAGCCGTTCATCCTCAGGATAAGCAAAGCGCACCTTGCCTTTTTTGCCCTTATCCTTACCAGCAATAACTAGCACGGTATCATTCTTTCTAATCTTCACAACTTCTCCCCTCACAAAACTTCAGGTGCCAGTGATATAATCTTGGTAAAATTTTTCACTCTCAACTCCCTGGCTACTGGTCCAAATATTCGAGTTCCTCTAGGATTATTCTTATCAGTAAGAATCACAGCCGCATTTTCGTCGAACCTAATATAAGAGCCATCGGAACGCCGATATGGCTGAGCGCTACGAATGATAACCGCCCTAACTATATCTCCCTTCTTCACTGCTACCCCTGGAATTGCCCGTTTGACCGAAGCTACAATAATATCACCCACTCGGGCATATTTCTTCCTTGTGCCGCCCAACACATTAATGCACATAATTTGTCGGGCGCCAGTATTATCTGCCACCTTAAGTCTGGTATAAGATTGAATCATACCATTCTATCCTAAAACTAATTTCAGGTTATTTCCCTAGGTTGAACCTTAACTAACTCTCCCTTGGTTATTATCTCAGCTACTCGCCACCGCTTCTGCCTTGAGAGTGGGCGAGTCTCTATAATCTTAACTATATCTCCTAGCCCACACTCATTATTTTCATCGTGGGCTTTATATTTAACCACTCTCTTGATGGACTTCTTATATAGCGGATGGCGCTTGGGGGTTTCTACAGCCACAACCACCGTCTTATCCATCCTATTACTCACCACACGTCCAAACCTGATTTTGCGCTTCTCATCCATAGGCTCAAGATTTTTCTGGGTGCTTTATACCCACTTCCTTCTCCCTCATTATGGTCTTTAGTCTGGCAATCTTCTTCCTAACCCTCGGAATTTCGCGGTGGTTTACTAACTGCTTAGTGGCTAAGCGAAAGCGAAGGTTAAAAAGCTCCTGATAGGCTGCCTCCAATTGCTTTGTCAATTCCTCAGCACTGAGAGCTCGAACCTCCTCAACCTTCAACCTGGGCTAGCTCCTTATTTACAGAATCACTACCGACGCCTACACCAGCTTCCTTTACCACAAAT
>SOKA01000024.1 GCA_004376105.1 Dehalococcoidia bacterium
TGCGGACAGAGGGTATTCCCCTGTTTAGCCTTGAATCTAAGCACCCACTAAAAGACTTTGATATTATTGGTTTCTCATTAGGCTATGAACTTACCTACACCAATGTATTAAATATGCTTAACCTGGCTCAAATACCAGTCCTAACCTCAGAGAGAGACGATTCCCATCCGATAGTAATAGCTGGTGGTAGCTGTGCCCTTAACCCAGAGCCTATGGCCGATTTTATTGACTTCTTCATAATTGGGGATGGTGAAGAGGTATTGCTTGAACTGCTTGATGCCTTCCGAGATTGGAAACGACAGGGCAAGGGAGCCCCAAGAAAACAGCTATTTGGTCAAGTGGCTACTATCCCTGGCATCTATGTGCCCAGCTTGTATCAAGTGGAATACCAGGCTGATGGTTTATTTAAAAGCATTACACCCACTGTAGCTCAGGCTAGACCTACAATTGAGCGGCGGATAGTGACCAAGCTCCCTCCCCCGGTCACTAAACCGGTAGTCCCTTACATCCAGGTAGTCCATGACCGAGGGGCGATAGAAATTCAGCGGGGTTGCAGCCGTGGCTGCCGCTTTTGCCAAGCAGGAAATATATATCGCCCAGTGCGTGAGCGTCCCCAAGAGGAGGTGCTCCAGGCAGTAGGGGAGCTTATTGCCAACTGCGGCTATAATGAGGTCTCCCTGGTCTCATTAAGCACCGGTGACTACTTCAACATTGATGAGCTGATAGCTAGCCTATTTCACCGTTATCAGAGCCATAATCTTAGTCTGTCACTACCCAGTCTCTACATTGATAGCTTTTCAGTAAGATTAATGGACTCCCTTCTTTACCACAAAAAGCCAGGGCTCACCTTTGCTCCTGAGGCAGGGAGCGAAAGATTACGGCGAATCATCAATAAGAATATTCCTGAGGATGAACTCCTGAAAACGGCTGCCGCTGCCTTTGACCGAGGCTGGACAAGCCTTAAGCTATATTTTATGCTCGGCTTGCCCACAGAAACCACTGATGATATAGACGGCATCATCCAGCTAGTAGACAAGGTCAGGGCACTAGGCAGGGAGGCTAAAGGGAAAAGACCTCAACTAAGAATCAGCCTATCTACTTTCGTGCCCAAGCCACATACGCCCTTTCAGTGGGTAGCTCAGGAAAGCGAACAGCAGCTAAACGCTAAGCATGAACTTCTTAAGCTGGGATTACGCCGGAAAGGAATCAGGCTATGGTGGCATGACCCTAAAGTCAGCTTGCTTGAGGCAGTATTGTCACGAGGAGATAGGCGACTGGGTAAAGTTATCTATCGTGCCTGGCAACTGGGCTCAATATTTGATGGCTGGAGCGAACACTTTAATTACGAAAATTGGCTTAGCGCTTTTAAGGAGGCTGGACTTGAGCCCGGCTTCTATGCCCAGCGGGAGCGTCCTTTAGATGAATCCCTGCCCTGGGCTCATATTGATGTTGGAATAGCTACAACCTTCCTGAAGCGAGAATATCAGCGGGCTATAGAGGGCAAAGAAACCCCTGACTGCCGTTATAAAGCTTGTAATGTCTGCGGACTCCAGCACTGGCAACCAGCTTGCCAGCAAAAATATCAGGAGCTCAATCAAAGCAGGCGATAGCCACCACCTTATCACCCCGGCCAAGCCTCATCAGCCTTACCCCCTGGGTGCTCCTGCCCTGAATAGTAATGCCCTGTCTAGGGTCTTTCTCCTTTACCGGTGTACGGGTAATAATGCCATCAGCCGATATAATCATTAGTTGTTGGGACTGGGAAACGAGTCTGGTAGTAGCCACCTCACCCGTTTTTTCAGTAAGCTTAAAAGTCCTTACCCCACTGCCAGCACGATGCTGCCGCGGATAATCACCAACCGGGGTAAGTTTACCGAAGCCCCCTGAGGTAACTGCTAAAAGGAAGGAATCAGGATAGACAATATCCATACCGATTACCTGGTCATCAGGCATCAAACGGATACCACATACCCCGCCACTAGTTCTGGAGCTAGCTCTTAACCTAGATACGGCAAACCTGATTGCCTGCCCCTTCTGAGTTACTAATACGACGTCATCCTGGTCAGTAGCTAAACGAGTTGCCACCAACTCATCCCCTTCCTCCAAATCCACAGCGATAATGCCACTACTCCGCACTGCAGCAAAATTACCCAGGGACGTCTTCTTTATCTCCCCGCGGCAAGTAGCCATCAATAAGTAGGCATCAGGCTTAAAATCAGTCACGGCTACCATAGCCGTAACCCTCTCACTCTCAGCGATAGGGAAAAGATTAACTATAGCCATCCCTTTAGCCGTCCGGGAGCTATCAGGTGGGATTTCATAGCACTTAATCCGAAACACCTTGCCCCGGTTGGTGAAGAACAGGAGTTCAGCGTGGGTATCAGTCACGGTGAGGAGTCTTACTGCATCCTTCTCCCTGGTTACCATGCCAATGATACCCTTGCCACCCCGATGCTGAGGCTCATAAGCACGAGATGGCAGCCTTTTGATAAATCCCCTATTGCTGAGCGTTACTACCACTCTTTGGTGGGGGATAAGGTCCTCATCACGAAACTCTATCACCTCCTGCTCTCTTATCTCGGTCCGCCGTGGGTCACCATATTTAGACTTTAATTCATTCACCTCTTCCTTTATCAAGAGAAGTATTCTCCTGGGGTTAGCCAGAAGGTCTTCCAAATAAGCAATATTTTTTACTACCTCGGCATACTCATCAAGTATCTTGCGCCGCTCCAAATTAGCCAGCCGGCGTAACTGCATATCAAGAATAGCTTGCGCCTGAGCCTGAGATAAGCCAAAGCCAGTCATAAGGTTCTGGCGAGCTATCTCAGCCGTTTCAGATTTTCGGATAGTAGTAACCACCCTATCTATATGGTCCAAAGCGATTTTAAACCCTTCCAAGATATGAGCTCTGACCTTAGCCACCTTCAGCTCGAACCGAGAGCGCCGAGTGATAACCTCATGGCGAAAATCTATATAATGCTGAAGTGCCTCTTTAAGGCTAATTACCCTGGGCTGGCCATCAACCAGAGCCAGCATGTTAACGAAGAAAGCCGACTGCATTGAGGTATATTTATAGAGGCTATTAAGTACCTGATGCGGTTGTGCCTCCTTCCTTAGCTCAATGACAATGCGCATACCCTGACGGTCTGACTCGTCACGAAGTTCACTAATGCCCCTAATTTTCTTATCCTTGACCAGCTTAGCTATCTTTTCCACCAGGGCAGCCTTATTCGTCTGGTAAGGAAGCTCAGTAACAACTATTTGGCGACGTCCGGCCTCTGAAGCATCGCCTACATGAGCCTTAGCCCGAACTACCACCCTGCCACGCCCAGTAGCATAGGCACTCTTAATCCCATCCTGCCCAAGGATAATGCCAGCGGTAGGGAAATCAGGTCCTTTAATAAATTGGGTAAGTTCATTGACCATGGCTTCAGGGTTCTCAATGAGATAAGAGAGAGCATCACAGACCTCGCCTAGATTATGAGGAGGGATATTGGTAGCCATCCCCACCGCAATCCCAGAGCTGCCATTAACCAGTAAATTGGGTAATCGAGTGGGTAAAACTACAGGCTCCTTAAGGCTATCATCAAAGTTGGGCATAAAGTCAACAGTATCCTTTTCAATGTCAACCAACATCTGCTCAGAAACGGAAGCCAAGCGTACCTCGGTATAACGCATCGCTGCTGGGGGGTCATTATCCATACTGCCGAAATTGCCCTGCCCATCAACCAGAACATATCGCATAGAGAAATCCTGCGCCATACGCACCATGGCATCATAAACAGAGGTGTCGCCATGAGGATGGTATTTACCCAACACCTCGCCGACAATACGGGCACTCTTCTTATAGGGGCTGGCATGATTTAGTCCCAGACCATCCATAACATAAAGAATACGTCGGTGAACCGGCTTTAACCCATCCCGCACATCAGGTAAGGCACGGGAAATGATGACACTCATAGCATAGTCAAGATAAGAGCTCTTTATCTCGTCTTCAATGTTTACCGGTTTAATCTTCCCTAAAACCATATTGATTGAACCTCTTATTCCTCATTATTAGCCTTATTACCCATGTCAGGCGATAATTCTATCTCCTCTCCGCCTACTATAGTATAGCCAGGCTCCTCTCCCACTGCCTCCTCATATTCTTCTAACCCACGCCTAATTATTCTATGGCTAATATAAGGCCGAGGGCTCTTAAACTCCTTGGCTGGAAAGGAAAGCCGTCCCGCCTGACTGGGGTCCTGATATACCTCTCTGACAATGACAGTTACCATCCCTTCCGTCAAGCTGATAATAGCGGCGGTATACTTATTACCGCCCTCCATTAATTTAATAAGTCGCTGCCCGTGCTTGGGTTCGACTTGCCCTAGATACTCACCATGAGCATTTTCCACTACTAAACTAGACCCATCTATCTTCAAATATACCCTATCACCAGCCACCATTTTGGCTAGTATCGCCGGGGGGCCCAGGCGGTAAAGGTTAACTACCCCGGCCTTGCCTGTTTCCTCAATAAAATGTTGCGGCTCGACCTTCTCAGAATCGCCCTGTAAACCAACCATAGCCTCCCCTAAATGAGATAAACGCTCGAGATTCCGCCTAGCAATCACATTATAAGGGTCAAGTTCTATAGCTCGGCTGTAGGCTTCCTCTGCCCGAGAATACTCTCCTAGCTCCATATAGGCTCTACCCAATCGATTATAGGCATTGACATCGTTGGGGAAGCTTTCTATCAGGCTTTTATTAGCCACTGCCGCCTCCCTCCACCAACCCTGCATAGCTAAGGCTATTGCCTGTTTAGTACGCCGCCGTCTTAGTCCTGCCTGCTCCTCTTCCTGATATGACATCCTCTACCTCCTATTCCTCCATTTCCAGCTCAAATGCCCGGTGCAAGGCACGAATTGCCTCCTTAACCCTAGCCTCATCAATAATGCAGGTTATTCTTATCTCCGAAGTAGTAATAAGCTGGATATTTATGTCCTGCTCACTAAGTACCTCAAACATTCTAGCCGCATAGCCAGGAGTATTCTGCATCCCAGTGCCTATAATGCTAACCTTGCCCAATCTGGAATCACTAGCACACTCCCTAGCCTCAATTGACTTGGCTATAGGCTCCACCACACGCATTGCCCTAGCCAAATCGCTTTTAGTCACGGTAAAGGTTAAATCAGTAATATTATTAATACTGGCATTCTGAACAATGGTATCGATACTGATGCCAGCCTTGGCTAAAGGCTCGAAGATGGAGGCAGCAATACCTGGCCGGTCGGGAACACCGACTACCGTTACCTTAGCCACATCAAGGTCATAAGCTATACTCCTCACCTTATTTCGGACTTCCATAGACACTCCTCCGTGAATTAATGTACCTGGATTTTGGGTGAAGCTAGAGGCTACCAGAATAGGAATATTAAACAGCTCCCCCAGCTCAACCGCTCGAGGGTGCACCACCTTAGCTCCATAGGTTGCCAGCTCTAGCATTTCCTCATAGCCAATCTCGGCCAACCGGCGAGCTTCAGGGATAAGTCGCGGGTCAGCAATATAGACCCCATCAACATTAGTATATATCTGGCACACCTCAGCCCCAAGGCTGACAGCCAGAGCCACTGCCGTAATATCAGAGCCACCCCGCCCCAGCGTGGTTACATCCATCCCACCAGTAATACCCTGGAAGCCAGCAACAATGACAATTTTCCCCTTCTCCAGCTCCTTAACCACTCTTTGGGCTTCAACCTTCAGAATTCGAGCTCGGCTATAGGCTGAATCAGTCCTTATCCCCGCCTGAGCACCACTTAGGCTAATTGCCTCATAACCCATATCCCTCAGCACCATTGCCAACAAGGTGCTGGAAACAATCTCACCGGTGGACAAGAGAACATCAAGTTCTCTGCCGCTAGGTTGCTCCGAAACCTGGTAGGCTAGTTTAATAAGTTCGTTAGTGGTATCTCCCATCGCCGAGACCACAACTACTATCTGGTCACCTTTATCTTTGGTTGTGGCTATACGCCGAGCTACATTCCTAATCCTCTCGGCATCAGCCACCGAACTCCCACCATATTTTTGCACAATTAGAGCCACTAAATTTTTACCTCAAAAGTCAAATAACTTGCTACACCCCTATCAGCTTGCTCATAATATTATACCCTTTCTCAACAAAAAAGCCTACATTTTTTGCCTCGGACTCGGTGAATCTCTCCGCCCCGTTAGCAGTAAACCCTGGTCCCCAGAGCATAAATGGAACCGGGTCAGGAGCATGGGTCTGAGTCTCTATCGGTGTTGAGTGGTCAGGCATGACTAGTATCCGAAGGGAGTCTGGTTGCCAGGAGCGAAGCTGGCTGACAACCTCTCCATCCACCCTCTGGATAGCCTCTATTTTATCATCAATGGAGCCAGCATGAGCCGCCTCATCGGGCGCCTCAATATGAATAACTACCAAATCATGGTTCTCAAGCGCCTGAAGAGCACCAACTGCCTGAGCAGCATAGTCATTGTCCAGACCATCAGTTACCCCCGCTATATCTAATGTATCCATCCCTACTATTCGGGCTAAGCCTCGGAGAAGGTCAACCCCGGATGTCATAGCCGCACTAAGACCATAAATCTGCTTAAATGGCGGCATATCAGGTACCTGGCCACTACCCCAGAAGAGCCATATCATTGTCGCCGGTATATCGCCGCGAGACCTCCGCTCTATATTTACCGGATGGTCTCGGAGCACAGCTTCTGAGCGCTTCATCAGGTCTCGCAATAGGTCGCTTCCCTGACCACTGGGAAGAAACTCGCCAATGGGCTTATCTGGGATATCGTGGGGAGGAGTGCAAGTAGCCAAGAGTGTATCCTCTCGCCCTTTCAATTTGCATATGTGTCGGTAGCTGACGCCGGGGTAAAAGTGTATTTTATCACTGCCAAGGGTTTCATCCAAAGCGGTAACAAGGGCTTGAGCCTCATGAGTGCTAATATAACCCGAGCTATAGCTCCACATTTTCCCGTCACGAATAGCCACCAGATTGCAGCGAAAAACAACATCCCCGTCATCAATAGGGATGCCCAGGCTCTTAGCCTCAATGGCACCCCTACCCCGGTAGTAGACCTTTGGGTCATAACCGAGAACCGAGATACAAGCGCAGGCACTACTGGGTTCCATTCCCGGCGG
>SOKA01000026.1 GCA_004376105.1 Dehalococcoidia bacterium
GCCACAGATGGGGCATTTCTCCGGGGCTTTCCCGACTACAGTATTGCCACAGACCTGACAGACAAAGTAAGACTCGTCCTTTAGTTTCTGTCCCGCCTCAAGGGACTCCAGTGCCTTCTGATATAGTCCGTGGTGGATTTTCTCCACTGCGTTGGCGTGGATGAAACTAATCTCAGCCCTCTCATTATTATCCGCTTTAGCCTGCTCAATGAAACCGGGGTACATTTTCATGAATTCGTAGTGTTCCCCTTCGATGGCCACTCCCAGATTATCCCTGGTTGACCTAATGCCACCCATAGCCTCAAGGTGATTGCGGGCATGAACCGTCTCTGCCTCAGCCGCTGCCCGAAATAGCCTGGCTATCTGAGGGTGACCCTCCTCGTCCGCCTTCTCAGCAAAGAACAGGTAGCGCCGATTGGCCTGGCTTTCCCCAGCAAAAGCATCCTTCAAGTTTTCTTGTGTATCGCTCATTTGATACCCCCTCTACCATATGGTTTAATTATAAGGCAGCTCATCCTACCTTCGCTATAGCGTCTAAGGTATCAGTGAGATAGGATTCCAGCCCTTGTTGTTGGAGATGTCGGTATATCTTATTAGCCTGAACCTTATCCTTTACTAGGGTAAATAGAGCCGGCCCCGAGCCGGCTAGGTGAACTTCTTGGGCCCCAGCTTTCAAAAACTGCTCCCGATACTCCCCAAGTCCAGCAAAGTTGTCAAGGGCAACATCATCTAACACATTGAACAACATGGATAAAGCTACCTCTCTCCCCTCGGTTAACAATGCCACAAATCTAGCTGTAATTTGCCCGTCTGTATAGCGATTAGCCTTTAGGCTAGCGTAAAGTCGTTCTGTCTTCCCCGGCATCCTAGGCACAGGTGGCAGTATCAGGACAACCCTCATATGGGGAAGTGGGGGCAACGGAGTCACCATCTCACCTCTACCTTTGACCAGAGCCGTACCACCATAAAGAAAGAAGGCTACATCTGAACCTAACTGCGCGGCTAGCTCAAGTAATTCTGGTAATGGTAGCCCCAATCCCCAAAGCTTATTAAGTCCACACAGGACAGCGGCGGCGTCACTACTATCCCCACTTAATCCTGAAACCAAAGGGATACGCTTATTAACTTCTATTGTTACCCCCTTGGGGCACCCTGTAGTTTTTTGAAGTAAACTAGTTGCTTTAGATACCAGGCTCTCCGCCGGAACCCAGTTGGGGTCGGCACAGTTAAACTCGATATTTTCATTTAACTGGAAGTGGAGGCTATCGCATAGATTTATGGCCTGAATAACACTACGGATTTCATGAAAACCATCGGGACGCTTAGCCAAAACCTCAAGGGTCAAATTTAGTTTAGCTGGCGCCAGAAGTGTCAACATGCTAGCCTTCTTTCCCTATCCGGTAAATACTTGCCATAGCTGTGCCCACTCGTTAAGGGTCAGTGTCTCAGCCCGCCGTTGTGGTGCTATTTTTGCCTTTTCTAACAAGGATAAGACCTCAGCCTTAGGCAATTCCAGACCTTGAGTTAAAGAATTACATATCTGCTTGCGGGAGGCAGTAAAACCAGCCCGCACCAGCCTAAAGAAGCTCCTTTTATCAGTTACATCCACCGCTGGTTTAGAATATAGAGTCACCCTTAATATAGCTGAATCGACCTCTGGCGCAGGATAAAAACACCGGGCGGGCACATAGCTGATTATTTTTGGTTGACCATAAAACTGGACACTAATACTCAACACACTCATGTGACCAGGCTCAGCCACGATAGCCTCAGCCACCTCCTTTTGCACCATTACTACCATAATTTGAGGCTTGAGTGAGGCTTCAAGGAAATGGCGCAGAACAGGAGAGGTAATATAGTAGGGAAGGTTGGCTACTACCTTATAGCTAAAAGGGCTACTTATTGCCGGAGAAAACCTCTTCCTTTGCTCCTGAAGCAAAGCTTCTGGGTCAATTTGAAGTACATCCTCATTGAT
>SOKA01000010.1 GCA_004376105.1 Dehalococcoidia bacterium
TAGAGAGGAATAACTACCTGGGTGGTGGCTTCTGGATCGGTGGTTATTTTATGAATAAACTTACCCTGAGAGCACCTGCCCAAAAGATTCTTGATGAGCTAAACGTCCCCTATGAGTGCGCAGGTGAGGGTCTCTATGTGGCTGATGCCCCTCACGCCTGCTCTAATCTTATTGGTGCTACCTGCGATGCTGGGGTTAAGTTTCTCCAGCTAACCCTTATGGAAGACCTGGTGGTGTGTGAGAATAACAGGGTAGCTGGGGTAGTGATTAATTGGAGCCCCATTGCCTATCTTCCTAAGGAGGTTTCAGCTCTTGACCCTATACCTTTAGAAACAAAGGTGGTTATTGATGCTACTGGTCATGATGCTAGTGTGGCTAGGAAGCTGGAGCAGCGGGGGGCACTCAAGCTGATTGGAGAAGGAGCATTGTGGATTGATAAATCGGAGGATGCCGTGGTGGAGCATACTGGTGAGGTCTATCCCGGATTAATTGTAGCTGGCATGGCAGTCGCCACCGTTTATGGGCTGCCTCGCATGGGTCCTACCTTTGGTGGTATGCTTCTATCGGGGAAGCGAGCCGCTGAGGTTGCCCTAGAAATACTGCAGCGGCTAAAGGTATCTCACTGACTCGGGAACTTTATCCCTATTTCACCTCCTAAGATGGTAGTTAAAAATGGGTAGTGCTTTTAATTTAGGCAAGGTCTTTGGCATACAACTCAGGCTCCATTACAGTTGGTTCATAATATTTGCTTTGCTAACTTTCTTATTGGTCTCCCCTCACTGGTCTTCATTGCTTTGGTGGGTTGTTGGTATAATCGCCTGCCTACTTTTTTTTGCTTCAGTAGTTGCCCACGAGTTAGCTCATAGCCTTGTAGGCAGGGCAAACGGTATCCCCATAAAGAGCATAACCCTGTTTATCTTTGGCGGTATTGCTCAAATGACTAGGGAGGCAACACGCCCTGGCGCTGAGTTAAAGATGGCAGCCGCCGGTCCCGCTTGTAGCCTAGTGATTGGAAGCTTGTTTGGTCTGTTTTGGTACTTTAACCAAGGCATGGGTGAGCCTATAGTGACTATGGCTTATTGGCTGGCTTTTATTAATGTGGCGCTAGCTGTATTCAATTTGATTCCAGGTTTCCCCCTGGACGGTGGGCGTATTTTCCGCTCCATTCTGTGGCGCTTTACCGGTGATTTTAGACGCTCCACCCGAATTGCCACACAACTAGGGCAAGGTGTAGGCTACGCATTTATTGCAGGCGGTATTGTAATAGTCTTCCTAAATCCATTTAATCTGTCCTGGTTTAGCGGTTTGTGGATAGCCTTCATCGGCTGGTTTCTGAAAAACGCTGCCTCAAACAGCTATCGTCAAGCTCAATGGCGTGAAGCCCTCAAGAGGTTTACTGCGGCACAGGTAATGACTACTAACTGCCCGGTAGTTCCTTCAGATGTTACCCTCAATCAAGTGGTTCAGGAGTATGTCATCCCCAGTGGGTGCCGCCTTTTTATGGTAGCTGACGAAGGTAGACTCGAGGGCACTTTAACTCTGCAAAATATCAAGCCTGTTTCCCAGCGAAAGTGGGCTATGACCCGAGTAAAGGAGATAATGACCCCGATTGACAAGCTAAAGGCGGCCTATCCCGGTCAGGATGCTCTAAGCATACTGGAGCAGATGGATGAGAGTGATATAAACCAGATGCCTGTAGTAAGTGAGGGAAGGGTTATCGGGCTAATTGCCCGTGATAACCTGATAAGTTTGCTTCGCACCCGCTCTGAGTTGGGGATATAGATAATTTCTTAACCTCAGCCTAGAATGATGGAAGCTGTAGTTTATCTGCTGGCTCTTCTCCTCCTTATTCTAACCGGTAAGAAGATAGCTAAAAAGACCGCCACAGCGATAATTGGTCCCAGGATAGCCCAGTTAACTCCTGGGGGCGGTGTTGGCGGGGGTGG
>SOKA01000006.1 GCA_004376105.1 Dehalococcoidia bacterium
AGTCGTTTGGGGTTTAGGCGGAGCTGGGTTAGCCCTACCTTTATGCCGTCTTTTAAGATTGGCTCAAGTTGCTGCTTATCAAACTGCATGCCCTGGAAGCGTCTGATTACAATTTGCTTATCCTTAGTATCTATGGACTCAATCCCTGCTTTAGTCGCCAGAATTTTGATTCTGAGCGCGTACAGCAGGTTTCTGACCTCGGGCGGCAGTGGGCCAAACCGGTCGCCGAATTCACGGGCTAAATCATCTATCAGTTCAGCTTTGTCTACCTTTACCAGGCGCTGGTAAAGGCTTAGCCTGGTATTGATATTGGCCACATATTTCTCAGGTATATAGGCTCGCAGGGGGAGGTCTATAGTCGGTGGTGGCAGATGGGATGGCCTGGCTGCTTTCTCGGCAACACCAGCCCGTTTGGCTTTTTGCTCGTCTACTGTCTCTGCCAGCAATCGACAATAGAGATTAAAGCCAACGGCAGTTATATGCCCACTCTGTTTTACCCCAAGCAGGGTTCCTGCCCCTCTAATCTCAAGGTCTTTTAGAGCAATGCCAAAGCCGGCGCCAAGCTCGGTGGCTTCAAATATAGTCCTTAAGCGTTTCTCAGCCGTCAGGGTCAGGTGCTTCCCCTTCTCATAGAGAAAATAGGCATAGGCGAGATTGGCGCCACGACCTACCCTGCCTCGAAGTTGATATAGTTGGGTCAGGCCAAACTTATCGGCTTGGTTGACAATCAGGGTATTAACATTGGGCATATCCAGTCCAGATTCAATAATAGTGGTGCAGACCAGGATGTCGCTTTTACCCTGAGTGAAGTCGGCCATCACCCTCTCTAGCTCTGCCTCAGGCATCTGACCATGGGCGATGGCTATTTTAGCCTCAGGCACCAGAGACTGAAGCTTACCGGCGACGAAGGCAATGCTTTGAACCCGATTGTGGACAAAGAAGACCTGACCATTTCGTTCTAGTTCTCTAAGTATGGCTTCTCTGATAAGCCGGTCATCATATTGGGCAACATAGGTTTTGATAGGTAAGCGGTCTTCGGGGGGAGTCTCCATAGTGCTCATATCTCTCACCCCCACCAGGGACATATGGAGGGTGCGGGGAATAGGGGTAGCGCTAAGAGTAAGAACATCTACCTCCTGCCTCATCTGCTTAAGGTGTTCCTTATGGGCTACGCCAAAGCGTTGCTCTTCATCAATGATTAGTAGCCCCACATCTTTGAAGACTACATCCTTTTGCAGTAGCCGATGAGTGCCAATGCAGATGTCTACGCTGCCGTTAACCAGTCCGTCAAGGATAGCCTGCTGCTCTTTTGGTGTCCTGAATCGGCTTAATACCTCGATTCTTATCGGGAAAGCACCCAGCCTTTGGCTGAAGGTGGAAAAGTGTTGCTCAGCTAGCACAGTAGTGGGCACCAGCACTGCCACCTGCTTACCGTCCATCATTGCCTTGAAGGTAGCTCGAATAGCTACCTCAGTCTTACCGTAGCCCACATCTCCGCAGGCCAGCCTATCCATGGGCTTGGCCTTTTCCATATCCCCTTTTACTTGTTGCTGAGCCTTAATCTGGTCAGGGGTCTCAACATAGGGAAAAGAAGCCTCAAGCTCTTGTTGCCATACTGTATCGGGAGAAAAGGCAAAGCCGGGCACAACTTCTCGGGCAGCATAAAGAGCTAATAGCTCTTGAGCAATGCTTTCTACCGCCTCCTTGGCTCTTTGCTTGGTTCGTGTCCATTGCTGAGTGCCCAGTCGGCTCAACACTGGCGGCTGTTCACCAGCTCCTATGTAGCGGTTGACGCGGTCTATCTGGTCGGTAGGCACATAAAGCTTATCACCGGCAGCATATTGTAAGACCAAATATTCCTTTTCGGTGTTATCGGTGCTCATTGTAGTAACGCCAGCAAACTTAGCAATGCCATGCTCAATATGCACCACATAGTCGCCTGGAATTAGCTCAATAAGGAATTTTTGATGTGGCACTGGGCGTTTCTTCATCAACCGCCGTTGTTTGATAAAACCGAAGATTTCACCATCGGTAAACAGGTGGGTATCATTATTCATAACCCAGCCCTCAGCCAGTGAACCCTGGATTAGGCTTAGTGAGCCGGGTGGGGGCATTTGTTTGATTTCAGTAAGGGGTGGGGCAATAATATCTTCTTCGTCAAGTAGCTCTGATACCCTGGCTGCCTGATGGCTGATGAGGATAAGCCTGTGTTTTTGGTTTAGGAGTTGTTTAGCCTTTTTGATAAACACAGGTAGTTGTCCTGCATAGCTGGAGGTGGGGGTGAAGTTTAACCTATAGTGTTGTTCCTCGGCAGTAATATCCCAGGCGGTGAGTGTCAGGCATTGCTTTCTTTTCATTCCTAGCTCTAGCTCTTTCCAGGTGAAATATGGTCTAGGGAAATTAGGTGGCAGCTCTCCTTGCTCTAACTTCTCGGTGCGCAACTCGTTGGCTTTAGCCTCTAGGTCTTCTATGGCTAATTTGAGGTTTAGAGGTTCATCAAGTATTAGAAGGGCGTCCCGGGATAGATAGCTCAGAATGCTGTCTTGGTTAAACAGCGGGGCATAAAACTGTATGTTGCCGGGTCTCTGTTTATTGAGCAGCATAGCTAGTTCCTGCTTAAACTGCTGGCTCGCCTCAATGCTGCAGCCAGATAGGTTGATACTGTTGATGACTGGCTCTAGCTCCAGTTTGTTGCTTAATAGGGGGGTTAGCAGCTCTGTGGCTGGACCAATAGCTATTGATGACACTATAGTTTGTGAGCGCTGATTTGCCGGGTCAAAGAGGCGAATGCTATCTACAGTGTTACCATAGAACTCAAGTCTGGCCGGCAGGTCGCTGGAGGGCGGATAGATATCAATGATGCCCCCCCGATGGCTTATAGTGCCCGGCACCTCTACAATGTTTTCTATTCTATAGCCCATAGCTTCCCATTGACTCAGCAGCTTAAGTGGCTCAATATCCATTCCCACCTTTATTGTGTGGCGGGCGAAAGTAAAATCCCTATGGGGGGTTGTTTTTTGCATAAAGGCTGGGGCAGAGGCAACAACTAAGGGAGTATCTGTAGTCGGCTCTATGTTAGCTAAAGCAGAGAGGACTTGGAGCCTTTCCAGCTCAGTAGAGGTATCTGAGGCAACCCGTTGATAGGGCAGGGTATCAGGCTCAGGGAAAAGCTTTATCTGATTGGAATTGCACCAGGTTAAAAGTTGTTCATAAAGCTTTTTACAATTTTCTGGTTGTGCGGTAACTACCAATATAGGTCTTTTTAGGCTGTGGTATAGACCAGCTATGAGATAGGGCTTGGCGGCATCAAGCACTACTACTCTGGTGTTGCCATTTGGTTGCTGTAGCTTGGCTACAAGATGGCGATAGGTGGGCATCTCCTCAATGAGACGTAATAGTTGAGTCAGGTCTAACTGCATTTTCTTCCCCAAACGCCTTTAGGACTAGCCGAAACGGTCTAGCCCTGTGACAAATTGTAGCACAAGACAGAATACTAGGGAAGTTATAGACTTTCTTGCCCAGTTAGCCTTGGCTTGCTATAATGAAGCAAATTTAATGAAGTTTTATGTAAATGGATAAAGCTAGTAGTTTGGCCTATCATCGAATAGTGGCTAAGTTTGGCACCAGTCTGCTTACTGGTGGTAGTGACCGTTTGAATCAAGAGATAATGTCAAGCCTGGTTACCCAGGTGGCGCAACTTCATAAGCAGGGTCTGGAACTCATAGTCGTTTCTTCAGGAGCAATAGCCTCGGGGAGGTATAAGCTGGGGTTGACCAAGGAGATTAGGGGTATCCCCTTTAAGCAGGTGCTGGCTTCAGTGGGACAAAATCGCCTGATGTATGCTTATGAACAACTGTTTAGCCAGTATGGTATTACTGTGGCTCAGGCTTTACTTACCAAGGCTGACCTTTCTGACCGTGCTGGTTATCTGAATGCCCGCAATACCCTTCTGGCTCTGCTTGAGCTAAGGGTATTATGCATTGTCAATGAAAATGATGTGGTGGCGGTGGACGAGATTCAGGAGGCTAAATTTGGTGATAATGATAATCTATCAGCTATGGTAGCTAATCTGGTTGATGCTGACCTATTGTTAATTCTTAGTGATATTGCTGGACTATATACTGCTGACCCGCACCGCAATCCTGATGCTCGTCTTATTCCACAGGTGGACAGAATAGATTCAGAGATTGAGCGCCTAGCGGCTGGTACCCCCAGCAACCTTGGCATTGGAGGCATGGTTACCAAGATAGAGGCAGCCAGGCTGGCTACTGCCTCTGGGGTAACGGTAGTCATAGCTGATGGCAGGGAGCCTGATATTATTTTGCGACTGGCTACCGGTGAGGCTGTAGGCACTCGTTTCCTACCAGCTACCAGTAAGCTTGAGAGTCGTAAGCGCTGGATGCTCAGCGGTCTTTCCACCAAGGGTAAGCTAATAGTAGATTCGGGGGCAGCCCTGGCTTTAAAGAAACAGAAGCGTAGCCTGCTGGCAGCCGGCGTCAGACAGATTGAGGGTGAGTTTCAGCGTGGTGATATAGTCAATATCTATAACCCTGAGGGGTCTTGCCTGGGCTGTGGCATAACCAACTATAGCTCGGCTGATATTAATGTTATTAAAGGGGCACACTCCAGAAAAATTGCCACCCTGCTTGGCTACGACTACGGCTCTGAGGTCGTGCATAGGAATAACTTGGTGGTGCTTTAGAGGAGGTTTGAAATGGCTGCAGGCAAACTCTGTAAGTTTGGTAGTGGAGAGTTTATCGCCAGTATTAATTACCGCTTCTACGGTGAATCAGAAGCAAACTGGTGGGGAGAACTGGTGCTTACGGAATATAAGCGTCTTAGTGATAGTGAGCGGTATGTGATTGAGTTAGAGGATGGGCGGAGAGGTAGTTGTTCCCTTAGAAAGAGGGTTAACCGGGCAGTCAGCGGGGTTCCTCCACTTTACCACTACTATTTTAGGGGGCGTGGGCAGCTTAAATAAAGGCGCTGAAATAACTTGGTGGTATTATAGGTTTGAAGGGGAGTTAAAGAGGGGCGAAGCCCCTCTCAAAGATACTTCCCCTTCCCCTTATCAAGGGGAAGGGGATATAGGGGATAGGGTTACCATATAAAAAGGAGTAAAAGACATGAAATCAGCTATTGAGGAACTGGAGGGGAAGGCGAGGGCGGCTAAAGCGGCATCTCGGCGGATGGCTTACCTTTCGGCTGAGGTCAAGAATAAGGCTTTACATAATATTTCAGATGACTTGCTAGCCAAAAAGGATGAGATACTGGCAGCCAACCAGCTTGACTACCATGAGTCTCATGTCTCAGGTATGAGTCCTGCCATGCTCGATAGACTTATGCTATCCCCTGAACGCCTTGAGGCTATAGCCCAGGATGTGCTGGCAGTAGCCGCTCTTCCCGACCCGGTGGGTGAGGTATTTGATATGCGCACCTTGCCTAATGGCTTACAGATAGGTAGGAAGCGGGTGCCTCTGGGGGTAATTGGCGCCATCTATGAGAGCCGACCCAATGTTACTATAGACATCTCTGCCCTTTGCCTGAAATCGGGTAATGCTATTATCCTCAGGGGTGGTAAGGAGGCAATTCACTCCAATAGTGCCTTAGCCGGGGTGGTTCAAGAGGCGGCAACAAGGGCTGGAGTTCCTGATGGAGCTGTGCAGTTTGTTGAGAATACTGACCGAGCCTTGGTTAATCACCTGCTTAAAATGGGCGATATTATTGCCCTGCTTATTCCCCGGGGTGGAGCCGGGCTGATAAAATTTGTTACCGAAAATGCTACTATGCCTGTGGTTAGCGGTGGGGTTGGTGTTTGCCATACTTATGTAGATAGGAGCGCTGATGTGGCTAAAGCAGTGGCTATAGCCGTTAATGCTAAGGTGCAGCGACCCACCGTTTGCAATGCTTTGGATACCCTGCTGGTTCATGTTGATGTTGCTGAGCGCTATTTGCCTTTGGTAGCGGCTGAGTGGGCGAAGGCCGGGGTAGAGATGCACTGTGATGAGCGGGCTTTGTCTATTCTTAAGTCATATCCTTCTCTGAAGCTGGTCGCAGCTACGGACAAGGATTGGGGCAAGGAGTTTCTATCGCTGGTGGCAGCTATAAAAGTGGTGAATTCTCTGGATGAGGCACTGGAGCATATTGAGGGCTATGGCTCAGGGCATTCTGAGGCTATTCTAACTGAGGAGTATCAGGCAGCAATGCGTTTCCTTAATGAGGTGGATGCTGCTTGTGTCTATGTTAATGCCAGCACCCGGTTCACCGATGGTGGTCAGTTTGGTCTGGGGGCTGAAGTTGGTATTAGCACTCAGAAATTTCATGCCCGAGGTCCATTAGGGGTAAAGGAGCTAACTAGTTATAAGTGGATTATCTTCGGCAGTGGGCAGGTGCGTCCTTAAACGCTTATCCTGTCCTTACTGCCTCTAGGGTAGCTTGTTGGACTTCAAATAGTTGCTTGATGCCCTTTTCAGCCAGGGAGAGTAAGGAATCAATAGTCTCCTTGGTGAAGGGCTTGCTTTCAGCCGTACCTTGAATTTCAACAAATTCACCCTTACTGGTCATTACCACATTGAAGTCAACTTCAGCATTGCAGTCTTCATCGTAGCACAGGTCTAGCATCATATAGCTGTGCACGATGCCGACGCTGGTGGCAGCCACTGCAGTCTTCAGAGGTATAGATGATATTATCCCTATACTTGCCAGGCTTTGTAATGCTTGATATAAGGCTACATAGGAACCTGTAATGGCAGCAGTTCTGGTACCGCCATCGGCTTGAATCACATCACAATCTATAATTAGGGTTCTTTCTCCTAGTGCAGTGAGATCGGTTATGGCTCGTAGCGAGCGCCCAATGAGGCGCTGTATTTCCTGGTTTCTACCAGCCACCCTACCCAATGATGAATCACGTGGGGTGCGGGTGGCAGTGGAGCGAGGTAGCATGGCATATTCAGCGGTAATCCAGCCACTACCCCCACCTTTAAGGAAGGCCGGCACCCTTTCATTAACACTTACCGAGCACAGCACCCTGGTCTTCCCCAATTCTATCAGCGCTGAGCCTTCAGCAAAACTCTGGAAGCCGGGGGTTATTTTTACCGCTCTTAGCTCATCCCAGGCACGACCGTCAGCCCTTTTCACCAAATCTCCTATCTAGTCTTTTATATACGTCAGAGTATAGCACTGACAAGCAAATGTTTACAATTAAGTCCACTTTGAAATTTAATCTACCTCACCCCCTTTACCCCCTTAGGAACTCTAGCGGGGTTTATCCCCCTCTCCTTCAACTTCAAAGGAGGGGGAAGATAACAGAAGAGGGGCGAAGCCCCTCTTAAACACCCATTTTATTATCTGGCCTATTTTAGGCTTATCAGGTATTCTTTTAACCAGCCTAAGGCTGTCTTGGCAGCGTCTAGCTTGTTTTGCTCTCGGTTTCCCTGGAAGTTATGTTTCTGACTGAAGGTTCCAGCTTTATGGGATAATCCAATGTAGAATAGCCCCAGTGGTTTTCCCGGCGTAGCACCACTAGGCCCGGCAATGCCGGTATCAGCTAAACATATATCGGCGGCTAATATTTTTCTGCCGCCCTGTGCCATCTCCTCAGCCACCTGATAGCTAACAGCACCGTATTTGTTGATGGTATCCTCTTTCACCCCAACTACTTTAACCTTAACCTCATCGCTATAAGCAGTAATCGACCCCTTATAGTAGTCTGAGCTACCGGGGACATTGGTTATCAGGTGGGATATTAGCCCTCCAGTGGCTGATTCAACCGCTCCCAGGGTTAGCCCTTTCTGGCGAAGTAAATTTCCCACCTCTTGCTCTAGGCTGGTCATGGCTTTAGACAAATCCTTCCACGCTCAAAGGAATATGCCATTTTTGTTTTCAGGGTAAAAGTATAGACTATTTGCCAACTTCGTGTTATTATTCCACCTGTGGTCAGATTATATAGGAACTACGGGATAAAATAAAGCTAAAGTATGTCTCAAACTGCTTAGTTAATAAATAACAAGGAGGTTTATATCAATGAGAAGAGCAGCTTTGGTTTTTGGTATCCTTGGTGGGATATCCGCAGTGGTAGGTGGGCTCACTGTAGGAGGAGTCCCTGGTCTCACTGCCGAAGGAGTCCCAGTACTGGGTGATCAGTTTACCTGGATGTTCTGGTTTGTGCTGAGTGCAGTTTTACTTTTAGCCTCTATTGCTTTTGCTGTTAGTCGCGGTGGAGGCGAGTAATAGTTAAGCTTATCGGCGCCACCAGTTAAAGCCAATAAGGAACTGCTCGCTTTTCTTGGTCAGCTCTTGGGCGTCGGTAAAAGCACTTTAAGCTTTTCTCTTCCTGCGGCGACGCCAGTAAATAACACCAAGTATAGTTCCCCAAATGGGGCTGAAGATTGCACTCCAGATAGCTGCTGTTCCTAGCCCTTGCCCAAAGATAACAAGTCCACGGACGGCGGACTTGAGTGCTTCACTAGCCCTCCAACCGGGACGAACCAACGGCCCGGCAGTAACTGCAGGTCTGAGACTTACTGAAATTAAGCTCATTGCTGAGATTCGCTCCAGATATTGCATTCGACCCTTGATTTGCTCTATCTCATAGCGTATTCGAGACAGTGCTTCGTAGATTCTAAGGATGTCCTCCACATCCTCAGCTTTTTCCAGAAGGGCTAGATACTGGCTCTCGGTTGCCTCAGCATTCTTGAGCCTGGATTGTAGGTCAACATACTCCTCGGTTATATCCTGGCTGCTGGTGCTTTCTGCGGTTACCCTTACTGCCAGTGCTCTAAGTTCGGCTAATGCCTGGTCAAACTTGTCATCAGGCACTCGAATAGAAATATTTCCCCTCATCTCCTGTTCCTCACCCCAAATCCGGGACGATACTACATAGCCACCAGACCTTACCGCTAGCTGGGCTATCCCATCCCGGGCATCAATCACCTCCTCTACCACCAGCGACATCTCCCCGGTGCGAACTATCATCCGCTCCTCTGCTGTTGTTGGCAAAACCACAACCCCAGCCTCCTCTCGTCCCGGTGCTGGTGGTGTCACCATTGGTGGCATTGGGGCTGGTGCTGGCATTACTTCGGCTGGTATAGGTAGCGGTGCCCTGGCACAGGAAACAGGCACTAGCAGAAATACCACTAGCAGCAATCCTATTATCATTATCAACCTTTTCATAAGGTACCCCCTGTTTATTATCCCTACTATACTATAACGCTAGTGGAATAAAAAGGTTAGTATGATTTATTGCCTTCTCTCTACCCTTGCCCACAGCTTTTCCCCATTGGTAATGAATTCAAAGGCACCTTGCTCGTCATTTTGCCAAACATTTTCATCGTGTCTTGCCTCTTGCCAGCGAGGCAAATATGCCTCCGGAACAAAGGGCGGTAAAAATTATGAACGCTGTTTTGGTACTACTCAAAAACAACGGATGGTATTCGGGTGTGATTTCGACCCTACCGATGTAAATGGCGAATAGCAGCATAGTGATTCCCATACTGAAACTCATTCCAATCTGCCGCATTGTTGCCAGCGTTGCCGAGGCTACTCCGTAAAATCTCTGTTTAACAGAACTCATGATGGCATTGGTGTTGGGGGATGCGAAAAGGGCAAAGCCGAAACCAATGAGGATTAGATTGGCAATGATGAACCCCAAACTCGTTTTTTCATTTAGAGAAATAAAAAGAGAAAGTCCTACTGCTATTAGTCCCATGCCTACTGAGGCAAGTATTCGCGGTTCAATCCGGTCGGAAAGCCTGCCGGCAACCGGTGAAAAACTGGCCTGCACTGCCGGCATAGCTACTAGAATTAAACCAGCGCTTTGGGGACTAAGCCCTTTTATATACTGCAAGTAAAGGCTTAAAAGGAAACCCACGGCAAATGCGGCGCTGTAATTGAGGAGCACGGCTAGGTTGGAGAAAGCGAAGACCCTGTTCTTCCTAAAGAGATTTATATTCAAAATAGGGCTCTCCACCTTCATTTCTCGCCTAACGAAGGCAAAAATCCCTGAGACACCCATTACAATTAGCCATATCCCCAACATTGCTGGGAGCAGAGAAAAACCGTATATTATCCCTATAAGGGCGAGGCTATAGATTACGGAGCCAATAAGGTCAAACTTCTCTCCCTTTGCCTCAGCCCACTCCGCCTTCATTTTCCCAAAAATAAGGGCAATTACTGTCGCCCCCAGAGGCACAGTGGCCAGGAATATGCTTCTCCAGCCAAAATGCTGGGTTAGCAATCCGCCTAGGACTGGACCAAGGGAAAGCCCTAAATATGTCGTAGCCACAGTTATTCCTAAGGCTTTACCCCTCTCCCCAACAGGGAATACTGAACTTATAATGGCTATTGCACTAGCAAATATCATGGCACTTCCGATTCCCTGCACAACCCGCAAGGAAATCAGTACAATGGCAGACGGGGCAAATGACAAAAGAAGTGATGAAATAGTGAAAATAAATATGCCACATGTAAGAATCCTCTTCCTTCCGTGTATATCGGCTAGCCGGCCAAAGGGGAGAAGAAACATTGCCGTGGCTAAAATATATGAGGTAGCCACCCAACTTAACAAGACAGCATCCATTTGGAATTCGCGGCCAATTGAGGGAAGTGCGATGTTAATGGAAGAACCCATAAAGGTGGTAAGGAAAGAGCTTAATGCAGCGATAAGTAAAACAGCCCTTTTGTTTACCGCATTATTCATACTCATCCCACCATTATATCGCCCTTTCATAGTAATACAAGCCTAACCTCTCCATCCTCATCACAGTCTTCACCATTGGTGATGAATTCATGCCTTTTGTCCTAACCTTTTATGGCGCTTTGCGTTATAACTTGTAGGGGCTAGAAGAAGAGGTAATATTATGAGCGCGGGAATAGTCAATTACATTAGGAAGATTTTGTTTCGGATGAGATGGCTTACTATGTCTGATAGAGAGAGGTATGCCTATCTGTGGAACCGGACAAGAAATAGTCTATAGGCATCTTCAATGCAAGACTAAAGCTGCGGTGGCAACCTTGGAGATTGATACAAAATAGACGAAAGTGGTAGCTAGATGCACGACTTACGGCTCAATCAGATTTTACTCTTCAAGTTGTTTGATAGCTTTGCTTAAGAGTTTTAGGGGTTATCCCTCATTACTTGCTGCCATCTAATTTGGCTATCATTCTCTCGGCGAAATCGCCAAGCCCAAACCAGGGAACCTTGTATAGCCGACCATGATAAGTCCTATACATCAAGACTGCCCACAGTATCCACCAGATAGTGAAGAAAACCCAGAAAACAACAGTGGCAGCAATAGCAATAGGGCCGACAACCCAATAACCCCAGTAACCAGGATAAAAACCTCCCCAATATGCCAAAGTTGCCCCGCGAATGGTGTTAGCCACACCCCAAATAATATTAAGAATACCAAAGACGACTAACGACTGCATGGCGTGGAAGCGGACCAACTTATTCTTCCTCTCTATAATGAGGAAGATGATGCCGGTCACCCAGAAGCCAACATAGCATAATAATCCGGCCTTATTTGGCGGTAGCTTCGTTGTTGAACCACCCTCCGCTGCCCGTTTTTTTCGCTGCATCTTTTTCTCTGCCTCAATCCGCGCCTTCTCCTCCTCATAAATCTTCCTCTTTTCTTCTGGTGATAATTCCATTTTAAACTCTCCTATAGTTTAAGATTACTCTAGGTCAATAATGGGCTGCTCATTCAGCCCATCTTGGCAATGTTAGCCCACTGCCTGCTGGCTGTCAATGCCTCATTTATCTGTTTTCACCCACAGCTTTTCCCCATCGGTGATGAATTCTATGGTTCCCTGTTCATCGGTGCGGTATATGTTTTCTGAGCCTACTTTTTCTTTAAGCCGAGCCATTACCTCTGGGGTGGGATGACCAAAGGGGTTATCTTCACCCACCGAGATAACGGCTACCTTGGGATTAACCACAGCCAGGAATTCAGGGGTGGTAGAGGTATCAGAGCCGTGATGGGCGACCTTGAGCACAGTGCTATTTAAGCTAGCTCGGTGGGCCATAAGCTCAAATTCTGCTTCCTCCTGAATATCGGCAGTAAGTAGGAAGCTCACCTTGTCCATACTTATGCGCAATACCACGCCATTATTGTCTATATCGGACTCAGTGTCAGATAGAAGAGGTAGCTGAGGATTGAGCACCTTTATTACTACCCCGTCGCCTAAATCAATCTGCTGTCCGGCTTGGGCTATGGTGCATTCACTATTCTTTGCCTTAACTAACCTGAGCCACTCATCATATATAGACGAATCATAATCTAAATCAGGGTAGAGCGCTTGCTTTACCTTGTATCGGTTTAAAACCTCTACCAGGCCGGTAACGTGGTCAGCACTGGGGTGGGTCAATACTACCAACTCAATAGTTCTATCCCAGAAGGGCATTTTTTTGCCCAGTTCCAGGCTTATCGCCTGTGGGCTGGGACCGCCGTCAACCAGAACCTGCTGATTTCCTTTCTGAATAAGAATGGCATCTCCCTGACCGACAGCAAGGAGGCTTATATGAAGATTGTTATCGGGCATAGTGGCAGCCGCCACCGATACTAGAATAGCTGCCGCCAGTAGGGACGGGATAACCCACTTCTTAGGTAATTTGGAGACAAAGTCGGTCATTTTATTTATACCCGACCTGGTTAAGGTCAAGGATTTGGTGGTTAAGGTGCTCGCTTGCCGACGGTGGCTATTAAGCCAGAGGGCTAGACCTAGCGTCGAATAATAAGCCCAGAGTAGGCTACTGTTAATGGAAGCTACCTTAAGGAAGGATAAGGGAGTAGCAGCGAAAGCTTTAACCACCAGCAGTAGGTAGGACAGGAAGAGCCAGGCTAGCCAACCTATAACTTGGGCAATAGGTAGGGCAATGAGGCCTAAGCTACCAGCTAAAGCTCCGGTGATAATGATGCCGGGCAATGCTGGCAGGGCAAGGAATGTGGCTGGGGGTCCCACAAATGAAATAATGCCGAAGTAGTAGGCAACAAGTGGCCATACGCCTATAATCGCCCCCAGGGTTATACTGAAGCTATCGGTAGTAATATTGGCTAAGGGTGCGGCTGGTCTATCTTCGCCCAGAGTAGCAATAACCGCTTTCCTGCCTAAAGCTCGGAAAAGAGGGAAGATGAAGATTAAACCGACCATAGCCATAAAGCTCATCTGGAAGGCGGCATCCCACAGGATATGAGGGCTGATGCCTACCATTATGGCGGCGGCAAAGGCAAGGGAAGTAATAGCGCTACGCTGTCTGCCTAAGAGCTCAGCAGTGAGGAACAGGCTAGCCATGATTGCCCCTCTGACTACCGGCGGGTGCATACCGGTAATTAGGGCATAAAGCCAGATTGTGCCCAGTGCTAGCCAGATGTAGAGGTAGTGCCTCCTGCCAAAGAGCCATATACCGATGCTAATCAAGATACCGGCTATGATACTGAGGTGGAGACCTGAGATGGCTAATAAGTGGGCGGTGCCGGTGCGAGAGAAATCAGCTTTGACTGATGAGGGAATATTGCCTCGAATACCTAAAGTAATACCCTGGGCCAGTGATGCCTGTGGCTCAGGTAAAACTTCAGCCAGGCTTTGGGATAGGCGGTTTCTTACTGAGTAAACCCAGGCTAGTGGTTTAAAGCCCTTCCCCTTTTCCAATATTTCTATTTTGGGGTAGAGCATGGTGGAATAGATTCCCTGGTGGGCTAGATAACCTTTATAATCAAAGTCATTAAGCTGGGGAGGTGTCTCTAGCCTCCCGGTTACTAGGAGCACATCGCCATACTCATAGGTAGGGTATCTGGGCACAAATAGTAGAGCGGTTCCTGATGCCTCTTGCCACTCTTTATCCAATTTTATTTCTGTGGCCGACAAGTGGAGGTGGGTAGTTTTATCTCTAACCTCTGGGTCGGCATTGACCATCCCCTTGATTTCTACAATTTCTTGGTCGTTGTAGAACTGGAGGCAATTTTCGTTGATAGTGGGCTGGCTTGACTGAAAGCGGAAGGCACCGCTAAAGAGGACAATAAGGCATAGACTGATTAAGATTATTATTTTCCTGTGCTGACGGAAGAAGACAAGTAGAGGGAGGGGGATAAGCCCGGTGAGGATGAGGGCTAAAGGTAGATTAAATTTTGCCCCCAAAAAGATACCAGCCACCCAGGCACCGCTTAGGTAGATAAGTGGCACTACCCTCCATCCTTGGGTATTAGTTGGCTACAGTAATTAGGTGTTTAATCTGTTCGTAGGTAGTAGTTCCAACGCCTTCTATCTTAATTAGCTCATTAATATTTTGGAATGGTCCATTTTGGTGACGATAGTCAACAATGCGTTGGGCTAAGGTTTCACCAATTCCAGGTAGAGCCTTCAGTAACCAAACTTCAGCTCGATTAAGATTGATTTTTTGTGGCTCCTCTTCTTCTCCCTCGGGAAGAATGTAAAGTTTAAGCCCACTGAGGTTGGCATTGGTGATGGTGCCTCCAGCAGCTTGAATAAGAGCCTCTATGCTATCCCCGGCTTTTAAGGGGTAGAAGCCAGGGTTATTGACAGCACCACCGATATAAATCTTGTTTAGCTGCTCCTGGCTGGGGGGTTTAGATATAGAAATCTCTGTAGGCTGGCTGCCACTATATCGTGACCAGGCTACTATACCACCAACAGTAATAATAGCTACCAGGAGGATAATAAGTAGCGTCCAATACTTGCTAAACTTACTTGTTGTCATGGGAAGCCTCCTGATGTTAGCTCTACTGTCAAATACTTAATAGAGAGATTGTTTATCAAGGGAGGTTTTAAGCGCCTCTGAGGGCAGCTCGTAGCTCCTCTTCTGACTCAGGAGTGGTAACAGCTATTACCCGGTCTCCATCACGAAGAATAGTATCAGATGTGGGCACACGAGGCTTGTGTTCCTTAGGAATAATTAGTGCCAGTCTACTTCCCTGTGGTAACGAGAGCTCCTTTACTGGTTTACCTACTGTAGTCGAGTCAGGTGGGATTTTTACTTCTACAATCTCCAGCCCCTTGTCTCTAATGGTTAATAAATGTATCAAGGGGTGCGTTGGCACCTCCGCTTCTATATTTTCAAGGATAATGTTAGTGCTACTTACCGTAACATCAATACCTAGTTTCTTGAAAATGGTTTCATTTTTTGGGTTTCTAACCCGGGCTATAGTATGGGGGACATTAAATTTATGCTTGGCTACCTGGCAAGCAACTAAATTATCTTCGTCGTCACCGGTTACAGCAATAAGCATATCAGCTCGGACAGTGCCTATTTCAGCCAAAGTAGCCATCTCACAACCATCACCACGAATACAAACACTGCCCAGTTCATCTACGATCCTTTCGCATATGGCGGCATTCTTTTCCACTATAAGTACTTCATGTCCTTCGCTTAGCAGGGCTTTAGTTAGATAGTAGCCTAACCTACCGCCACCAACAACTATGATATACATATTTCCTCTCAGCTCTCTAGCTGTTCCTTCAGCATCTGGGCGAATATTGTGGTTGGGCTAAAGGCTTCCAGTCCTAGGGTGTTATATAATTCCTGGCGTAAAGGGTCATAAATCCGGCAGACCACCTTAGGCACATTGAAAATATGCTTGGCGATTTGAGCTGCCATAACATTGCGATTGTCCCCCTGGGTTACAGCCACAAAGGCGTCTGCTTCCTCTATTCCTGCCTTTTTAAGTACTTCTTCATTGAGGCCGTTGCCGATCAGAGCTATGCCATTGAAGGTGGGCGGTAGCCTTCGGAAACTGTAGGCGTCGGTATCCAGGATAGTAACTGAATGCCCATCAGTATCTAGCAATCCAGCTAGTTGAGCTCCTACTCGTCCGCAGCCCATAATAACTACTTTCATAAGGCAAACTCAGCTAGGGCATTGATTGATATAATATAACACAACAGGGAGCATTTTTTAGCACATAAGGCACCACATCACCCAGGCTAAACTCGCCAAAGCGCCTTTTGTAGGTAAGACCCATTAAGATTAGGTCAACCTCCCGTTCTACTGCTTCATCGACAATAGCTGGTCCTGCTTCGCGGGCTTGAAGCAGGTCAGTATCTATCTTGTAGTTTTGTTTTTCAGCCACAGTCTCAATATGGTTTAGAATATCTTCGGCTTTCTGAATTTCGGGTTCAATTTCGGCATCTAGCGGTAGGTCGCGTTTCATAGTAATGATATAAATGGCACGGACTTCGCTCTTATCCTGCCTAGCCAGCCTACAGGCAAGCTTAATTACCTCTTCATCGGCTTGGCTGCCAATTACTGACACCAAAATTTTATGAGACCCCATTACTTTCTATTTCCATTTGTTATTGAGTAACCGATATTATAATCTTCTTGTCAAGAAGTCAACAACATTCTTCTGTATTAGTTAGCGCCACTTCCAAAACGAAGGGGCGAAGAGCGTCAATATAGTTAAAAGCTCAAGGCGGCCAGCCAGCATACATACTATGAGAACAACCTTACCCAGAGGAGGAATAAAGAGATAATTTGCCCCCGGTCCTACCAAACCCAAGCCAGGGCCGACATTTCCCAAGGTGGCAAAAATAGAAGATAAGGCGGTCACATGGTCTAGTCCCAGGGCACTCATTACCAGGAAACCCACAATAAGGATGGCAAAATATAAAATAGTTATGCCAATAATTCCAGAGATAATTTTTTCTGATAATACATTTCCTCCCACTTTTAAGGGGAGGATTGCTCTAGGGTTAAAGGCGAGCAGGATTCGGCGATAGGTATACTTCATCAACACCAAAAACCTGGTAACCTTTAATGCACCCCCTGTTGAACCTGCTGAAGCCCCGACTATCATCAAGATAAGTAAAGTCGCCTTTGCGAACGCTGGCCAAACATTAAAATCAATAGTGCTAAAGCCGGTTGTCGTCATAATAGACACAGCTTGAAAGCCACTATATCTGAAGGCGTCTCCAATAGACAGCCCCATGCTCCTTATTAGATTCAGAGCAATGAAAAGAGAAGCCCCGGTGAGAAGGGCAATATAGAGCCGGAATTCAGGGTTGCTGAAGAGACGCCTGGGTTGGCGCTTCCACAGGAGACGGTAATATAGCCCAAAGTTCACTCCGGCGAGTGTCATGAAGGCGATAACGATACCTTCAACGATTACGCTGTTATAGGCACCAATGCTCAAACTCTTGAGGCAGAAGCCCCCGGTAGGCATAGTGCCGAAGGTAACTATTAGGGCATCAAATAGCGGCATTCCCCCTGCCTGCCAAAGCAAGATAAGTTCTAGAGCCGAGAAACCAATATACAAATACCATAATGACTTCACTGTATCCCGAATACGGGCTGTTAGTCTTTCGGTTTGAGGTCCTGGCATCTCAGCTTCGACCAGATGGGCTGCTCCGATGCCGAATATAGGGAATAAAGCGACAAACAGGGTTATTATCCCCATCCCCCCAAGCCACTGGGTGAGATTGCGCCACAGAAGGATGCCGTGGGGCTGGCTTTCGATAGAGGCGAGCACTGAAGCTCCGGTAGTAGTAAAGCCTGACATAGCCTCAAAATAGGCATCAAGGTAGCTTTGAAAGGTTCCTGCCAGTTCATACGGTAGGGCGCCAAAGGCTGAGGCTAATATCCATGCCCCAGCCACTAGCATTATTGCTTCCCGCCGACTCAACCTTCTCTCGCCGCCCGGTGTTAAGCGCCAAAGCAGCAAACCTGAACCTACGCTGATGCCTATTGAGATGGCAAAGGCTGGGGAATCGGGCCCGTTATAATAAAGGCTCCAACCCAGGGGAAAGAACATAGAAAATCCTACGCCTGTTATTAACAGCCCTAGGTAGTGGAGAACAACCTTTATTCTCATTATCTACTTTTTACATGAAAAGCTTTTCCACAGAGGGGGTAACTGAGAGAGGGGATATTATAATAACATGGTCGCCTGGTTGTACTACGCTATCATTTGGGGGAATAATGACTACTCCGTTACGAGTAATAGCTCCTACTATTGTCTCCTTTGGTAAGCCTGCCTCTACAATCTTTCGTTGCACAATATGTGCCGTTGGGCTAGTGACAAATTCGATGGCTTGTATCTGTTTACCCCCGAGCAAGGCTACAGAAATTGCCCCACCATGGAGGGCAAAGTGAGTGATTTTACGAGCGGTAAGCAAGGGGAGTGACGCAGCTACATCAACCCCAACTGCCTCGGCCAGAGGGATACATCCCGGCTTTCTAACCAGTACTAAATTTCGTGACACCCCTAGATTCTTAGCTAATAATCCGGAGAGAATGTTAAGTTCATCATTTTCGCTGGTAGCTACAAAGGCATCAGCTAATGGCACTCCCTGCTCAATGAGAAAATCACGGTCAGTGCCATCACCTTGTACCACTACCGTTTGTTCCAGCTTGGCTGCGATCTCCTGGCACCGACTCATATTTTCCTCAATGACTTTAACCGAAACCCCACGCCCTTGTAGTCCTTCGGCGACCAGAAACCCGACACGTCCTCCTCCAAGGATGACCGCACTCTTTGCCGGGCGTTGTGGCTCTGAAAACATCTCCCCTAATTCATCCATAAACTCTCGGGAGGCAACTAGGTAAACCTGGTCACCTTGTTTTATGAGTTCATCAGCACTTGGCATAATGATTTCTCCAGCCCGGAGAATGGCGGCAATGACACATGGTTTAGGAAAAGTAATGTCGCTCAAGGGTTTATCCACTATTGTTCCTCTTTCCACCCTAAACTCCCTTATCTGAACAGCACCATCGGCGAAGTTCTCCACTGGGGTAGGGTAAAAGCTAGAGAGGATGCTTATTATTTCCTTAGCTGCTTCAACCTCAGGGTTGATGAAAAGGTCTACCCCAAAGGTTTTGGGTCTAACTACCTTCCGGGGGGCGGAGGGAGACTTAGCCGCGCCAATAAAGTATCCCGAATATTCAGGGTTGCGGACTCTCGCCACTGTCATGCTTGCCCCTAGCTCCTTAGCTATAAAGCAGGTGATCATATTGGTTTCATCACTATTGGTGACAGCAATAATTAAATCGGCACGAGGAGCTTCTGCCTCTCTCAGAACTTTAGGTGTTGCCACGTTCCCCAGAATGGTGGTGACATCAAGTTGGCTGCGGACGTTCTCGATTGCCTTCTCAGATTGTTCCACCACAGCTACCTCGTGTTTCTCTTCAGCTAGCAAGGAGGCTATGTGGAAACCTACTACCCCGGCACCTGCTATGATGATATACATTTATCTCATTCCCAGCTATTTACTAACCGTGCCCTTAAAGAACCTTGAAACATTTTGAGAGATGGTACGAAGTATTCCCCGAGGCTTTCTCCGCCTCCGTAGCACCCTATCACCTGGCCGAATTGTGGGTATCTCCTCAAGAAGCTCTTTTTTCGCCATCTCGGTAGAATCAATTTCTCTTCGTTTTGCTCGGCACTTCTTAGTCATAATAATGGCATCGATTTAACAGATGGTCAAGTTTATTTATTACCATAATTGAAGGATTTTACTCGTCTGTCTGCCAGCTGTCAATAGCTTGTGTTGGCTTGACAATTATATACGTCTCATCTAAACTCACGATGTAAGTAAGTTGTATATTAAACTTTCTTTATCTCCTAATTTCAAACCCTGGCTACATCAATGTACTTTTTGTTGACAAGGGAGGATTAGTAGTGGTGAGATTTCCTTTTATTCCCAGGGAGGAGAAGTTTTTTGGACTTTTTGAGCAGAGTGCCCAGAATATGGTAAAAGCAGCTCAAGGGCTAAAGAGGATGGTTGATACCTGGGAAGATATTGAGGGGAGAGTTGGTGAAATAACCGAGCTGGAGCACCTAGGGGATACTATTACCCATCAGATTGTAGCCCAGTTGCATCGTACCTTCGTCACCCCATTTGATAGGGAGGATATAGCTTTACTGGCTCATACCCTGGATGATGTGACCGACTTTATTCATGCTGCGGCTGATGCCATGTTCATCTATAAGGTAGACCGTTCCCGCCAGAGGGCTAAGGAGCTAGCTGATATCATAGTCCAAGCGGCGACCGAGATAGAAAGGGCAATGCCTCAGTTGCGACATCGGGGTGAGTTGAAGCACATTCTTGAACGATGCGTGGAGATTAACCGGTTAGAGAATATGGCTGACAGGGTATTCCGCTCAGCGATGGGCGAGCTTTTTGACGATTCCACGGATATTGCTCAGATTATTAAGTGGCGCGAGATTTATGAACATATGGAGGAGGCGACTGATAGGTGTGAGGATGTGGCTAACGTCCTTGAAGGGGTAGCCCTCAAGCATGCCTGACTTCCCCCCCTTACTTATCCTGATTATTGCTCTAGCAATCGGCTTTGGTGTGGTTAATGGTTTCAACGATGCCGCTAATGCCGTTGCTGCTTCGGTTGGCTCTCGTGCCCTTTCCCCCCGCAACGCCATAATACTGGCTGCCTTTTTTAATTTTGCTGGTGCTGCTACCGGCACCGCAGTTGCCATAACCATTGGGCAAGGGATTCTAGCCCCAAAAGTTATCTTGGAGTTCAGCTATGTGCCAGTGATTGCTGGTTTAGCTGCGGTTATTGTCTGGGGCACTATCGCTACCTATTATGGCTTGCCAGTAAGTATAACTCATGGTTTTGTCGCCGGGCTGGCTGCCGCCGGGATAGCTTTGGCTGGTACCGGGGCTGTAATGTGGGGGTGGGGTTACCGTTTGTCGCAGACCCTGTTGGCAGTGGCTACCGCTCCTGCCTTGGGCTTTATCGGTGGTTTTGCCCTGATGGTTATTCTACTCTGGGTGTTCAGGCGAAGTGCCCCGGCTAGAATGCGAGTTATTTTTAGCCGTCTGCAATGGCTTACCACTGCCTTTCTAGCTTATAGCCATGGCCTGAACGATGGTCAGATGCCTATAGGTGTCATCACTATGGCGCTGGTGATTTTTTATAAGGATACTAGTCTCTGGGATCGTCTCTCCTTGTGGGATCCTAGCATGTGGTGGGTAATAGCTATATCAGCCTTAGCCATTAGCTCAGGTACGGCTATTGGCGGCTGGCGAGTTATCAGGACAGTGGGGGTGAAGGTTACTGCTCTTGAACCAATTCATGGCTTTACGGCTAATATCTCAGCAGCCTCAGTTATTTGGGGCGCTTCGCGCTTCGGCATCCCGGTAAGCACCACCCACTGCGTCACTTCGGCTATCATGGGGGTAGGAGCTACCAAACGGCTTTCGGCAGTGCGCTGGGGGGTGGCACGTAGGATTGTCGCTGCCTGGATACTAACCTTTCCCGTCTGTGGTGGGCTGGGTTATTTGTTTGCCCGCCTATTACGCCCACTATTCTAATGAGCCTATAGGGTAATCTTCCTTGGGCTTACCCGACACTTTTCGGCAGTAATAATCGCCTTAATGTCTGATACTGCTAGGTCAACTTCATCCCGCTTGTTCACTACTATATAGTCAAATAGGGGTAGTTGTTTTATTTCTGCCTCAGCAGTTTTTATGCGTAAGGCTAGGTCAAAGGGTGATTCAGTATGGCGCTGATTTAGCCTCATGACAAGTTCTTCCATTGACGGTGGTATGAGAAAGATGAATACCGCTTCAGGCAGGATTTTTTTAATAGTAGCTGCTCCTTGAGTGTCAACCTTTACTATTATATCCTGCCCCCTGTCCAGTGCTTGTTTGACCGGCTGCCTAGGCACGCCATACCAATTGCCATAGACATTTGCCCACTCTAATAACTCATTATTTTTAATCATCTCCTGGAACTTTCCCGTCGAGATAAAGTGATAGTCTACATTATCTCTCTCTTTAGCTCGCTGAGTTCGTGTGGTTACAGTAGTAATATATTCAAGAGGGTAGCCTGACTGCTTCATTCTTGCTAAAAGCGCATCTTTACCTGCCCCCGAGGGCCCGGAGAGGACTATGAGTAATGGCTTTGTCGGCAAGCTGAACGGGGACTGGCTCTCATGGCTCGCCTTTTTCATCGCTTTGCTCTAATCTTAGCCCTGAATCTACCCGACTTGCTTGTAACCGGCCGGCGATAGTTTCCGGGGCAAGGGCAGCCAGAACGATGTGCCCGCTATCGGTGATAATAACCGCTTTCGTTCTTCTGCCATTGGTCATATCAATTAGTTGCCCTTTGTTTTTGCCGTCTTGCATGGTGCGTTTGATAGGGGCTGAGTTTGGCGTAACTATGGCAATAACTCTATTTATAGCTAATATATTACCAAATCCGATATGAATCAGTTCCATAGCCATTATTATCACCTCAAAAATTAGTTTTTATATAAGTGCTTATTATCTTATACCCTTAATGGCAATTACGCAACCATTAATGACTTGAATGATACACTATTTGGTGATAAATTATAATTCTGCGGTTAAATTCTATTTTTAATGGTTGGCTATGCCTGGGTGCTTATCACTGGTTCTTACTCCACATCGTGGCGGTGGGAACCTTGATTCTTATCCTGCAGGAGTATAGAGGAATCTGGCTATTTTCCTAAAGAAGCCAAGCGCTGCTTTCAGTGTGCCTTTAGACGGCAAATTCTTTGGTAGGATTACCACCATTAAAGTTAAGAAACATCTGGAGAGGATTAGGGTAAATGTATGAGATATTATTGAAGCAGGACTTAGTGCCCGATATTTATCTTTTAAAGATTGCCGCATCTAATGTGGCTAAGAAGGCTCAGCCAGGGCAGTTTGTCATCATCAGGATTGATGAGAGGGGTGAGCGTATTCCATTAACGATTGCCGGTTGGGACAGGGAAGAGGGCAGCATTACCGTTGTCTTTATGGAAGTGGGAACAACTACTCACCGACTAGCCTTGTTGGAAGCCGGCGATTCTATTGCTGATTTTATCGGACCATTGGGTTTACCTACTCATATTGAGAAATTTGGCACTGTAATTTGTGTGGCTGGAGGATTTGCTGTTGCCACCATAGTGCCTATCGCCAAGGCCTTAAAAATGAAGGGTAACAAGGTTATTTCCATTATGGGAGCACGGAGCAAGAACTTACTCTTTTGGGAGTATGAACTAGGTAGTGTCAGTGACCAATTAATAGTTACTACTGATGATGGCTCCTATGCTCGCAAAGGGGTGGTAACAGAGCCGCTGAAGGAGCTGCTTGAGGGTGGTGAGAAGATTGACCGGGTAATTGCTATTGGACCAAGTATTATGATGAAATTTTGTGCCAAAACTACACAGCCCTTTGGGGTTAAAACCATTGTCAGCCTGAATCCGATAATGGTTGATGGCACCGGCATGTGTGGTTGTTGTCGGGTATCAGTGGCTGGGGTGACCAAGTTTACCTGTGTCGATGGCCCTGATTTTGATGGCCATCAGGTAGACTGGGATTTGCTCTTTGCCCGTCAGCGTATCTACCTTGATGAAGAAAAGCTTTCTCTTGAGCGATGGCAGAGTCAATGCGGCATTCATTCTTGATTAGGAGTCCACAGGTAAGTATATATGGCAAAACTTGACTTGAACCGAGTATCCATGCCAAAGCAAGCCCCCAAGCTACGGGCTAGAAACTTTAATGAGGTTGCTTTGGGCTATAGTTTTGAACGGGCTCAAGCCGAGGCAAGCCGCTGTATCCAGTGTCCCAGGCATGCCTGCATTGATGGCTGCCCGGTAGAGATAGACATTCCTGGCTTTATCAAGGCTGTTGGTGATGGTGATATGCCTGAAGCAGTGAGGATACTTAAAGATAAGAATAGCCTGCCTGGCATCTGCGGACGAGTCTGTCCTCAAGAGACACAGTGTGAAGCTACCTGCTCTCTGGCTAAGAAGGGGGCTCCTATTGCTATCGGTCGTCTGGAGCGATATGTGGCTGACTGGGAGCGGGCTAATATGGGATTAGTCAACTCACCAGTAATACAGCCTACGCCAACCGGTAAACGGGTGGCTGTGGTCGGCTCAGGACCAGCCGGGCTGACCACGGCGGCTGATTTGGCTAAGCTTGGGCATAGTGTTACCATCTTTGAGGCACTGCATGTGGCTGGTGGGGTATTAACATATGGCATCCCTGAGTTCAGGTTACCCAAAGACATTGTGCAGGCCGAGGTCAACTATGTTATCTCCTTAGGGGTAGGGCTTGAATTGGACTCGGTGGTGGGTAAGACAATAAGTGTAGATGAGTTGCTAAGTAGTGGTTACCAGGCGGTTTTCCTGGGGCCTGGGGCTGGGGCACCAATGTTTTTGAATATCCCTGGTGAGAACCTTAATGGTATCTATTCGGCAAACGAATTCTTAACTCGGGTCAATCTGATGAAGGCGTATAGGTTTCCTGAATATGATACCCCGGTGAAGATTGGCCGGAGGGTGGCAGTGATTGGTGGCGGTAATGTGGCTATGGACGCAGCCAGGTGTGCCCTCAGGCTTGGTGCTGAGGAGGTCTATATTGTCTATCGACGTTCCGAGGTGGAGATGCCGGCTCGTCGCGAGGAACTGGAGAATGCCAAGGAGGAGGGCATCCAATTTAAGCTGTTGACCAATCCTAAGCGATATATAGGTAATGACCAGAACTGGGTAGTTGGTATGGAGTGCTATGAGGTGGAACTTGGTGAGCCTGATGCCAGTGGCCGGCGTCGCCCTATTCCCAAGCCGGGCACTGAGTTCATTATTGAAGTTGAACTAGCCATAGCGGCTCTGGGTACCAGACCTAATCCGATTATTCCATCAACAACTGAGGGTCTGGAAACTACCAAGTGGGGCACAATTGTTACTGATGAGGTTACAGGCAAAACAAGTAAGCCTCGGGTCTGGTGTGGTGGCGATATGGCTACCGGTGC